>JBJENW010000319.1:0-42916 GCA_051880395.1 Lachnospiraceae bacterium | reverse complement strand
ATTTGGATGTTTTTTTAGTACAATAATCATCGCCAACATCGATGTGCTGATTCTTCCGTTCCAATATCCGTAAGAATCCCCGCCACTTCACGATACGGCATCGTATATCTCTGTGACAAATATCGCAAAGAAGCGCCAAGCTCACCATCGGGACCTCCATATTGTGTCAAGATCACCTGCGCAATTTCCGGATTCTGTTCTTTGATCCGAATCGGATATTCCAATCTTTTTTCATAATTCCACATGAATCAGCACCCTCCTTCCCATGGCCATGGGGATAATACCCATTTCCAATAGCAGTCCGGTTTCGCACGATCCAAAAGAAGCGGATAAAATTTATTGCCAAACACATCCATTGCATCTTCACGCATCTGTTTATACTGTGAAAAATACTGCATGGCATCTGTATCCTTCGGGTGTGTATCAAGGTACAGAATCATGTCATACATGCACATACTGACCATATCAATCCAGTGCAGCAGGCTTCTTTGATCCATATTTTGCAATCGCTGATTCATGACCGACACCCCTTCCTGCCAAGAAACGGCATATTTAATTCTGGGAAAACAGTCCCACATCGGAGCGCCTGTTCCGGTTCATACAAATTTTGCATATGCTGCCATGGTACATACGCCATCGCAAGCGGCATTCCCTGTAGAAAATCCTGCATTCGTGGTGAACCCTGCTTTGGACAACGGTCTTTCTTTCCTGCGTCCATCATTTTCATTCCCCTTATGACTACTTTTTACTTTACATTATGTAGAAAAAAGGAAACTGTGTCAGTTAAATTTTTTCCGAAATTCGATCCAAGATAGCGTGAGCTACTTCTTCTTTTGGTAACAGTGGTAATTCTTCTTCGGTTTCTTCTGAAATCATGGTAACGCGATTGGTATCCACTCCAAATCCCGCTCCGGCTTCTTTCAGATTATTTGCAACGATTAAATCAAGATGTTTTTTTTCAAGTTTCTTCCGCGAATTTTCCACCAAATGTTCGGTTTCCATAGAAAAGCCACATAAAAACGGACGCTTTGTTCTGTTTTTTCCAAGTGTCTTTAAAATATCATCCGTTTTTTCCAATTCCAAACTCATTTGTTTCTCTGATTTTTTAATTTTTTCACTGCTGACTGTTTTAGGGCGATAATCCGCAACGGCTGCTGCCATCACGACGGCATCCTGTTTGGACGCTTGGGATATAACTGCATCGTACATTTCAGACGCACTTTCCACAGATATTGTCTGTACAAAGTCTAACGGCGCAAGTTCCACCGGCCCGCTGACAAGCGTGACTTCTGCTCCGCGATACGCAGCCGCCTGTGCGATCGCATATCCCATCTTTCCAGTAGAATGATTTGTTATATAACGAACCGGATCGATTTTTTCGCGGGTTGGACCGGCTGTTACCAGAATTTTTTTACCCGCCAAATCTTTTTCACACCCGATTTCTTTTTCAATATAACGGAATAACAATTCCGGCTCCGGCATTTTCCCTTTTCCAATATCCTGACATGCCAAAACACCTGCTGCCGGCTCAATGACCTGCATTCCATATTTTTTCAATATAGCAAGGTTATCCTGAACGATCGGATTTTCATACATATGTGTATTCATCGCCGGTGATACAAGAATCGGCGCGGTGCAGGCCATAACCGTTGTTGTCAGCATATCATCTGCTATTCCATGTGCCAGTTTTCCGATCACATTTGCCGATGCCGGCGCGATCATCACCACATCCGCCTTCTTTGCCAGCGAAATATGTTCTACTTCAAAAGAAAAATTACGATCAAAAGTATCCACAATACATTTATTTCCTGTTAATGTTTCAAATGTGATCGGGTGAATAAAATTTGTCGCATTTTTCGTCATGATCACATGCACATCTGCCTGTTGTTTTCGAAGCATACTTGCCAGGTTTGCAATTTTATACGCCGCAATACTTCCGGTTACCCCCAGCAATACCGTTTTGTCTTTTAACATCGTCTTCTCCTATTTCATGTCAACCAATCGACCGTGTTTCTCATAATTTGTCACACGTTCAATCCTATTTTCCTCATCTACAAATACTACTTTCGGTGGATTTGTTTTTGCTTCCTCCGGTGTCATCTGTGCATAACACATAATGATAATTTTATCATTGACAGAGACACAGCGGGCTGCTGCACCATTGAGACAGATCATACCAGATCCTGCCTCGCCGGCGATCGTATAAGTTTCAAAACGATTTCCGTTATCGATATCCACAATCTGTACTTTTTCATATTCTAAAATACCGGAAGCTTTCAGCAGATCTGAATCTACAGTAATACTTCCAACATAATCCAATTCTGCCTGTTTTACAGTTGCACGGTGAATTTTTCCTTTTAACATTTCGAGCTGCATAATAAAACCTCCTTACTCTACGATAAAGTTATCGATCAATCGTGTCTTACCAATATAAACGGCAATTGCAACCAATGTCGGCACCGTCACCGTACCCTGCTGCTGCATTGTCAGACCATTTACACATTTTACATAGTCAATTTTTGCTAATGGCTCTTTTTCAATTTCTGCTTTCATTGCGTCTAACACTTTTTTTGCATCTGTTTCGCCTTCTTTTACCATACTCTGTCCCAAACGAATACTTCTTGATAAGCAAAGAGCTGCTTTTCTCTCTTCCGCTGACAGATACGTGTTTCGTGAACTCTTTGCCAGTCCGTCCTCTTCCCGAACGATCGGACATCCTACGATTTCAATATCCATATTTAAATCCTGCACCATGCGTCGGATCACCGCAAGCTGTTGTGCATCTTTCTGTCCAAAATACGCGCGGTCCGGTGCCACTATATGGAACAATTTGCTAACCACCGTACAAACACCGCGGAAATGTACCGGTCTGCTCAATCCGCACAATTCTTTTGTCAACACATCCATGTCTACATATGAACAAAATCCATCTGTATACATTTCTTCCGCTTCCGGATGAAAAATCAAATCTGCACCAAGGCTTTCACAAAACGCACTGTCTTTTTCCAGATCCCGCGGATAACTCGCCAAATCTTCGGTTGGTCCAAACTGCATCGGATTAACGAAAATGCTGACAACGACTTTATCGTTTTCCTTTCTTGCACGCGTGATCAGACTTCCATGTCCCTCATGCAGATATCCCATGGTTGGAACAAGTGCGACTGTTTTTCCTTCCTTTTTCCATTCTTTTACAATTTCTCGAACTTCTTTAATGGTTGTTACTATTTTCATATGATTTCCTTTCTAATAAAGTTTCTCAATAATATCATCATCTATTTTATAAGTGTGCTCCGCTGCCGGGAAACTTTTGTCTTCCACAGCCTCAATGTAATCATGAAATGCCTGTTTCATGATCTCTCCGACATTTGCAAACCGACGCACAAATTTCGGTGTAAAATCATCAAACATTCCCAGCATATCCTGATAGACAAGTACCTGTCCATCACATCCATTTCCAGCACCAATGCCAATCGTCGGAATATGAACGGATTTTGTGATCAACTCTGCTAACTTTGCCGGTATTGCCTCAAGTACAATTGCCGAAGCACCTGCTTCTTCCACTTTTTTTGCATCCTCAACTAATTTTCGGGCTGCTTCTTCGCTCTTCCCCTGCACCCTGTGACCACCAAATGCATTGATGGATTGTGGTGTCAATCCCAGATGTGCGCAGACCGGAATCGATGCATCCACAATGGCACGGATCTGCGGGCACACAGATGCGCCCCCCTCTAACTTCACCATGTTTGCGCGCCCTTCCTTCATAAAACGTCCGGCATTTACAACGGCGTCATATACGGAGGTCTGATACGACATAAATGGCATATCTCCTACCACGATCGCATTTTTTGCACCCCTTGCAACTGCCGCTGTATGATGCAGCATATCCTCCATTGTGACAGACAGGGTGTCCTCGTAACCAAGAATCACATTTCCCAGAGAATCCCCAACCAAAAGCATATTGATCCCTGCTTCATCCATCAGCTTCGCCATGGAGTAATCATAGCATGTCAGCATTGTAATTTTTTTTCCTTCTTCTTTCTGCTTTTGAATGGTTAAAACTGTGTTTTTCATTTTAATAATTCCTCCATCTTATTATAAGTACGCTCCGGATTTTTTTTCTGCGCAATCTCTATAAGCTCACGCGACAGACTTTTATAAATTTCCCTGTCGTTTCCTTCTAATACGCCTAAATGTTTCTGCACCGTCTGTAGGTCATTGCGTTCCAACGGACCCGTCAATGCCTGTACGCAGCCGCTTTCCAAAATATGTTCCAAGTTTGTGGAAAGAATTGGTGAAAGTGCTTTTCTTGCATTTTCCGGCGAAAAACCGCTTTCTTCTAATTCTTTTTCGCTGAAATGTACCAGCGCCACCATCAAGTTGCTGGCAATTGCTGCCGCCGCATGATAGCGTGTTTTTCCTTCTTTGGGAATTACTTGAACTGCATTTCCCATTTCCGAGAACAATTCTGTCCAAAAGGAACGGTACTTCTCATGTCCTTCAATTGTAAAAAAACTTTTGGAAAGCTCTTTGTAGGATTCGTATTTATCATGGATTGCAAAGAGCGGATGGATAGAATAACCATATGCCTCATACTGGTCAATGTCCGAAAAGACTTCTGATGTCATCGCACCACTGCAATGACAGATTAATTTCTGCGCGATCTTACAGGTTTTTACCTGCTCCCAAACTTCTGCAATTTTCCCATCCGGAACGGTTAGAAAAAGCACATCGCTTTTTTCTACCAATTCGTTGATTGTCTGAAATTGTCTGGATTCTGTAAAAGCAGCAGCGTCTGCTGCGGATTGTGCATGTTGGCTGTAATAGCCCGCTACCTTTTGTCCATGTTCTGTAAAGTAGCGTCCCAGGGAATATCCAACTTTCCCCGCACCGATAAATCCCATCTGCATTTTCATAGGCCTCCCACCTTTCTGCCGGCGGAAAATCACATTTTTTTCTCGTGCTGTCATGGTATAGTTTCTTTTCGGAATACTATCCGTTTCAAACTATACCATCTTTTCGGTAATCTGTAAATGTTTCTTTTTTAGGTTTCTGAATTCGTACATGACCAGTTATTTTTTACACAAAATTCAGTCTGTTTTTTTTCGACAAAATATGATATATTATCTATAAATGAGGGAATTTTACAAAATAATATGAAAAAGGAGAATCTTTATGCTTTCCGGGGTATATTACGCAACAAAAAAAGATGGAACACCTTATTATCGTTCCAGTATAACCTATCAGAACAAACATATTTCGCTTGGCAGCTACCAGACAGAGGACGAAGCACATCTGGCATATATACAGGCAAATCAGATTGTAACCGACCCTTCCATTACAATCGAACAGCTTGTACCAGCCCAATATATATTGACTTTTGACCGGATTGTGAGCCTGCTCAATTTTCGCGATAACCATATTTATTTCAAAACGCCGATTTATCTGCGCTCCAGTTTTTTTCACTATTATCTGACCCCAAAGATGGACTTGAAGTTTGACACGGATGATCTGTTTTATTATTCCAGTCATCGGATTTTGCAGCGAAACGGCCATCTGTATGTCAATGATTATGGGATGCAGTACTCCATTTTAGAGCGCTACGGCATTAAAAGCTATAGTGTCAAAGACCGCGATTATCGATTTGTAAACGGCGATTCGACTGATTTTCGCTATTCCAACATTGAAATCATCAATCGATACTATGGGGTAATAAAAGAAACGTCTGCTATTCCCACCCGTTATAAAACGCGCATTCACATCAATGGTTATTTTGTTGTTGGTAGCTTCCCAGATGAGGTAACCGCTGCGATCGCCTATAACAAGGCTGTCGATTTGGCAAAAGATCATGGCATCCTACGCAATTTCCCTGAAAACTATATTATAGATCTAAGCCCCAGAGAGTATGCTGATATTTATACTTCCCTTCAACTATCCAATAAATATCTTTCTTTTTTAAAAAACTGCAAAACAGAATGTGTTTAAAAAAGAAGGCTGTAAAAACAGCCTTCTCTTTTATTTTGTCTGGTTGATATAATTGATCAATCCTTCGCTGGCAATAATTTTCTGCATAAATTTCGGGAATGCCTGTCCCTGAAAAGAAGTATTTTTCGTATGATTTGTAATAACTCCACTATCAAAATTTACTTCTACATCATCGCCTTCTTCAATTCCTTTTGCCGCTTCCGGACATTCAATGATCGGCAGACCGATATTAATGGCATTCCGGTAAAAAATTCTGGCGAATGTTTCTGCAATGACACAGCTGACACCAGCCGCTTTGATCGCAATCGGTGCATGTTCTCTAGAAGAACCGCAGCCAAAATTCTTATTCGCTACAATGATATCACCTTTATTTACTTTTTTCACAAATGTATTGTCGATATCTTCCATACAATGTTCTGCCAGTTCCGCCGGATCTGAGGAATTCAGATAACGTGCCGGAATAATGACATCTGTATCTACATTATCGCCAAACTTAAAAACTCGTCCTTGTGCATTCATTTACAAATCCTCCTATATCTCGTCCGGTGTGCACAGCTTTCCTGCAATTGCACTAGCTGCAGCAACTGCCGGGTTTGCTAAATAAATCTCGGAATCCACATGTCCCATACGGCCAACAAAGTTTCGATTGGTTGTAGAAACACACCGTTCCCCTTCTGCGAGGATTCCCATATAACCACCAAGACACGGTCCGCAAGTCGGTGTACTGACAACTGCACCTGCCTCGATAAACGCCTTGATCAGTCCCTCTTCCATTGCATCCAGATAAATCTGCTGTGTAGCCGGAATCACGATACAGCGAATACCTTTTTTCACTTTTTTACCTTCCAATACCTTAGCAGCTATCCGAAGGTCATCCAACCGACCGTTTGTACAGGAACCAATCACTACTTGATCTATTTTTATATCTCCCGCTTCTTCTACCGTCTTTGTATTTTCTGGCAAGTGTGGAAAAGCAACTGTCGGTTTTAATTCACTCAGATCGATCGTATATTCTGCATCATACTCTGCATCCGGATCTGCTTCATAAACCTTATAGTCCCGTTTCGAATGCTCTTGCATATATGCTTTTGTAAGATCATCCACTGGGAAGATACCATTTTTTGCTCCGGCTTCAATTGCCATATTCGCGATCGTAAAACGATCATCCATCGTCAGATTTTTGATTCCTTCGCCTGTAAATTCCATGGATTTGTATAATGCTCCATCTACGCCGATCATACCGATAATATGTAGGATCACGTCTTTTCCGCTTACCCATTTTGCCGGTTTTCCAACGATATTGAATTTGATTGCCGATGGAACTTTAAACCATGCCTGACCTGTCACCATTCCGGCAGCCATATCCGTGCTTCCCACGCCTGTTGAAAAAGCACCAAGTGCTCCATAAGTACAAGTGTGAGAATCTGCACCAATGATTACATCACCTGCAACCGTCAACCCTTTTTCCGGGAGCAGGGCATGCTCAATTCCCATTTCTCCTACATCAAAAAAGTTTGTAACATCATGTTTACAAGCAAACTCACGAACACATTTACAGTGCTGAGCCGATTTGATATCTTTGTTTGGCACAAAGTGATCCAATACCAGTGCTACCTTGTCCTTATCAAATACCTCTTGTTTCTTCAGTTTCTCCATCTCATGAATCGCAACCGGAGATGTGATATCGTTTCCAAGAACCAGGTCCAGATCAGCCATGATCAACTGTCCTGCACTTACGGATTCTAATCCGGCATGTGCTGCCAGGATTTTTTGTGTCATTGTCATTCCCATGATTATTTCCTCCTTAAAAGTTATCGCGAGCAAAGCGTTTTCTTTATCTATTTATTGCTATTCTACCACAATTTGTAGTATAATGAAAATACTCATTGTATATATTTATCATTCATACAGGTTATAATAGAGGTGGTATTTTATGAATCAAAATTTATCTTCCTATCGGATTTTTTATACGGTAGCTAACACAGGAAATATCTCGAAAGCAGCCAGGCAGCTCTATATCAGTCAGCCGGCCATCAGTAAATCCATTCAAAAGTTAGAAGAAGGACTCGGCTGTCAGCTTTTTTCCCGTAGTTCCCGCGGTGTCGTATTAACAGATGAAGGCCGCCTGCTCTACACACACGTAAAAGAAGCCTTCGAAGCGCTATCTACCGGGGAAGAAAAACTGCGCCGCAGTATTGAATTAGGTGTCGGGCACTTAAAGATCGGCGTCAGCAGCACACTGTGCAAATATATGCTGATGCCCTATTTAAAAGAATTCATCCGCCACTATCCGCATATTAGTATTTCCATCAGCTGCCAGTCAACAAACCAGACACTGCAGCTTCTGGCAGATGACCGCATTGATGTAGGCTTAATCGGGAAACCACATACACTGAAAAATATTGACTTTACTTATATTTCTGAAATTGAGGATATTTTTGTTGCAACAAAAGATTACATTAAAAATCTCAAGATTCGCGGTATTTCAGAAGAGGAAATCTTACAAAACTCCACGCTGATGCTGTTAAATAAAGAAAATATGACCCGGCAATATATTGATGACTATTTTCAGGAAAATCACATTCAGATCAAAGATTCTATTGAAATTTCATCTATGGATCTTCTGATTGATTTTGCCAAGATCAGTGTCGGTGTTGCCTGCGTGATCAAAGAATTTGTTCAAAAAGAGCTTGATGAAAAACAACTGATTGAAATTCCTCTCGGGATTCCGATTCACAAGCGCGAAGTTGGTTTCGCTTATCATACAAATATTCCGATGTCAAAATCTCTGACACACTTTGTTGACTTTTACAAATCTTATCATCCTAAAAATTATACCCGTTCTATTGATCTATAAAATGTAAAGAAGTCCACGTCTCTTTCGTTAGAAAGAGACGTGGACTTCTTTATCTTAACAAAGAAATTCCTAGTTGTTGATGAATTTATCTTCTTCATTATTCCAGCTGTAAAGTTTACGAACTTCTTCGCCAACCTTCTCAGATGGATGCTCAGCAGCTAATTTTCTCATAGCTTTAAAATGAACCTGACGTCCTGCCGGAGACATATCCAATAAGAATTCTTTTGCGAAAGAACCATCCTGAATATCGGACAGAATCTTCTTCATTGTTTTCTTTGTCTCTTCTGTGATCAGCTTCGGTCCTGTAATATAATCACCATATTCAGCAGTGTTAGAAATAGAATATCTCATTCCAGCGAATCCTGACTGATAAATCAAGTCTACGATCAGTTTCATTTCATGGATACACTCGAAATAAGCATTTCTCGGATCATATCCGGCTTCACACAATGTTTCGAAACCAGCCTGCATTAATGCGCAAACACCACCGCAAAGAACTGCCTGCTCACCGAAAAGGTCTGTTTCTGTTTCTGTTCTGAAAGTAGTTTCAAGAACACCTGCTCTAGCACCGCCGATTGCCAATGAGTAAGCCAAAGCGATTTCTAATGCTTTACCAGTCGCATCCTGCTCAACAGCTACTAAACAAGGAACACCTTTTCCTGCCTGATACTCAGAACGAACCGTATGACCCGGTCCCTTAGGAGCGATCATGGTAACATCTACATCCTTCGGAGGTACGATACATCCATAATGAATATTGAAACCATGTGCGAACATTAACATATTTCCTGGCTCTAAGTTTGGCTCGATATCGTTTTTATACAAATCAGCCTGTTTTTCATCATTGATCAGGATCATGATAATGTCTGCTTTCTTTGCAGCTTCTGCTGCTGTATATACTTTAAATCCCTGTTTTTCTGCTTTTGCCCAGGATTTGCTTCCTTCATACAGACCGATGATCACATCACATCCGGACTCTTTTGCATTTAATGCATGTGCATGTCCCTGGCTGCCATAGCCGATAACAGCGATGGTCTTTCCATCCAATAATGAAAGGTTACAATCTTCCTGATAAAACATTCTTGCTTGTTCTGACATTTTCCTTATCCTCCTAGATAATTTATATTGTAGCCACCGCTTTTCATAAAGCGGCAAGTTGCTTTGCATCTTTTAATCATACATTTTCACATCTGCGGAACCGCGACTTAAACCAGTAAGTCCTGTACGTGCCAGTTCTAAAATCTCATAATCTTTTACAAGTTCCAGAAAAGCATCCAATTTGCTGCGGTTTCCCGTCAGTTCAATCATAAGGGAATCATTTTTTACGTCCACGACATTTGCCCGAAACAGTTCAGCTGTCGTTATGATCGTCTGTCGTTGTTCTGCTTTTGCACGAATCTTTACTAAGATCAATTCTCTGCAGACAGACTGATCCGGCTTTAACACCTTAATATCAATGACGTCCTCTAACTTTTCTAACTGTTTGTGAATTTGTTCTAAAATCAGTTCGTCACCGCTTGCTACGATCGTCATCCGCGTAAAACGGGGATCCGCTGTCACACCTGCGGAAAAACTGTCGATATTGTATCCGCGTCTTGTAAACAGACCGGCTACACGGCTCAGTACACCAGATGTGTTCTCAACCAGAATAGATAGTACTTGTGTTCTCATATATGAAAACCTTCCTTTTCTTAACGCTTGCTCTGCGATAGTTCCTATTCTAGCAATTTCTACATTTTTTGTCAATACTATTGTCTTGATAGATTTTAACCGTCATTTGATCATTTTTATTGACTTTTTTTATCCTTTGATGCTTGCTCAGCTGTCTCTACCACGGCTTGTGTCATAGCTGCCACATACGCCTCTTTATTGTTCAATAAATTCAGCAGATCCACATCCTCCGAAATATACCCCATCTCCACAAGACATGTCTGTACGCCTTGATTTGACTTTAAAAATTCATTTTTTCCAAATCGGGTATTGCGCCCGTCAATATAAGCATTTGTCACTGCTCCCCCTGTTTCGCGAATCATATAGTAATAATCTGTATCCGTTGTAATGTCGTATGGTTCATACCCGGCATTTTGTGCATTCTGCGCAGCCTCTGCAATCTCCGCCTCGGTATATGCACGCTGATAGACACCGTCTGCCACCTTATACGTCTGCATGCCGGAATAAGACGTTTCTGTCTCGTTTACGATTGCATCCGCCAGCCGTTTTGCCATTTTCTGATTACCGCGTGCAGTACAATACACTTGAACACCGCTGATATTCACACTCTGCTCATTACTGTTTAAGTGCAGACACAGGCAGTACTTTGCGCCGGACCCGGCTGTGACGTTCACACGACCTTTCGGGTCATACATCGTATAGGCCATCTTTTCGGAAGGATCTTCAGTGCCATCCCGTGTCATACATACCTTATATCCCTGGCGTTCCAAACTTTGCTGCAGTGCCAGTGCATATTCCAGCGTCAATTCTGCCTCCGTATATTCCCCATTTACTGCTCCACAGTCCGTTCCACCGTGTCCTGCATCAATGACAATATCATAAACATCATCCGGAAGTACTGTTTTTTTGCTGCTCACGCCCCAATAAGAGAGGCCGCTTTTTTTGTCTGTCTGAGAACAAAACTCCACTTTCTGGTTTGACTGATTTTTCGTCAGCGTATAATAAGTCAGCCCATTTTCGCCGGACTGGTCTGTAAATGAATGATAGCTCGTTGTTCCGTCTTTCTCTATCACTGCAAGCAGCGCACAATAATCTCCACTTTTCATCTGTTCTAACTGAAATCCGTCCGTAATCTGCTCGGAAAAGAAAAACCGGATCGCATCCTCACTTTTTTCCATTCGGAGTTTCTTTTTCCAAACCGGCGGCTCATCTGCCTTTGCATAAGCATCACGCAGCACAAAAACAATTTTTTTTATCTGTTTATCCTGCTGCATTGGAATGCTCCCTGACAGATTCAGACTTGTTCCGTATGTCTGGTACTTTGTGATGACTGCATCCGCATCTTTCACGTCATCTAATGCGTGAAAGACCGGCTTCGGTTTTACCATATCCGATATTTTTTTTGCCCCATCAGAAAATCGACGGTCAAATTTTGCGATTGCAAATGCTCCGACCAGAAAAATCAAAAAAAACGCCGTCACAATCCCGACTGTGAGTATCCCTTTCTTCCATCTGCTCTGTTTTTTCTGTGTCATGATCACTGTTCTTTTTTCCTTCTCCATGCTTCCTCCCTCGTTTTTCATCTTATTATCTACACCGTTTTCATTTTTCTTTTTAAGTGTAACAGATAAATTTTAAGATTTACGAAATATTTCCTTATGATTTTCTTATTCTTTACCCCTCTTCTTCCAAATCTGCAAAATCACGCCGTTCAAATTCCTGTATAGATATACATTTTTTGTCCGGATTCGCGAAAACAAATGTTTTGTCCACATTTTCCAGATAATTTTGAATCTTATCATTTGTCGCACAGATGATTGCCTGAAAGCCCAGCCCCCGGATCAGCCGAATACAGCCGGCCACTTTCTCCGCATCCATTTTTGAAAATGCTTCATCCAAAACAACAAGACGAATCGTGGGATTTCTACGGCTTTTCACATTCTGATTCATCCGATACATCTGCGCAAAGCTGGCCAACAGTGCCACATACTGTGGATTTTGTCCTTCTCCTCCGGAATTTTTCCGGATCATACGGCTCAGATTGATATGAATTGTTTCATCCCCCTTTATGATCTGCTGCATCTCAAATGAGAGATAGGTTCGGTAATCCGCATATTTCTCCATATTCCGGCGCGCCTCTTCTAATTCTTCCGGTCCGGCATTTTCCGGCGGAATAAAAATGCTGATCAGCTCATTCATCAGATCCCCATACTGGTTCTCATGTTCCATGGTAAAAAAGTCCATCTGATGTTCCATCCCACAATTCAGATCAGATGGATTCACCTCCAGGGAATCGTCCATAAACATATCGTAATATTTTCCGTCCAAACCTTTATTCTTCGAAATCACAAACCGGTATTTATCTTTACCAAAATCCATCTTTGCCAAAACCTGATTCAACTCTTCCTGACGATCCATCGCCTCACGGATCGCACTTCGGATTTTATAAATAAAATCCTCTTTGAAGTGTTCCACAGCTGTTTTTGCCTGTTCTCCCGCTGCTTTTTGATAAGATTCGAGGTCATCACAGCGCAGTGTCTCATACAGCTTTGCAAATCTTGGTGCATCTTTTTCTTCTGTCGAAAATGGTCGGTTCGGATAAGCACGCAGATACTCCGCTTTTTCCTCTCGCAGACGCACGGTTTCTCCGTCAAGTTTTTCCTGAATCTGTACGATTTTTTTCTGATAACGGACAACCAGCGTTTCATAACGGCATTTCTTTTCCTCCTGAAGAACCGCTTCGAGTTCTTTTTCAAATTCGGACTGTTTTTCGAGTGCATCATCCTCTTGATCCCACTGCTGTTTCAACTGTGTCAGATTCTGTTCGCTATCGTTTATCCAGCGTTCGGTGCTCCAGATCTGCTGTTCCTGTTTTTTTAACTCCTCCCGTTTATTTTGTATTTTTTCTTCAATCTCTTTTTGTTCGGCTTCCCACGCAGAAACATCTTTCGCGGCAATTTCTTTCAACCGCAGCTCTAAAGATTCTTCTTCCGCTTTTTGTCGCTGTGCTTCCGCACAGTCCGCCTTCATCTGCAGATACTCGTCCGCCGGCATAGAAAGAAATTCCCCGGAAAGCTGTGTTTCGTATTCTTTTTTCCGGTCGGAAAGTGGTTTCTTCTGTTCCCGAATTTCTGCAATATTCTGCTCTAATTCCTGCATCCGTTTTTTCTGTCCAGCTTCTCCGATACAGGCGTAGCGCGTATATTGGTCCGGATTCATATGTTGCAGGCGAAATCCTTTATATAGCATACAGTCGCGTGTGATTCCGGTATGCTGTCTGCGAAGTTCTTCCATCGTATCACATTTGATCACCGCACCTAACGTATAGGCAATGTACTGCTGCACATAGGGTTCCTTCGCCGTCACTTCTTCTGCCAGTGCATTTTGCTGCACACGCGGGCTCTGCTGCATCAAATTCTCTGTATCAAGCAGTGCGACCCGGAAATATTTCTTCTTATCCATTTTGTGATACAACGAAAGTGCCTGTTTTGCAAAAGCAGGTTCCACCACCAATGCCAGCTTATTATTCCCCAGATATCCCTCGATGGCATTTCGCCATTCTTCATTCTGAATATCCAAAAGATCCGCCAGAATCTCTACTCTTACCGGTTTTTGTTCCTGTTCACAAAGAGCTGTCTGTAGAATCTGCCGCGCCTCTTCGAGTTCCTTTGGATACGATTTCTTTCCGGCTTTGAGCGGTGCAAGTTCCTCTTTACAGAGTTTCTCCTGCTTGTTCAGATCACGAATGGTCCCGTTGACTTCTGCAATTTCTCCCTCCAGCTTTCGTTTCGCTGTCTCCAGGGTCTGCTTCAGTTCACATAACTGTTCTTTTGAGATCGAGCCGTCTGCAAACGCCTGCAGATCGTTTTTTTCTTGCTCGGTAAATGAAATCTGTCCCTCCCAGAGTGTCAGACGTTTTGCCGTCTCCTGCCATTTTTCCCGGCTCTTTTCAAGATGCTTGCGCAGTTTTCGTACACTATTTAACTGTTGGCGGCATTCTTCAAATCCGCTTGCTGCAATCTGACGCAGAAGTTCTTCATTTCTCTTTTCAAGTGTCTGCAGCATCTGCTGCGTCTCTTCCTTTGCAGCAAGTTTTTGTTTTCGGTCCGTCAGACTGATCTGAATTTTCTGTTCCATCACATCGATCTGTGTCTGAAGTGCCAACAACTGCAGGCGCCGGATATAATAGTCACAAGCCTCCTGCTGCTGTTTCAACTCGTCACAGGTACTCTGTCGCTTCTCGATTTTTTCCAGATAGAGGAGTTCTTCTTTCGTATCCTGAATTTTTTTTCGCATACGACCATATTCCAGTACACTCTCCTGCATATCCTCGATGTGGATATCTTGTTCCATACAGATAAATTCTTTGACAAAATCTTCGATTTTCATATCCATCCGAAAGGAAATTGCCCGTTTAAACAGAATCGGAAACTTTTCCGCATCCAGACCGCCCAAATAGACATCATACAGATTTTTTCGAAACCGTTCATTGGTCCCACTGCAAAAATAATCCTCTTTTTCCATATACCGATGTAGATAGTGCTTTATCTCATCAATGCTCATCGTCCGGTCATTTGTCCGATACAGATGCTCTAGCAGTGGACCCTTGTGCCAGAAAAATTGCCTGGAGATACGGTTTGTTGCTGTCTCTACATCAAAGACAACCCCGATGCACTGACTCTCTCCGGTATCCGAACAGTCCATCTGTAAAACGATCGTACTGGAAAAATCCCGATTTCTCAGATAACAGGAACGATTGTTGTCTTCCATGTTCGTCATACCGCGCAGATATTCGATCAAACTTCGGTCCGATTCATCGGATGCCGCTTTGTTAAAGAAACTGCGTCCATCGGTATTCGCATATAAAAGAAGCTGCAGTGCATCGATGACCGTCGATTTTCCGCTTCCGGAATGACCGGTAAAAAAATTGATATCACGGTGAAACTCCAACACCTTATGATTGATATAATGCCAGTTATTCAGACAAAGCTTTGACAGCAGTTCATACCGTTCCTTCGTTGTCTCATTGATTTCCTGTTTCTTCATCGACTGCTGCTCCTTTCTCTTCTTCCTCTATCTGCATCTCTTCCAATTCCTCTTCTTCATCGTCCTCTTCCAAGTCATCGTCCTCTGTCTCCTCATTCGAAAACAGCCCGTACTCCTCGCGATCCGCCAATCCATCCAAGTAGTTCTGTGCATCCTCACTATACAAAACCAGATTGATACTCGGATAAATAAGCAGACGACTATCCGGCTGCAAAACCTCTAACGATTCATATAAGTCCACGATCTGATAGCGCCGCAAAAGCGACAACGTCCGTTTGATCTCCGTCATTGTCGGACGATTATCCAGGATTCCAAAGCTGCCGACACGTTCATTTAGCTCGCTGAGCGTCGTATGAATCTGGTCACTGTTTGACGCTGCCTCCATCTGCTCGTCATACAACACTTTCAACACCAGTAAATACACGGTCGTAAGTTTCGACAATTTCTCTGCCAGTACTTTTTCTCCGCGCAGATAAATGACACCGCTTGGACTGTTCTCAAGTAGTGTCATTCCTGCAAGCGCAAAATATTGTTTTAAAAAAGAAAAATGTTTATAGCAGATACGATACTGTTTTTGAAACTGCATCCGCTTCGTCCGTCGATCGTATTTCCGTTCCAGAAGAAATGTCTGCTGAAACAACAGCTGAATCGTTTCCGTCAACTCCTGCTGCTCCTGTTGGGATAGTTCTTCAAAGTATGTGATCATCTTTTTTCTCCTTCATTTTGTATATTCACCTCTTTCGGTTTTCGATGCCGAAAAATAACATCCGGCACCCGGTAGGTTCCATTATCTGACACAGAAAATAGCTCTGTCTGATGAAAATCTGTCACAAGTTCATAGCGGCTTTCTTTCTTCAATGCGTCATTATACGCCAAGATCAGCTTTTCGTATTCCTCTGCGCTTTGAATATCCTGTGCGCTAAAGCAAGCCGTATCCCCTTGAAATTTCTGTTCTACAAACGCTTGTACTTC
Source organism: Lachnospiraceae bacterium (assembly GCA_051880395.1). Taxonomy (GTDB): domain Bacteria; phylum Bacillota; class Clostridia; order Lachnospirales; family Lachnospiraceae; genus JBJENW01. The sequence continues at coordinate 26,388 of JBJENW010000319.1, read as the reverse complement.
CCGTTTCGTATACTTTGCATGACTCCGGTTCATACGCAGCACTTCTTCTCTGGATAACTCCTGCATCGTCTCCTCCGGCTGCAGTTTCTGTGCAAAATTTTGTTTTCTTTTTCGCCGTTTAAACAAAGAATCCTGTGTAAGTTCTCCCAGGTCAGACAAATTCATCAGTCCTGCCACTTTTTCCAGCTCGTCCTCTTTTTTATCTGACATCGAAATTTTCGATAATATCTGCAGTACGATCCCATGCATACTGTCTTCCCCGTTTAACAGGTAATTCAGCCTTGTCACGGTTGCATGTACGTAACGCGTATGCTCACGATCCATGTTCGTGATCCGATGCTCGATATCAAGAAATCCACGTTCGATCTGCGTGAGCATATCCACAATATCTTCTTCGCTGTACATTCCTTCTGAAGCGCGACTCATCCGCTGCAGCCAGGCTGTGTCCTCTTCCATTTCGCCAAGCCAGCGGCGAATGTCTGTTTTATATTGATAAAAATTATCCGAAGTTTTTAAAATATGGTATTTTTTTCGCACGATCGTTTCTACATATCCGTCTAAGTGCTCTTTTAAAAGCTCCGCATAGTTTTTCTTTTCCAGAAGGCTTCCGAAAAATTTGTCCATATTGTGCAAAAGATCCTGCAGCGCATGGTTCAGCTTTTTCGTGTTCACGACGGCTGTTTTTAAAAGACCAACATCTGCACGCGGATCATTTTTGACAGAAAATAGAATTGCGTATACATTCTGGATATATATATTTGTCTCATCTGGTTCTTCCTCCTGCAGACGCAAAAATGCATCAATAAAGATTGATGCATAATCCGGAATAACGATATTTGACGTCAACGATGCATAATCCTCTGTCTTTTTCAGCCATGCATGTTTTAGCAGCCAGCTCAAAATCCGCACGCCATTCGATTCCTCTGTCTCATCCGGCTCTCCTTCTTCTTCCTCCGGCTGCAGCCAGATTGATTTTTTTAAAAAATAATCGTTCAACACCTGTATACAGGCTTGTCGACTCAAAAAATAATTATTATATTCGTATTCTTCATTGATACGAAGGAGTGCTTCGATATACGTATTTCGGTTCACAGACCGAAATAACGCATAAAAGCACTCCGGAATTTCTTCAAATAGTGCCATTTTTTTCTCCTGTATGATTTTTTACATCAAAGCAGCAAACATCCGCAAAAATTTTCCAATGAGTTTTTCATGCAACGGCAGATTTTTGCAATCTTTTCGCGTAATATTCTGGCTCGATTTTAATGTGTTCTGAAAATCGTGCTCGATGACCGGAATCTGGGAATTCTGATACATAAAAACGGCGCATTCGAAATGATGATACAGACTTCTGTAATCTAAGTTGATGCTTCCGACAACTGCTTTACAATCATCCGCCACAAACACTTTTGCATGAACAAAGCCCGGCGTATATTCCGAAATCTTTACCCCCGCTTCGATCAACTCCTCATAATACGTTTTTGCCAGATAAAACGCATATTTTTTATCCGGTATATGCGGCATGATGATATGCACATCCACACCGCGCTTTGCCGCATACGTCAGCGCCATGATCATTTCATGATCTAAAATCAGATACGGTGTCATGATATGGACATACGATTTTGCCGTATTTAAGATATCCAGATATACACTTCTTCCGACCCGTTCATCTCCGTACGGACAGACATCATACGGAATAAAATATCCGTCATCCGCAGCCGCATACTCTAACGGTGTCTTATACAGGCCATAATTCTCCTGTTCCTGCTCCGTCACATTCCACATTTCCAGAAACATATAGGTAAACCGCTCCACCGCTTTTCCCTTTAACCTGACCGCTGTATCTTTCCAGTGACCAAACCGCTCTTTCTTATTGATATATTCATCGGCAAGATTCGTTCCGCCCGTATATGCCACTTTTCCATCGATCACTGCAATTTTACGATGATCCCGGTTATTATAGTGTGTGGAAAAGACCGGTTTGATCGGTGTAAACATTTTGCATTTAATGCCATCCTCTTTCAAAAGCTCCGGGTAATAGTATGGCAGCAGTGCCAACACACACATCCCGTCATACATCACGCGCACTTCCACCCCTTCTTTTACCTTCTTTTTCAAAACGGAGCGGATCGTATCCCACATATATCCTTCTTCTACAATAAAAAACTCCAGAAAGATAAATTTTTTCGCATTCATCAGATCCTCTACCAGATCCGGAAACTGATCATCTCCCAACGGATAATACTTCACCGTCGTCTGCTGATAGACCGGACAATGCGCGCTTTTTTGCATATAACCAGCAAAATTTCCCATCTGTGCATCTTCCTTGGACAATGTTTCGCGTGTCTTTTCATTTTCCGGTACATACTTCTGCGTATACTCCGACAGTTTCTGTAATCTGTGAAACAAGATCCTTGTCTCCGGCTGTATATCCACATAAACGTATAATAATGCGCCAAAAATTGGAAATACAACCATCGGCAGCATCCAAACCATTTTAAAATCAGGACTCCCCTTAGAATTAAACAAATGCAGAATCACGCTCAAGCCAATGACCAAAAATAGCAGATAGGTAATAAATCCATAGGCACTGAGCCAGAAGAATCCGGCGATGATCACAACAAACTGCACAAGAAACGCAGAAATCACAAACAATGTTCGCCCATAGATCACATTTTTTACGCCGCTGACCCCTTTTTTTCGCAGCTGCTGGGTTTTCTCCCGCATCCTTTCTGCTCTGCTTTTGATACCGATTCTTTTCTTTTTTGCTTTCTTCTTTGCTTTCTTTTGCATAAAAACCAAGTCCTTTCTCAAAATCCGTACATGTTCAGATTTGAAGATTCCCATGCTCAGCGGCTGTTTTTAATTCCACTGCAATGGTCTCTGCCGACTGTTTTAAGTACATATACAGATTTTTATTTCCGTCATACTGTGTGTCGACTACCTTAAAAAGTGCAGCCTCCAGCATCTGTTGCAGTTCCTCTTTTGTATGTGTCTGAAAGATCTGTTGGATTTCTCGCTGGTCTGTTTCATCCGCATCCGCATTTGGATGCTTTTGAATCAAAAAACAGCACAACAGATTCTGTAACACGACCAGACAGATATTCTCGATCAATTCCTCATAATCCGGATGCCACTGCCGGAGCACTCTCTCACAATATTCCCGCGGAATTTTTTGAAAAAACTGCTGCTCCAACGCGATCGCATCTACCGCATAGGCAATCGCTGTGATTCCCTGTCTCTTATGATCTTGCCCTAAAACCGGATAATCCAGCATGATTCCGGTATTCTGCGGTGCAAATCTCGCATCGTATGTCTGAAAGAATGCCGGTATTCCTTTTCGCATCACGTCCTCATACGCCCGATTTCCAAACGACTGGAACTGTTGCGCTGTTTTTTGAAATTTTTCCTGCGTCTTTGCCGCCAATTCCAGAATCTTTTGATATCCTCTCTCATACGCCGTCTCGGCATCCACCTTTTCTGTCGTCTGCAATGCAAAAACGTCATTTTTTTGTCCGGCTCCCGAATAATAAAACTCGATCGTATACACCACAGCTCCCATGAGCCGACGCGCTGTCTCATACGGAACAGAACTGCTTTCTTTGCTCGTATAACGTTCTGTAAGCATATGCGCCACAGCCAGCAGTTCCTTTTGTGTATACATCATGCTTTCATGCATCTGCACTTCCGCCGCCTGCATAGGAAGTATCTTCTTCGGATGACGCTGGTCTTTTGCCGCCTGGCTGTTTCGAACCTTGCGGGCAAAATTTGCCAGGCAGGTCCCTTTTAGATACTCCAGGGAACCCTGGCACTTCCCATTAAACAGCTCCTGCATTTTTTCGATCAATTCGTCATCTGAAAGCAGATCATCGGTTTCATTTTTGTACAGATAAAAGATACTTTGTAATTCTTCCATTGTCTCCACATAATTATCCTGATACAAAAATGGTGAATCACAAAACGCATAAATCAGTTTTGGCATGATTCCCTCTCCAAATTCCACCCGCTGCTGCTCTTTTAAATTGAATTTTCGATCCTGAACCAGAAGTTTTGCATCCTGCGTCGTCATAGAAAGTCCGAACCTTTGTGTATAGGCATTCGTTTCCATTACTTGCAGTGCGGCTTTTTCCTCTGAGATCAGCTGTAAAAAATTCGCATCTTTCATCTGTTTTATCCTTTCTTACGATCCGATCCCGAACAGCAAATCCTTATAAATACTCTCGGCATCTGAAATATTTTCAAACAGTTCATTCTTTAATGACTCTTCCATCTCATGCGTATTTGATGGCTTAAAACTTTTCACACGGATATGAAAATCTTCGTTTTCTCTTCCTTCCCCACGCACATCCGGTGTCAGCACGATGACTTTACGCACCGGACGCATAGACAGGCGCTTTCCAAATGTTCCAAACAGATAATCGGAACGCGCATTATTATAATAGGTCTCCAGCTGACCAAGGCTTGAACGCTGTGAATCGTTGCACCAAAACGAATTCAGTTTTCGATACTTGCACTCTAATACCAGTGTTCCCAGATACCAGCCCCGCTCTTTCTGATAAATATGCAATAACATATCCGGTCGATTATGAATCCGCGTCATCTCCTGCGGTTTTGCCATAAAAAGCGGCTTTTCGATCGAAGTATTCTCCCTGCTTGTCGGAAGAAATTCATCATAGACCAGATGGAGCCGTACGCAATCATTTTCAAACACCATTGTAGCACCAGATTCCAGAAAAAAACACTGTTTTTTTTCAGAAAAAAGATTTTTACTCGTTTGAAGCGAAAACTTCTGTGTCAATAACCGACAGATTTTAAGATAACACCACATCTCATACAGATAACTGCTTCGTTTCCAGGTTGTGACAGCTATTTCGTGCAGATCCGAATGAAATTCTTTTTTTTGAAGTTCCTGGTACATCTGATACAGGATGTTATATCGTGCATCCATCAAAAAAGAATGCGGCAGATACGGCTGTGTTACATCACTTACCTGTAAATACCACTCTTTTGTTTTTAAAATACTTGTCATTTTCTTTAATCTCTGCGCCAGTAACAGAAATTCTGTCCGCTCTTTTCCAAGCGGTGCATCAGCCAAAAGTTCTAAAAACTGTCCCAGACGTTTTTCATATTCTCGGATGATCTTCTTCAAAATACGATTATCCTGTATATCATAACACACTGTTTTTTGGGGCACTTTCCACGTCGCTTCCGAACCGGATTTTATCGCATATCGTTTCATTGTCTCCGCATCAAATGCATGCGAACGGCTGCTTGAAATCTGTCTATACGTCGTTTTGATCTCACAGCGCGGATGTTGTGTAATATCCAAGAGCGCTGTCATCACACTTTGTGCATAATTTTGAATCACATAAAAATCATGCATGGATTGCAATGGCAGATTTTCCCCGACCGCCCCCAGACTTTTTTTCATCAAGTCTTTGGCAAGACCGGTCATTTCTTTTTCCAGCTCGTCTTTCATCATCTGCCATTCCTCTTCGGACATAGGTTTCGGTTTCACGACAAATGAACCGTAATACCAACTGCCACGACAGAACACTGCCAGACGAAACGTATCCACGCGCAATGCATCATATCCGGCATTTGTCCGATACAAAAAAAATGGTTTCGGCGACGGCCTGCGATATAACTCGCCAGCCGCATTTTCTCCGATTTCATGGTCATCAATCGGCATAATCTCCAAAGCTTCCAGATATAAACGCGCCTGCGGATCTTCGGAATCAAATAAAATCTCTATATCATCATTTTCTTCCACGGACAACGTCTCCACATGCTCATTTCTTACCTCATCTTCCTGTGTACAAAAGCATTGTGCACTCTGGCAGCTCAATGTCGGAAACCGCTGGATCACCTGAAGTTGAAATGGCAGATCAGATACAATATCCATAAGACTCCAGCTCCTTCTTTTTCTGCCTGATAATGGCTTTGCTCTTTTCAAACCGCGACAGATCTGAATACGCTTCAAAAATCTTCTGGAAGTTTCGTTCACTTCGCTCATTTAAAATCTCACCCAGTTGATTCTGAGGTCCACGCACTTTTGTCAGAACACGCTGTGCGATTTCGGCATCCACCCCCTGTGCAAAATCAAACCCGCCAATGGTTGTCTTCGGCAGATTCTGCAGATATCTGCAGATACTTTTTACGGCACGCGGCCCAACACCGTAATTTGCCCCCGCTGTCTGTAAAAGAGTATGCATCTCCCACAAAAGTTCCCGTATGCGAGGATATTCACAGTCAGACTGCGCCACGACCAGACGGTTATAGTCCTCAAACGTCCAATTTACATTGTCGAGCGTCGCATATGTTTTCTTTTTCCATTCTTTTGCATAATTTAAAACGTCTAACTGAATGACATTCGCACGGTCTAACACCTTATCCGAAAAATGATACGTCGACTCATCTACATTTACCGTACCGACAAACCGAATATTTTCTCCGATTGTGATCTGACTCGGGTAATCTGCAGAATTATATAAGCGGCCACTATACTGTGCGTCATACAGCTGCAGTTTTCGCTGATCTGCCGGACGTTCCAAAATGGATAAAAACTGGCTGAAATAATGTTCTACGCGCGCCAGATTCATTTCATCAAAACAGACCAGAAACAATTTGTTTCTATTTTCTTTTCGCTGCGCCCGCACCAGAAAATCTACAAACCCAGAATCCGATGGACGATATGCCATATGCACCAGATCCACATACCCAAGCAGATCCGCATCATCATTCCAGGACGGCCGCACCGGAATAAACAGCAGTCGGTTTTCTTTTGGATTCGCATCATTGTTCATGCCCAGTGCGCGCGCATAGCTCTCAACCAATGCCGATTTTCCGGTCCCACTTAAACCAGACAAAATGACCAGGCTGCTGCATTTTACCGCTGTATGAAAATTTACAAGATCGCGCATATGATAAAACAAATTTTGTTTCTGGCTGTAATAATCCATCGACTGAATGATCAATTCATCTGTTTTGCAAGATGTTGCAATCTCGATTACGCCTTCCTCTTCTGCGCTTTCCGACTCCAGCATACCTTCCTTTCGATCTGACTCTTTTTCGCTTTTGTCTTCTATTTTCTCCTCTACCACACCTTTCTGAGGCAAAAATGGAAACGCATCCTCGATCTGCTTATAAATTGCTTCCGGAATAAACATCAGCGTAGGATTGAAATCCTCGTTATACACTACATACCGCATCATCTCACTGATATTTATCGTATCCAGATGACTGCTTTCCAAGATCAGACCGCCCAGTGTATTATAGCGGCTCGCAGAAATTTTTCCTATGGCAAGCAATGTTCCATCCTCTTCTTTCCAGATCACAAAAGACGGTGGAAATGCTTCTGCATCATATCCATAAACGCTTCCGAGTGCCTGCTGTTGTTCAATGGCATTCGTGAATTCCTCCCGCGTGGTATATTCTCGAAAAAGACGCCACCTGCGCTCTTCTTCCCATCCCTTCAATGTTTCATTTTCTGCCGAACAAAACACCGGGATTGCGTAACAGGCCGTGTCTCTTGTAAATCCGTCCGGTCGTTCAATCAGACTCGCCTTCAAAATATTTGCAAATCCATCCTCTCTAAGCCGAAATGTATAAATAAATACTTTATTCTCAACCGCTGCCTCAAACCGTTCAATCCTCTCTTCTTCACTCAGATACTCATCATCTTCCACCTCACAGTCTTCGTCAAAAGAACTTAAAAAACCCGACATAAACGTTTCGGATTCTGCCGGCAAAAGGAGCGATTTCACCCAATACTGAATAAACGACCCGCGATTGAGAAAAATATTATTTTTCCCATTCGGCTCTCCATTTTCAGCAAGTACCCCTATGTACTGTCTGTCATATGAATTCATTAATTTGTTCTCTCCTCTATTTTATTTTTTAATCGCTTCATGCTCAAAAATTTTGATACTCTGCCCACTGCACATTTCGAAATTTCCATAATCTCATAATAAGAAAAATCCTTTGAGATGATCCATACATCCTGATATCTTTTCCAGTCAATGGTAAGAATCATATCTTCGTTCCATTTTTCTATCCATGTAATATTATAAAAAGGATACGCCGTTTCCTCAAACGATGTTTTCGAAAAACACAGAATTTTCGGAACTCTTCTTTTATATTCGGCCAAAAGTTCTGATTCCTTCTGCAGTTTCTGAATTTCTTCTTTCTGTCTCTGAATCGTTTGCATCAGTGTATCCTTTTGCTGCAGCATCACTTCCATGTTTTGTTGCTGCTCCTCAATTTTTCTTTGGAGTCTGTCTTTTTCTTTTTTTAATTGCAAATATTGTTTTTCCTGATTCTCTGACTGGATCTTCCATTTTTGAATCGTCGCTTGTAATTTTTTTATTTTATTTTTGAAATTTGTTTCTTGTTCCTGCCAGTGATTCTGGTCTTCATTTATGATCGTAGTCGTTTCCTGTTTTTTTTCTACCTGTTCTTGTCGGTTTTCATCTGTTTTTTCTCCTTTCCCCTCATCTGCTGCTTGTTCTAATTTTTCTAATCGCTTTTGTGCCCTGGACTGTGTTTCTTCTTCTCCACAGAGCCACTCTGCCGCAGCAATGGCTGCTTCCCCGTTTCCTTCATCCATAAACTGATGTACGATTGATTCTAAGATTACAAGACTTCCCGGTCTTTTATCCTTTCCCGACCGCTCCATTGCCTTTAACACCATGTTCATCGGTGCCATGCTGCTGTTTTTAAACCCTTGCACACAGAAATTTTTTCGTGCTGCTTCTTTTAAAACTTCTTTTTGTTCCTTCGAATCGAGCGTTTTAAATAAACGTTGTGTAAATTCTAGTATCTCCAACTCCCCTGCTCCTTTGCTGCTATGATAGAAAAAAGAGCTGCCTTCCATTTTTTACAAAATGAAAAGCAACTCTTTTGTTTCACGCTGCTTTCAGCGATCAAGCTTTCCGCTTTCAGCTGTTTTCTATTTTAACATTTTTCAAACCAAAAGACAACCCTTTTTATTCTGCCTCCCACGGTAAACGCAAGCTTTTTTATTTGCACACTTACGCTTCATATGTGCGTAAGTGTTGCGATAATATCCGGCTGTACATCTGCTTCTGCTGGCAGCTTTTATCATCCGGGATTTTCTAAATCAGTAAAACCTTCCATTGGAAAAACAACTGTGATTTCCATCGTCTGGTGTTTCGCTTTTGCAAAGATATCGCCGTGCATCTGAACCATCAATTGGCGGGCGATATACAGCCCCAGTCCACTCCCCTGTATATTTTTCGCATTTGAGCCGCGCCAGAAACTCTCAAACAAATGTGGCTGTTCCTCATCCGAAAGTGTACATCCGGTATTTTGTACGGCGATCAGCATACAGCCGTCCTCTTCCTTCGTTTCTATGGAAATACGGTTTCCATCCCCATACTTGACCGCATTTTCGATGATATTTTGCAATACCTCGACACTGCGGTCCAAATCTCCTCGAAGCAGGCAATCACTATAGTCTTTCACAACAAATTCCGTCTTTAACAAGGCCAGTTTTTCTTTGTAATATGCTGCGATCTTTTCCATCAGTTCTGACAGATAAAACTCTCCCATATGCACCTCAAAAGAAAGAACTTCTTCCCGTGACGCACGAATCATTTGCGAGACATACGCCCCGATTTCCTCTGCTTTTGCATAGATACTGTCTGCCACTTCCAACTGTTTTTTAGAATCCTGATACAACCCCTTCGACAATGCTTTTGCATATAACTGGATTGCTAAAAGCGGCGTTTTAATGTCATGGGATAAGGATAAAAGAAGTGTTTTTTTCTCTTTTTGCAGTGATAACTCCTGCTGTTTCTTCTGTTCCATTGTCTCACGCAAAAGATCGATTCCCCAAAGAAACCGGCCAAAAAAATGATTTTTTTCCTCTTTTACCGGCATGGTGAGGTTTCCTTTTGCCAGTTCATATGGCATTTCGGACAACCGTTCAAACGGCTGCAGAATTCTTTTTTGTACAAACAAAAGCGTGCCGATAACGAAAATCGTCACCCCCGCAAGTATCGTATTTATCAGAAACAGCAACCCGCTTTTGTCTGTCTTTTCTTCCTGTTTATAATCAAAACGATACCGTTCTCCATGGATGATGCGGACAATATAGTCACTGTCAACATTATAAAAATCCGGACCAGACGGCGCAGAAGATCCGCTTTCTTTTTCAATCTCTGTCACATAGTTCCACTTGGACCGATCGACTTTTTCCAGTCCATTTTCTTCGATTTCCCGCGCCAGGCGATTCACTTCGATCCGATACGGCCGTCCTTCGTCCTCTTTTGTTTCAAACCGAACGACCGCATAATCCGCGATCAGAAACATACTTCCCAGAAAAATCAAAGCCAGAAGGAAAAATTTAGAAAATGCTTTCATTGATACCGGTACCCCACACCCCATGCCGTGAGGATTCTTCGCGGATTTTTGGGATCTTTCTCGATTTTTTGCCGCAGTCGTTTGATGTGAACCGTCAGTGTCTGCGGTTCGGAAAAACTGTCACTTCCCCAAATCTGCTGAAACAGGTACTCTTTCTGCAGCACTTTCCCCCTGTTTTCCATCAGCAAAACCAAAAGTTCAAATTCTTTTACGGTCAGATCCAGTGGAATCTCATTTTTCCAGACCGTCCGGCTCGTTTTATCCACGCGAAGTTCTTCATCGAGTAAAATTTCTTCCTTTGCATATCTGCGTTTCAAAATTCCACGGATTTTTGCCAGCATGATATCGATATCATACGGTTTTTCGATATAATCATCCGCACCCAGCATCAGACCATTTAGTTGATCGTCTTTTTCTGTTTTCGCACTCACGATCAAAATCGGCGCATCACTCTGTTCACGAATCTTTTTACATACTGCAAACCCATCGATACCAGGCAGCATAATATCCAAAACAATTAATTTTGCTCCCTGCTTTTGATACACATCCAACGCTTTTTCTCCGCTGTCTGCCACAACCGTTTCGTATCCATCTGCCTGCAAAAAATCCCGCAGCAGTCCACAAAGTTCCAAATTGTCTTCCACTATCAATATATCGACCATCCCAAATCCTCTCTTTTTTACCAGCCCATTTCCATCAGCCAGTTACTCAATGTTCTTTCCCGCTCCCGCAGCTGCGTGGCAGACGTATAAGTATCTAAATTGTACTCCCCTTTGATCGTTCCGTCAACAATATATAACACCCGGCTGCATTTTGCAGCGACTTTCACATCATGTGTCACCAGCATGATCGTCGTCCCTTCCCAATTCAATTTTGCCAACTCCTCCATCACCTCATCCGAAGACGTCCGGTTCAGAGCACCGGTCGGTTCATCTGCAAATATCATCTTTGGCTGGTTGATCATACTGCGACAGATACAGGCGCGCTGCAGCTGTCCGCCGGAAACCTCGTTGATATCATTCTCCGCAATCTGGATAATGCCCAGTTTCCGCATCAGATCCTGCCCGCGTTGTACGGTTTCCTTACGGCTTTCTTTCACCTTTTTCGACTGACATGCCGGCAAAATAATGTTGTCGAGGATCGTCAGATTTTTCAGCATATACATCTGTTGAAAAATAAATCCCATCTCATTTAAACGCAGATTGGCAAGTTCTTTTTGTCCCATGCCGCTGATACTATTTCCGCAAAATTCAACCGTTCCGGCTGTGATATCATCCATACCGGATACCGAATACAATAACGTCGATTTTCCGGAACCGGACGGTCCCATCACCGCCACCATTTCTCCCTTTGAAACAGAAAAACTTACATTTTTTAGTACATTGTTCTGTTGTTTATTTACGACATATGTTTTACAAAGATTTTTTACATTTAAAATTTTTTCCATACGAATCGGCTCCTTTTTATTCCATATTTGCTCTGTCTGATGCAGATATTTTTTTCAGTTTCATCGCTGCTGTGATACTCGCAAGTACTGTCACGATTAAGATGACCAGAGGATACTTGACATACACCTCAAATGGCAGAATCTCAAATTCAATGCTGTAGGCGCCCATCGTCCGAAAGACAGGTTCCACCAGAAGTTTTGTAAGCGGTGTCGAAATCAACTCACCCAAAAGTATCGAGATCACAAGGACGATTCCGATACGCATCGACTGCCAACGTATCAGGCATCGATCTTGAAAGCCTATGGCTTTTAATACTGCAATTTCCCGTTTTTCCTTTGTAAGAAAACTGCGCACCATCAATACCGCAACTAAAACATTGATGCACAAGACAATTCCGAAAATCAGTTTTTTCACGCTCTGCAGCTGTCCTGCTACATCACCAATCATTTTGTTGATATACTCTCCCGCTGTATACACATCCGATTTTGGATAACATTTTTTCAATAATTCCTCCCTCTCCTCTAATGTTTTCTGATCCGGATGATCTTTATAACGAATCTGAAGTCCAAAACAGCCGGTAGCATACTGATAATCCAGTTTTTCCTTCTGATAAAAACGCATTCCTTCTCCCATATTATTCATTGTCTGGTAAAAGGCCGTTACGGTATACGTTTTTGCCTGTTCTCCAATACTGACTTCCACGTCATCTCCGATTTTCACACCAATTTCATCTGCTACCAGATAAGAAATCGCAATTTCATCCTCATTTTGTGGCGGTGTTCCCTGCAGATAAGGATACTGATCTGTGGTTATATCTCCTACCCCTTGAAACGCAAGTGATGACATTTGTTTGTCTCCATGGGATATCGGAAAACGAAACATCACTTCTTCATACACATCTGCATGAATCTGATGTTCGTGCAACATACATTTCACCTCGGCGATTCGTTCTTCCACCTGCTTTTTGTTATCCCCATCCGGTGTAAAAAGCAGTTCCTGCGCAATCACATGATCACATTCTGCCATATTAAACCACTGGATCAGACGGTCCGACTGAAGTGTATTTATGGTATTGACCGGAATAATAATCAGTAAAATCCCGATGGTAAAAATCAAAATCATGGAAATATGTTTCTTCCACCCACTGAAAATATCATTCCAAGCCAGAAACGGAATCGGTGTCAATTTCGATCTGCTTAAATGAATGACGCCTTTTTTGTTATAACGCTCGCCCGTTTCTCCGTTTCGAATGGCATCGATCGGTGAGAATTTTTTCACATTTCTGGTACAAAAATAGCAGAACGCCACCACAACAACAGCTGTTACAATCGCAAAAATCACATTCAGCCATTCGTTTTCTTTCTCCGCAATGATAATATTTTTTGATACATTTTCCAATAACATGTTTCCAAATGGAAAACTGAGCAGTAATCCGATCAGCGAACCAACGGTAGAAATCGCAAGATATTTTACGATATACAATCCCCGAATTCTACCATTTGTAATGCCGATTGCTTTCATCACGCCGATCTCACAAAATTCTTCACTCATTGTAAAATGAATCGTAAAATGTAAGATCACCATCGAAATTAAAATCAGACAAATACTTACGATCAAAACAATCGCAGCCATCAACATATCCATGATATACATCAATTTAATCTTTGCGTAATTCAGATTCATAATGGTTTTGATATTCTGTTTCTGCAATTGCCGCATAAACTCTGTATCTTTCGTATAGATTTCCATCATTTCCATCGACTTACTGTCTTCTTTCTCAAACAGTTCAAAATCCTTGTCACTGACTAGAAACCGCGTGGTTCCCATCATTGCCGAACCGAACATTACATCTTTGGTATATCCTTTTAAACGAAATGTTTTTTTCACACCATTTTCTTCGATTACAATTTTACATCCTTCTTGAAATGTATTTTCCGTAGAGGAAAAGATGTCATTTGTAACATAAATTTCCCCATCTTTCACCTGTGTAATTTCATTTGCATTGCTTTCAAATACCTTTGTTCCACTTTTTGGAACTTTTGATAAACACAGTGTATTTCCATATGTAAATGTTTTTCCACTGATTTTCACGTTTTTCGGATCAATCTGCAGCATTTTTTGATGACTGTACGTACAATCTTTTTTCTTTGCGAACTGAATCAGCTTATCACTTTCTTCTTTACTCGCAGTAGCTGTCCAATAATCCGGCACATTCGCTTTCTCAAAATAATAGTCGATCGCATTCATAACTGTCACCATATTATTGGCACTGCTTGCAATGAACATCGCCGCCAGAATAATAAAGATCAGAAGAATCACATTCATGGTCTTTTTCCTTTTCAGGTCTTTTTTTAACATTTGCAGGTACATTTTTCTGCTCCTTTCTGTTTGGTGTATTCATTGTAGCATCCAAATTGTGAAATAATCCTTAACTTTGCAAAAAATCTCAACTTAGGGGATTCCTATGCGGACGTTTCCGGGATTCGGCGGACTCTGCGGACAGGGATGGTGCAAACGGATGTGGCTTGACAGAAATGAAGTCGAGTTCGACTGGGCGGGGGTACGATGCTTTATTTTTGCTGTTTTCCGAATGTCGGACAGTCTGCGCGCAGGTGTATGTCGGGGAAAGACTCAAAATCAGACTCTTTCCCCGACATACACCTACGCACAGCCAGTCCGCCGAACGGCAAAACAGCAAGGGCATCGCACCCCCACCCAGCCGAACTCACTAACATTTCTGTCAAAGCCACATCCGTTTGCACCATCCCTGTCCGCAGAGTCCGCCGAATCCCGGAAACTGTGTATCGGTAACGGTCTGTTGAGATATTTTTCGCCCCAAAAATGCTAAACCAAAACTTTTTAAAAAAATTAAGCATCCTTCACTTTCTGTTCTCATAAAAATAGCAAATATACTTCAATGCAGTGTAGATTATTTTATCAGCGGAGAATATACATATCAAATTGATACAGAAAAAGAAAAAACACTCGATGATGATTGATTTACTTTCATAAATCTGCCAAAAAGTTTCGGATTCACACTTTTCTTCCCTATCGAAAAATATCTCAACCTACCGTTTCCAATACACAGTTTCCGGAATTCGGATGGGTGCGCAACGGGGGCGGCTGCTTCCAGAAAGGCTTTGACAGAAATGTTAGTGAGCTTGGGTGGGCGGATTTGCGATGCCCTTTGCTGTTTTGCCGAGAGGCGTACAAACTGTGCGTAGGTGTATGTGGGAGAAAGAGTCTGCTTCTGAGTCTTTCTCCCACATACACCTGCGTGCGGTTTGTACGACATTCGGAAAACAGCAAAAATAGAGCATCGCAAATCCGCCCACCCAAACTCGACTTCATTTCTGTCTAGCCTTTCTGGAAGCAGCCGCCCCCATTGCAACCACCCATCCGAATTCCGGAAACGTCCGCCTAGGAATTCCCCGGTTGAGATATTTTTCGCGTCCCTTTTTTTCAAAGAGTAGTGGGGCCGACACCGTTTCGGGTGGCCAATTTTGTGAACGGTAATTATTTTTATCGCTCGATATCGTAATTTATTTTTGTATAAAACAAGTGCCGTACCTCTTCATGCGAATGACTGATTGCCAGAATCCACATCAGTTTTGTCACGATGGCCTCGATGGTCATATCATACGCTTCCAGAATTCGTTTATTCTGCTTAAAGATCCTTCCCACCTCGTAAATATCGAGATTGCTTCCTTCCATCGGAACCTGCGTCGTGATCACAATCTCCATGCCCGCATCGAGCAGCTCATCCATTTTTTCTTTGAATTTCAATTCCTCACAGCTTGGAATTCCACCGACGCCAAACCCTTCGATCACGATTGCCTCATACCGTGGTTTCAAATAGTCTAAAATGTCAGCTGTCATGCCCGGGATCAGATGTAGCACAAATACCCGTTCATTCAACTTTTCATAAAATTCTACCGGTTTTGCAATCTGTTCTTCAATATAATGAAACACCTTATTGTCCCGTACTACCGCCTTATGCGGAAAATTCACACTGGAAAACGCATTAAAACTTTTACTTCTGACCTTCCTGCCTCTGGTTCCCGCGATCACTTCTCCATCAAAAACAAAACTCACATTTGTCGATTCGCCAGACGTTGCGTATAAAATGCTCTGAATCAGATTGCTTTTCGCATCCGAAATATCCTCATCAATGGGTTTCTGCGCCCCGGTCAGAACAATCGGCTTTTGGCTGTTTTGAATCAGATAGGAAAGTGCCGCTGCTGTGTAGGCAAGCGTATCCGTCCCATGCAAAATCACAAAGCCATCAAATTTCTCATAATTCTCCTTTACGGTTTCCACAATCTGAAGCCAGTTTTTTGGCTGCATATTCGTACTGTCTAAATTCATCAGTTGAATCGCATGCAGCTCACACAATTCATGAATCTGCGGTACGTAATTTAAAAAGTCCTCCATATCGATCTGTGGAACCAGCCCGTTTTTTGTGGAACGACAGGCAATCGTTCCACCTGTTGCGATCACTAAAATCTGTTTCATACATGACTCCTTTCCATACTCTGTCAACAGGGAACACGTATTCCAAACTGCACATTAAAACAATAAACTCTGCTGCTCATAAACCTCAATCTGAGAGGAAACCATCACTTCTTCCTGGGCTTTGCGCCTATGTTCCCCGCGCAGATACTGTGTCCCATCCCGAAGACTGGCAGATACCAGATTCAGGACATAAATATTGTCAAATCGGCTGTAAATGGAATCACCGCCCAAACCGGATAAGCAGATCAGCTGCGTATTCGTTTTTTTCGCCATATCCATCAATGGTTTCAACAAATGTGCTGCATTCGTCTGTGCAAACGGATTATCCATCACTAACACTTTTCCTTCATTGCGGTCAGCAAAAATGTCTGTATCATCCCTGCGCATGTAATAGAGAAGGCTGGACAATATGACAAACGCAGACAGAAATCCTTCTCCGCCGGAATTTCTCGCCACTTCTGCCCAGGTGATCGGATACTCACGCTGTTCTTCGATCTTATACAGCTTAATCTGGATATTTCCAATTCCGACGACCGTATTATACAGATATTTCGTTGTGATCCGGCTGCTGAGATAATCTGTGGCATTCTCATTTTTCTCATAAATTTCGATGCCGTTTCGCGTCAGTTCATCCATGAAATCTTCCAGTCTCTGGTGATACAATCCCTCATTTTCTTCCCAATCCGGAAGTTGCAGACGCAGCATTTTGATCGGTCTTTCACGAATCGTAATGGTTGAGTTACTGTCGATTTTTCCCATATTCCGGTGTACTTCTTTTATATAATCTTCGAGCAGTTCCACGATCTTGTTTTTCTCTTTTTCCACCATCGCAATATCCACTGCCAGTTTTTCCATCTGACTGTCATACGACTGCATCGTGGTATCTAACTGTGCCAAAACGAGTGATGCCGCATACGTTACTGCAAGCATTGCCTCCAGCGGTTTTTGATAATAATCCTCCTGATATTCTTCTTTTCTGGTCAACCGATTCAGGTGCGCTTCCAGACGGTCTTTGCTGCGTTTTTGTTCTTCCGTATACTGCCGAAAATCCCGACGCAGGATACCGGAAAATTCACGCAGCCGTTTTTCACTCATCTGTGCAGGATTTTCTTCCCATTCCACTTCTTTTTGAATCGAAAAATCCTGATATTCCGAAAGTGCCGTCAGGTTTTCGCGGAAACTATGCAGTCGTTTTTCTACCGCTTTGTTCTCTTTTGCCAACTCTGCCAATTGATAATTCAACTGATTCATTTCCGCCTCAAAATCAACGGTGTGAATCTCTTTTTTCGAAAGCGGTTCTGTATATCCACACTGTTGTTCCATGTCTTTTGTTTTACCATCAATCTGACTGTTTAAAACCGCGATCTGCTTATCTTCTTCATTCCAAAGCCGCTCTTTTTCCTTCGCTTTTTTCCGTTTGTCTTCCAGTAAGATTTCCTGATGCTGTTGTTCTTTTTCATCGTAGATCAGACCGGCCCATGCTGTTTCTTCGATTCGATATTTTTTCTGTAGTTTCTGCAATTCGGTCTGTTCTTTTAACAGTAACTTTGCGGCTCTTTGCTGTTGTTCTTCTAACAGTTGCAGCTCACTTGACATTTTTGTGGTGATCGCCTCATAACGGGCTTCCAGTTCATTTGGTGAGAGTGCCGTCTCAAACAAAGCATCCGGTTCATAATTCGTATATCGGATCTGTTTTTCCTTGTATGCTTTCTTCTGTGCTTCATACTTCTGTTTTTCATTCTCCAATGAGAATCGTTTTTGTGCATACTGCTGCTGCAGAGAAACTGCCAATTTTTTCTGTTCCTCAAAACGTTCCTTATCCTTTTTGCTCTGTTCCACTTCCTGCCGTTGTTTCTGATAGCATGCATAATCCGCACAAAACTGTGCAAACGCATTCTCCCGCTGCCTGCATCGTTCCATCTGCAGCTTTTCTTTTTGAATCGTATCCAAAAGGTTTTGAAATGTCTGTTTTTCCTGAAGCAGTTCCTCTTTGCACCGATCGATCGTTTCCTCCATGCAGTGAATCTCCTCCTCGGCTTCCTGCTGTTCTTTGCGGTTTTGCTCCACACTTTCTTTTGTGATCGTCTGCTGCTTTAACACACTTCGTTTTTCGGTATATTCCTGATATTCCTGATTTTTTCGGTCAATCTGCTCCTGTTTCTTGTTCAACTGCGCTTCTTTTTGCGCGATCAACACACGAAGTGCCTCTTCATCAAGCAGTTTTTCATTGAACCACAAGTAAAAGCTGATTCCAGAAAGATGCAGCAGACTGCTTTCTTCCTCCACAAGAGATGCCTCCATCGCTTCTCTTGGAAGAATCGGAATTGGAAAGGACGTATAGATTTCCGTTCCATGTGCCTCTAGTGTTTTGATCTCTGCGCTTGGTAAAATGAGCGAATATGGTAAAAACGGCTGTCTGCGGACAAGTTCTGTATTTTTCTCCACACTGTTTCCGTTCTTTTGCAGCCAGTTCATGCCATAAACCGGATGCAGTTCTAATTCTTCTAAAAGTTCTTTGAATTCCTGTGGCAGCTCTAATACTTCCCCGGAAGTCAGTTTTTTCCACTCTTTTTGCAATGCTGTCTTTTCTTGATTTAAGTTTAGCCGCGTTCTGTCGATATCCGCGATTTTCCGGTCGGCCGCTTCTAAAAGTGCCGCTGTGTTCCAGAGCATCGTTTCCTCTACGTCCAGATAACGCAGAATGGTCTGCCGTTCTTTGATCTGTGCATCAAACTTGTTTCCTTTTTCCACTAACAGGCCAAGCTGCAACTTTTTATTCTGTTTTTTCTTCTGCAGGTCTTCTGTCTTTCGTTCCAGGGCTTTTTGCCGTTCTTCTGATTCTGCCTGCTGTCTGATATGTTCTTTGCAGTTTCTCGCATATTCTGTCTGCTCTTTTTCATACTGTTCTTTTTTGATCTCCAGCATTCCTGGCTCGTATTCCCCAAGAATATTTCGCGCAAACGCCTCCTGATACATCCGGTTAAACGCATCCTCTTTCTGGGTAAAGCCTTTGATCTCGGCATTCTGTTCTGCTATTTTTTCCCGGCATTCATCTAACCGTTTTTGACTTTCGAGCTCTTTTTCCCTCTGCACACGCTCTTTTTCTTGTGTCTGCTGATAAGCCACCTCTGTCTGCCCGATTTTCTCTGTTACCGTTTCCAGATTTTTTTGATAATATGCGTTTAAAAATCCACCGATCTGTTTTCGCTCCGGTTCTAGCTCCTGCTCATCTTTTTTCGAAACTGCAATACGCTGTGTCAGATTCTCATATTCCTGTCTCTGCTCGTCTATGACTTCCTGCTGTTTCGCACATTCGTATTGATGTACGATCATTTCAATCTTTTCGCATTCTATGTCCAACGCATCCTTTTCCAACTGGATCATATCCCGGTTACTACTGTGAAACTGCAGTTCGTCCGACAGGTTATGCAATTCCATAGACAGTTTTTCATATAAAATTCGGGACATCTGCGCCCTGCATTCCCCGCTTTTTATCTCTAACGCCTGCTGCGCATCCTGGGCGCTTTTTTCGAGTTTGTTCAATTCCTGTAAAAAACAGGCAATCCGATTCTCAGAATCTTTCACCTTGTTTTCCGCATCCTGATACGTTTTCGCCTTTTCTTCCACTTCAAGCATATCTTCTTTCAATTTTAAAATGGTATCCCGACGCTCGATTTTTGATTTATTATCCTTATAGGTACGGATATACTTATCCACGATGCTCTGAAATTCTTTGACCCGGTCTTTCTCCTGATTGAGCTTGTCCTGAATGGTCTCA
This sequence comes from Lachnospiraceae bacterium, assembly GCA_051880395.1. Taxonomy (GTDB): domain Bacteria; phylum Bacillota; class Clostridia; order Lachnospirales; family Lachnospiraceae; genus JBJENW01. The sequence continues at coordinate 6,258 of JBJENW010000319.1, read as the reverse complement.
AGAAACCACTTTTCAATCAATTCCTTTTCATTTTTGCAATCGGAAAACAATTCTGACAATCCGGACTCTTTCAGATTCACCTTTCGAATGATGGTCTCCCATTCTTTATAATAAATCCGATACTCGGAAAGCTTGTTAAAATACTGTCTTGACTGGGCGCTGTTATTCATATCATAAAAAAAGAATTTTTTCTCCGGATCCTTTTTATACGTTTCAAACAGCTGCCGACAGGCATGAAAACTTTTTAACACGATCTCTTTTTTTGTTTTTTCCACTACCGGCAGATGATACAGATCTGTCTCGCAGCGTGACTCATATTCGCTGATAAAATTGATGATTTCCAGCGGCTCCGAAGACTGCTCCTCCGATGCCTGACTTTTTCGCACCATCATACCGGTCAGACAATACCCTGCCTGCTCGTCAAGTTCCCATTCCACCAAAAGAAACGTCGGCTTTGCGGTCGTAAAATAGCTCTCAAACGGCCGGTCTTTCGTTCTTCGATACTGTTTATGTACAAACGGAGCTGTCATCATCTGTACCAGAACAGACTTTCCACCACCATTTCGAAGCGAAAGCAGCGTACTCTGCCCACCCATCTGAAAGGTTTCATCACTCACACGAATCGCATTATTGTTATAATTTAAATTGATCAAACGAACTGCATTTATTTTACTCATTGCCCAATACCTTTCTCACTCTCTGATAATGATTCTGATTCAAAAGATTCCAGTCCATCAGATGATCCAGTTTTTTCGTTGTTTTGATCATCTCGTCTTCTTCCACATAATCGATCAGTCCCTGTTCTTCCAAAAACGTAAAAATGGCATGTAAAAATCCCTCTTTCGTCGTCTTCTGCCTGGTTCCCTTCTCATCTGAACGTAGGGCTTCATAGGCTTCTAACATATTTCGAAAGGCGATTCCGTTTTGTTCTTCTTCCTCTTCGGTATGATTTTCCACGCCCTGTTTCAGCCGGTCAGAAATGCAGTTTTGCAGCTCTCCGACGCGGATATATTCTCTCGATTTACTGCTGCTGCCCTGCCCGTCATAGAACTCCACTAAAAGTGTTAAGATCACAAACTGCGACAGGTAAAAATCCTTATCGGTTCCTGTGGATTTACACAGACGCTTTTTCAATTCTGCCTTTGAAAATCCCAAAAACACATTTTCTTCCTTCGGAATCAGATAGATGACATCACCGTATCTCTCTACGCTGCTTACCGCTTCCTCCGCCTGGGATTTCACCAGATTTTGTACCTGTTCTTCTTCCGTATAGGCGCGGTACAAACGCTGTTCTTCCTGCTCTCTCAATTCGTGATGTTTGAGCAGATAATAAAAAATCTGCTGGCTCAGACGAATTTCTTCCATTTCATATGCCATGTTTGTCCTCCTCTATGTTTCGATCCGGATCACTACATTGGAACATCGAATCGTCTTCTGTCCGCCGTTTCCATCATGAATGGCCAAAAACTCTACCACTTCTTTTTCCGGCGTCCGGGAAACAAAAATTTTCGAAATATCTTTTTTCCTCTCATCCTGCTCCACCAGTCGAAGTACCATCTCCTGCAATTGAAACTCCAATGTCTGCTCTACAATATACTCGCTCTTTTCCTTTTGAAGCGCCTTTACATCGATTTCTCTGCTTTTTATCAGCTCCACCATGATCTCTTTAAAAATATCGATCGTCGGAATTAAAATTTCTGTTTTGTTTTCTTTCTCCACCTGCTCTTTCATTTCCTGCAAGGTCACTGTTTTCTTTTCAAAGGCAGATTCCAGTATCCATCCCAAACTTTTTTCATACTGCAAAAGCTTTTCTTTCTGCCTTTTTTCCAGTTCCTCCTGCCACGCGTCCTCGTCAAAATCAAGAATTTCTTCTTCTGTTTCTTCTTTCTTTTTCCGAATCGGACGCTGCAGTTCCAGGGATTTATTCAGGTTATAAATTTTTTCCGGATCTTTGTGAAACAGTGGCCGCAAAAATATATCCAGATTTTCCAACCCTTTTGGTTCTTCTAAAATTTTATCATACAACTCTGTCCGAAGGGAAAAACGCTGGATCAAAGACATTTGCGCCAGTGCCTCCAGCTCTTTTTCATAGAGCAGTTTCAGATCAAAATGCGAATTTAAAATCTTTTGATGTTCATCGATTCCCCGATTTAAATACCGTTCGATCACACGCAGATTGTTTAACTTTTCTTCTTCCTTTTCGGATAATTTTTTCACGTTAATATTCTGCTCTTCCAGCTCCTGTGCCCGTTTCTTCACCGTTTCGCGATAATTTTCAAATTTCTGCTTTGTCTCCTGGATCGTTTCCAAATTTTCTTTTAACAATACCTCATAATCCGCAACCGAATAACTCAATGCATTTCGCCGCACCCGGATGATCGCCTCCTGAATCTTTTGCAGCTGAATCCGAAGCAGGTTGAATACATTTTTTATCTCATCCACCGCTTTGTCATAACTCTGCTTTTCCAAATGCATTTGAAAAATCATCTCATGAATGGTGAGTTTCATATTATTTTCAATCTCAAGCGTAGATAAAAGCAGATTATAGCCATCATCTGTCAGATAATATGACGTTCGCTTCACATCCGCCTCCACATACACGATACGGTTTGCGATGTAACGGATATGCATGATCTGATACGCTTTCTGCTCAAAATCATACCCGTCAAAATACATTGCTTTTCCTTCATTTGCCAGGATCACATTCATGATAAAATCACCGAGTTTTTTACAATCCTCGTAGGACATATTTTTATGGAAATACATGGTATTGACATAATCGAGAAACGCGCCGATATCATCTAACGTGCATGGCTCCTCTTTCAAGGACTGCTCCATCACGTACAAAAGCAGCGCAAAAATGATATTTAACTGTTCATCTGTTTTCATGATCCCGAAATTTTTCCAAATCTGCTTCTGCGCACTGTTTTGAATCAAAAGACCATACATGCCAACGTGCTTCATCCGCTTTGGAAACTGTTTTAAAAATTCATATTGCATCTGTTTTCCTTTCTAAAAGTCCTCCAGAGAAAGGATTTCCTGCGGAATATACGTTCCCGCCTGAAGAATCCGTTTCATGGTATCTGACTGTTCTTTTTCAAAAGCATCCAGAAACTCGGTTTGTATATTTTGATTCTGCCCTTCTTTTGTCTTTGGAAGTACATCCTCTCCGATTTGTTTCACTTTCGCAAGCATCTTTTGATACCCTTCTATAAATGGACGAATCTGATATGTGTCGCCAAAGGAATCCGCAAATGTTTCATAAATCCGTATCCCCTCATAATCCATGTCACCAAAATAATAAATCACATTTTCCGGTTTTCGCATATAGGGCTCTGCGCAAAGGGAAAAATCTTGAAACGAACGAAAAATTCCTTTTCCGGCACCATAAATCAGAGTTCCGATCTTGACACCCAGTATCGTATCCTCCCCGCCCAAAAGACGTTTTCGCATGCTGTAAAAAGTGTCCTTATTCTCGATAATGAGCATATTCTGAGGCACGTTTTTCGTGTGCACATAATAGGCCAACGGTTCGGTCGTCTCATATAAATTCAGGTCATCTAACGTCAGTCCGCATCGTTTCAAAATCTTTTTTCCCTGTTCTTCTTTTAAAAACTTTTCACGATGCCAGATTTCAAAACTTCGTTCATTCATGGATTTTGGAATTTTCAGCTTTTCAGACTCTTCCTTGAGATAGTGATTCAAACAAAAAAGCCATTTTCGGTCCTCTTCATAACGATCCAGATGTTTGAGATAATAAGCGGTAGAGATTGACGGAACAAACAAATATGACAATTCTTCTATGTACTTTGAGACATCCTTCGTTTTTTCGATTACCCAGTATTCTTTATACAATGCCGGCTTTTTCCCATTTTTTCCGGATGCTTTCACCGGTTTTATTTTTTCTTTTTCCATCAACAGAAGTACTTTTTCATATAATTCCTGATAACTTCGCACCGGATACTTCTTTTCAATTTGGTCAAGATTCACACGTTTCATATCCATTCTCCCAGACTTCATTTTTCCAATACTATCCTTAGTTTATTCCAAAATAGAAGGGAATGCAATTTTTTTCTGAAGATATCGCATTTACGTGACTTATTTCCTATAAAATCCATCCGTTTTTAAGTTGACATAATATTTTTTCTCATGATATGATTTTACCTGCAACAGGCAACACATATTGATTACCATTTTTGTTTCTAATGCATTTTATTTAATAGGAGGATTTTGTTGTGAAAGTACTAAAAAAACTACTTAGAAGCATTGTCATCTTTGTATTACTTATTGCTGCTGTATTCGCCTTTGAAGTTTTCTCACAAAGCGTCTTGCCGACAGTAGAAGGAGCAGGATACCAGATCAAACTTGGTTCCATACATGGCTCTGATTTAAAAGAAGCTGGTTTTGATATTCCATTTGGTCAAAAAATGTCCGCCAAATCTTGGGACGATGGCATTGCCTTAGAAAAAGATGGCAAAGTTTATGCCTATCTGACCATGTTTAATATCGGTTCCGAATCCAGAGAGATTGAAAGATGTAAAGTAGGAGAAATATTGATCACAGATGAATGTGATCCGGTTCTTACTTTAAACGGAGAAAAACTGATCGGAAAAGATCGCGCAAGTGCATGCAAAATTTTGGGTCTGAAAGACACAAATGGAGATACTGTTTCAAAATCTCGCGGAAAATATGGTATTTCTGTTTATTTTTCCGATGACAAAGTAAAAAATGTCAAACTGAAGTACGATTTCGGAAAAGTACACTAAAAAAATAGGATATAAAATAACACCACATCATCCATGAAATATGAAATGATACTCTTTCTTTACATATCATTGGAAAAAATATATAATCAAGTTATAGGATGTCATCACCCGGCAGGCTGCTTTGGTGCTCCCGACTGGATTATTGAAATCGTATCCCCTAGCAATGCCAAACATGATCATATCCGGAAATTAAATCTTTACCGGGATGCCGGTGTGCGCGAATACTGGATCGTTGATCCGGATGAACAGGCTGTTTTGATTTACAACTTTGAGCATAAGACATTTGAATCTTCTACCTTTTCCGATACCTTGCGTGCCGGAATTTATGATGATCTGTTTATTGATTTCTCAGAGTTTGATTTGGCATGATGAAGCTGTAAGAAACATATACTGAAAAAAAACAGACACTTCGGTTGTCTGTTTTTTTTATACAGTAATTACACTTTTTGATATATCCATGTCTCATTGTTTGATTTTTGTATCGCATTCCCTACCACTCGCGGTGCAGCTCCTCATCATACTCTGTTAAAACCAAATGATACACCTCCGCTCAATTTTTTCTAAAAAATTCTCCAAGACATCCCTAACATTCGCTTTACAGCTCCTCATAAATCGCATCCACATCATAATCCGGCATCTGCTTTTTCGCCAGCTCATATATCCTTGCGATCATTTCCTCATCCGTCTCAAGCGCATCTGCTATCTCCGGGATAGACTTTCCTTTCAGCATTTTTATGCAGACTAGCTGAATCACCTTTTTTTCTTCTCCTTCTTCTCTCAGCGTTTTGGCATGCAGCTCCTCATCATACTCTGTTAAAACCAAATGATACACCTCCGCTCGATTTTTTCTAAAAAATTCTCCAAGACATTTTCTCTGTTCTGCTCGTTTTACTGCTTCATTGATCGCCCAGTCCAATTTTCCACTTTGTTCGTGAAAATCCCGCACATTTTGGATAAAATCTGCATATTCTTTCAGTGCCCTGCATTTTTTCATCAAGGTACGGTTGTGTCCGGCATTGATATTCAGCATCGTCGCTGTCCACTCAAATCCGCTTGTCTTTTCTTTTTGTAAAAAAGCATCTGAAAGCCGATATTTTTTCCGTGCAGGCATATCTTTTGTTCCGTTGTAAAATACAAGATACTGCGGAGCAGGAATTTTAACTTGTGTTTTGCTGTAAACATCGAGTGCGTGTGTGGCGATATACGCCTCATACAATCTGGCGAAATACAAAAATCCGCGCAGCGGCATGTTCGGATTAAACGTGCTCTGATGTTCGAACAGATTCATGTAATTCGAGATCAGAAAGGACACATCATTTTTCATGCTCATGTAAATGGCATCCTCCAGTGTTGTAATCTCCAGTTCCGCTGCATTCTCATAATTGGAATGGTTCAGTGCATTGTACAACGACAGCAAATACTTTTTGTTTTCTTCGTGACCAAAAATGGCGCAGAACAGTCTGTCCTTGTGTTTTTGATTTGCAGTAACGAT
>JBJENW010000318.1:0-8010 GCA_051880395.1 Lachnospiraceae bacterium | reverse complement strand
ATTGGAAGTTCTTTCGAATCTAGAAATCGACAACGCAAAACGGGAGAATGGACTCAATACGAATCGAATCTGGAACCGGATTCGGAAACAAGTAAAAGTTTATGAAATGAGACGAGACAAAGATGGCTGGGGATTTGAATTAAAACCAGAGTATTTTAAAGAAATGACAAAGCACGAAGCAAAATGGTACGACAAGAAAATCGGCGACAAGGTTAAATTGGATATTCCAACAGATGAAGATGATATTTCAAAAGATAAAGCTTCAAAAGACAAAAACAAAAATTCAAAAAACAAAAACGAAACTTCAAAAGATAAAAATACAGAAGAAAATAAAGTACTTTTATTACCCGCAGGCACGCATAATTCTACGATGCGCTATATTTCAGAAATCGCAGATCCTTTTTTTCGTATGGATGAGAAAAAACGAAAAAAAGCTTATACCTCACTAGTTGAAAAAATAGCTGGTAAAAGAACGCAGATGCATGTTTACAATGACATAAAAGCCAGCGCTGCTTATTATTATCTGAGCTATCGCACCGCATCTTATATTTCAAAGGATGGAAAACGATGCCCGGATTATGGCACTTGTGCCCGGTATGTGCAGAATTGTTTTCATGAAATTGAAGACAAGATACATCATGCAAAGACGACATCGCCGGAATTTATCATTTATTCCTTTTTACAGGAAATCGACCAAAATATGAAAGATAGTATAACACTAAAGATCAGCCAAACGATCGCACAGATTAAAAAACGCAAAAACAAATCTGTTATTCAGAAAAAACTGCTAGAAGCATATAACACACTAAAAAATCAGCAAAAAAAGGGCACTGAAAAAAAACACGACTACTTTGACGAATCATATGCCGATTTCCTGCTGGCAGCCTTGTGCCAGGCAAAGGATGCTGACGGCAAACCGTATGTGGAGCGGATTGTAAAGGTTTCAAACATGTAATCAGAACTCTTCTTCCTTGTTTTTGCAAAAAGCCTGCACGTCTTGCGTGCAGGCTTTTCGCTTTTGAAACGATCGTTTTCTCTATGCAAGTCCCAATTTCCATAACAATCTGCGAAAGTTTATCTTCATCGCTCGAATGATCATCTTTTTACGGTATGGTTTCAGATGATGTGATCTGGACTCTAAAACCGTTCCGTCCTCACATTCGATACTCAGATACTTCTTCGAATCCTTTACACCCGCTTTTTCAAACATGTCTTCCAATTCTTTTTGCGACATCTGCAAAGGATTCTCCATTAACTCCCATGCAATATCTTCAAATTTGGTTGTATGAAGGCTCTCAGGATATTCCTCTAAGCGAATCGCATAAACCTTTTTTCCATCAATGACAGGCATCCCTTTCTCTTCAAAGAACGCATAAAAGGAATAACCGCTCAAAGCATCACTATTTTCGTCGCGAAATTCTGCATGTCCATTCGGAGAAAGGATTGCTTCATGGCAAACGCCATCGAATCCTTCCTCTATCTCCCCCTCTTCAAGCCAGGGACGAAGGGGATGAAGGATATAAGATATCTTTCGTTCATCCAGATAAGTTGGCAGATCAAATACATTTTGTCCGTCCATTTTCTCAAATTCGATTTTTTCCAGACGATACGTACCCGATTCATCCCATAGAAGATAAATATTTGTGTGGTGAAAGTAAATTTTCTGTCCGTCCCCCAGCAGAATCACAGCATCTTCTCGTTTGGAACTCCCCACACTGAAAAGATCAAGTTCTCCCTCATCCACCAAAAGCATGTTGGCAAGTTCATAGATGATTCCAGTTAATACTGTTGTGTTTGTCATAGGCTTGTTCTCCTTTCGAACCAAAAATAAAAAATGAGGTTTATCTATACCATTAGGTGGAATAAACGTGTCTCTTTCCGAATCGCAGGAATTCCTTTGTTTATCAGCAATTTTGTGTCTTAAAGAATAGATATTTCATATTTTCACAGCACTTTTTGCAACAAATATTCCAAAAAAATTAAAAAAATCAACACTTTTTGGATTATAGTCCAAAAAGTGTTGATTTCCAATTTACTGCCCTCCATTCATGCATCTGGTAGCTCATCTTCTAATCAAATTTCTCTCTTAAAAATCCTCCTAATTCTGCAATAGTACTGCATTTTTTCAGTGGTTTTGCTTTTCCTGTTTCAAATACAAGGTATCTGGCTCCGCTTCCGCTCATGTTGCAGATGACTGTGTAAGAAAATTCCTCATCTGAAAAAACGATACGATCAAATGTTTTTCCATATTCACGGTCTGCCCGATTCGATGCCTCAATGGTCACACGGTTCCAAAAATAGCTATTTGCCAGCGCCTTCTCTACGATCTGCTTTCGCAGCACATTCACCAACGATTTTGTCCGTTTGAAAATGTCTTCACAGCTTTCTTTGTGCTCTTTCCAGCCAATCTCTTTGATCATTTCCTCCGTTGCTTCGTTTTTTCTTGCTTCGTAGATTTGATTCATTACCATATGCATTGCTCCTTTTTTCCATTGCCAATGTACAACTCCTGTTTACATTATATAATTAAACAGTAGAGACGGGTGGAAAAATTCTACCTAATCATCGTGTATATATTTTTTCGCATTCATATTTTTGATACAATGCATCTACTTTTTTCTTTACCTGTTCTCTTACTTCTACAGGTTCAACGACTTCCACACGGTCACTGTACTGCAATGCCCAGTTTACCATTGCAAACGGGGAACAATCCACTTCCACGAAATCATAATCTGCATTTTGGGGATCTCTGCCAAAATACCGAAATGTATCGCCAAACCAGTCATGTAAAAACGTATAATCCGGTCTTTGATGTTTTTGAGGCTTGCCATCCTCTTTTGGACTTTTGATTCGCAGCCGGATTTTCTGTGGTTCATCATAAGACATATTTAAATGCGACAGTTGAAATTGTTCCTTCCACTCTGCCGGAAGATTCTGCACATTTTCTTTTGCCGTGGCTGGTATCGCTTCCCCGTCTGGTTCTCTGGCAATTTGAACGTCCTTCATCATATCCACGCGCCAAATCGACATGTTGTGTCTATGTTCTTCCTCATCGAGCCATTCCCAGCAGCCTAAGAGATAATATTTTCCATTGCTTGCCACTAAATAATGCGGACTCAGCACATCCCTGGTTGCTCTGACCGGTTCTAATTGTTTTCGATGGTTATATCCACAGAAACGTACCTCTATACACTGCTTTTTCTCGATTGCTTCCTGAATCACAACGATATTTCGGCTCAGTTCTTCATAGTCTGTCAGTGCCGGTTCATATACCCGGCAAATTTCCTCTGCCCCTTTTCGATAATACTTATTCGTCAGATTTTCTTCTATTTTTTTCACCAGCTCTTTCACAAAGTCTGAATCGAGTGTCTTTGAAAATTCCAGGCTGTCCACGATTGCATGAATCTCCTTTTGGGAAAATAGCGGCTGATAGTAAATATTTGAAATCGGTCGCCGCGTTTTATTTTGAATCCAAGGCAGGTTTTCATCCTCTTCTTCTATTTCTGCTATTTCACCATATTCCTGTATAAATTCATCAAAAACCAGACGCCAGTCTTTTTCTTCCTTTATGGCATCCCCATCAAAATTGATGGTGTTTGCCATATTATTCAGTATGTCATTCAGGGTACTTTTATCTTTGATGTACTCTTTCAGTTCATCCGCTTTGCGAAGATCCGCCTGCTTCATGGTATGTTCTGCATCGGTATTCCATTTCAGATACTCCAGAATACGATAACATTTTTCAAAATTACTTGGTTTTGCTGTTGTTCTTCTCATAACCGTTTCCTCTTTTTTTCTACATTATAGCACAGCTTTCCGTTTCTCTAAAATGATTATTTCCTCCTCCAACATTTTTTTCAACGCATCAATTCCTTCCGGCGGAATCCCACTGCGTAAATCCTTGGAACCGCTGATATCCCGAATATGCTCCGGTGCGATCGTACCATCAAAAAATACGCCCAACTTCTGCTCCAAAATCCAGTTTTTATATTCTTTTTCATCCTTCCAACTGCTGCTGAATGTTCCGCCCGGAAAGGACTCCAATAAAAATGCCGGAACGTAATCATAGAATGGTTTCCCTGCCCGCGCGCTGTTTAATCGGCGTTCCGGCAAAAGAAATACATTCTCGCGTCCCATTCCAAGTTCAAACAGACGTTCCAGTGTCTGCACAAGCGGATGCTGCGGGGGCAATAATTCTTCTAATACTGCATCTGAACGGATTTTATCTAAAAATCCAATTTTGTCATTGACAGAACCGATTTGATTTAACACCTGGTAGCCATTTAACCGCACCAATGTAAATCGAAGTGGCGTCCACAGGCTAAACAACGTATCCGCATATAAATTTCCTTCGGTCAGCACACAATCCCGGTCATGCTTTCTGCGAAATTCATCGTGTTCCTCTCTGTTCTGATCATAGTCTGATTTTGGCTGGTGTGCATCATACCACAGCCACTCATCTCTTTTTTCTTTGATGAATTTTAGGTTCTCGCTCATTTACATTCCTCCCTTTTTCGCTATCCTTTAGATACTGAACTTTGATTTGTGGAAATAACCATTTATAAAATAGTGCAACTATTGATCGTATTTTAACCGAAAATACTCCAAGCACAATTTCTGTATTTGGAGTATCTCCGATATTTCTATGTGTTTTGCAAAACAAATTCTTTTTTACTTTGACTGTAGATATTTCATGATTGCTTCATTTCTCTTTTGAATTGCGTCAACATTATTTTTCATGTAATCTTTAAAATCCAACTCTGCATGAAGCGGTTTTCCAAAGCGTATGACGTTATACTGCTCATCTACAAACGATCCTGTCAGGAAAAAGAAATCACAAAAGTCTTCAAAAGTATTAAACAGCATCAGCCAGTCGCTGTATCGCTCAAATGCACCGCGAACTCCTTTAAAAATAACCTCTTCCTCTTTGGCATAAAATCGCTTCAATTCCTCAAGCATCAGATCAAACCGATCACAGTCTCCCACACGTCCTCTTGCAACATTGATCGTCATGCCATTCTTTTTTTCGCTTGGCCAGAACATATGTCCGCCAATGGTTCTTCCATGCAGCACACTTTTTCCGATTTCCAATTCCGAGATTCCCTGGTCAATGGCTTCTGTTGCAGATGGACCAATATAGTCTGTGGTACATTCAACACCATTACAGATCAGTTTTACTTCAGACGGATCCACTTCGATTTTTAATGTCTGTTCGTTTGGAAGCGTTCTTCCATTCCAGATTCTGCATACATCCTGATATAGCTGTGGACAACTTGCATCTGCATCAAAATATTTTTTCCCATTAATCGTTTTCACATGATCCCTGCTGATGCTATACATCTCTGGCTGATACGAAAAATTATACATGTCATCCATATAGCAGTGTTCGATATTCTTTTCTAAACGTTTCTTATCCATGTTTTATTCCTCCTTGATTCAAACGACTTCCTCATACCATTAGGTGAATTTTAAAAAAACTAAAAAGTTAGTGAAAATCCTTTATTTATAAGGATTTTCACCCTTTTTCATAAACTAGAGGCAGCAAAATTCAGCACTTTTTTACGATTTTCTTTCCCTCTTTTTCTCTATTCTCCTATCCCCAAAACAGTTTATCGCGTATAGCAGACAAACTCGCTCCGCTTCTGCGTTGCTCATTCAAGGATTGCCTTGCCAATTCATTTGCATAATCCTGTTGCTGAATCATTTGTTCCTGATTTCTTGTCATGGAATGTTGGGTATGAATCATTTCCTTATGTGCTTCTTCCACACGACGTCTATGTAATTCCTCCTCATATAAGTTTATAGCTTCTTTTAATGTTTCTGCGCGATAGTTTTCGATGCAGTGTATAAAAAAATCCACTGCTTCCATGTAGCTGTAATCTTTCGGATACCAAGAAGAACAATTTCTGGCATAATCCGCACATACCGTATCAATTTCTTTTTGAAATACTGCCAATTGGTTCTGTATTTGCGCATTTTGCTGTTCAACCTTCTGATTTCGACTCGCACAATCCACATCATAACATTTTCGATAATATCCGTAAACTAAAAATCCACCCACTGCGATCAACGGATGATCGAACAGCGTTAAAAACAGTACCACCACTGGTACGACTCGAATCCATAGCGAACGCTCTTTAAAATATGGTATATGCTGCTGTAGCATCGCCTGCGTTTCCTCTTTCTTCTGTCGTAACGCACTAATCCGATGAAGCAATTTTGAAACCTCATTCAACCGACCTAATAATTGTTCTCTTTGTTCCACGATTCTTTCTCCTTTTTGTTCCTTTTCTATCCTAATTTCTTCGGGCCGCTTTTTCTCTAATGTATCATTTTTAGAATCCATTCTCTGTTCTTCATAAAACGTCTGTGCTCCATGGTTTCCACATAAAATCTGATACATTCTATTCCCACGCTGCTGAATCAGACTACAGACCACCTGTAAATATTGCAGCAACTCCTGTTTCGTTTGCGGTCTGTTGTCCAAGTTTTGATTCCCTGATAAAATCTGTTGGTGCGTCGATGTAAAACCTACAATCTGATATTGTTGTGTCACATATCCGTTTAAGAAAAACCTGTCAATATAAGCTCGAAATGTTTCTTCTCCCCAATCCGGATCCGTATTCGATTGCAGCCAAAGAAGACTCAGATCAAAATAATCATTCCACTTCGATGCTCTCGCTTGATTAAAAGATTGTCGTTCCGGTATGTGTGGCTGTACTTTTTTCGGGACAAGTGTGAAGTTTCCCAGTGTATGCGTTAGTTTCGCAAATGCCTGAAACATTTGATAAATCTCTTCTGATAAATTATTTCTAATAATCTGTACTAACGCTCCATAATTTTGTAAAAAGTAAGGAATGGAATTTGCATTCACATAAGAAATCCCAAAATATTTTTGTAAATCATTTTTACACCAACGATTCAGACTCCATGCAAAAGTCGTCCAGAAAGAATTGATCGTATCCATTCCCATCAGAATGCTCTTATTTCCAACTGTAATATTTTGAAAATTATATCCCTCTGGATCAAATCCCCATAGACACTGATAAATTTCTTTCGCGTACTCACTTCGGTCGCAGTCAAATGGTGAGGTATCTGACTTATATACTAAAAATTTGTATAAATGATCGTTTCCACAATTGCGAAACGTTTCTACTTGATCTTTAAAATCATAATCTGCGTTTTTCAAATTCATGTTTTTCTCCTTTTAACACCTGTTTCTTTTTGTGTACTGAACCTCAAGATATGTATTCGTTTTTTCAGAAGTTCGACTCCTTCTTCTTTTGAAGTTTCCAAGACGATTTTTTCACGATTTGTTTTGCTTCATTTTTCATGCTGCATCGCTCCTTTTCACTCTAAGTCTTTTAAATCTAAAACTTGCTTTCCGGATTTATATTTTACATGATTATACAATTTCGGTGATCCAGTACAAGCGATACCGTTAGGATCGTTCGATTGATCGTTAAATCCCCAATATTTGCTCACAATTTTTCCATTATTCATGCTCATTGTCCACATGCTTTCGCCTTGATGACAAATCATACGAATGACGCCTTTATGTCCCGGATAGACATAATAGGATTCATGGCTACTTCCTCCATCTGCCACTTTTTTTACTTTTCCATTTTTATAAGTATAAATCTTCGTTTGCACGTCTGCTTCTCCACAACCATATCGTATCATAAGTTCAGCCTTTTTATCTCCATCTAGATCCGCCAGATAATATCCCCATATATATGTGTCACTAAATGTCTCTCTGGTTGTAAATGTTTTATATTGCTTTACTAACTTTCGGTAAGCTGTCTTTGCACTTTTTGAAAGATTTTTGATACACGTTGTGTCTTGCTTGTCCGGTATTTTTTTAAAGTACTCATTTGCTTTGGAAATATTACCCTTTTTATAATATTCCAACGCTTTCTGCACATCAGATGATGCCGAAGATGTTTGTTTCTTTATTTGTAACTGTTCAGTACCTCTGTTTAAGGCAAATTAATTCTTTGGTCAAAACGG
>JBJENW010000317.1:0-1511 GCA_051880395.1 Lachnospiraceae bacterium | reverse complement strand
CATCTGCACGGGCAAAATCTTTCGCTTTACGTGCTGCCTGACGCTCTTCGATCAGCTTTTCAATATCCTCTTCAAGGATATCCTCTTCTTTGTCTACGATCAGTCCAAGAACATCTGTAAGTTTTACAAGAAGATCAAACATCTCTTTCAGATATTCTTTGGAGCTGTCTGCATCTGTATTTGTGTTGATATATTTTACAAGATCAAATACTGCTGCCACAGCATCTGCAGTATTAAAGTCATCCTCCATTGCATCTTCAAAGCCTTTTACAAACTCCTCGGTCTTTGCAAATTTTTCTGTTTCTTCTGCAGTGATTGCTTCTGTCTTTGCATTTCCCATAAGGAATTTTAAGTTATCTGCTGCATTTACAATACGCTCCAGACCGTTTTTGGATGCTTCCATCAACTCTGCACTGAAGTTCAGCGGGCTTCTGTAATGTGCACTCAGCATGAAGAAACGAAGCACCTGAAGGTCATACTGTTCAGAAATCTCACGCACAGTACGGAAGTTTCCGAGGGATTTACTCATCTTGTGATTATCAATATTCAGGAATGCATTGTGCATCCAGTATTTTGAAAATTCTTTTCCATTGGCTGCTTCACTCTGTGCGATCTCATTTTCATGATGTGGGAATACAAGGTCTTCCCCGCCGGCATGAATATCGATCTGATCTCCCAAATATTTCTTAGACATGACAGAGCATTCAATGTGCCATCCCGGACGTCCGTCGCTCCACGGAGATTTCCAGAAAGGCTCTCCTTCTTTTTTCGGTTTCCAGAGAACGAAATCCAGCGGATCTTCCTTCTCATCCTCACCGGTTACGAGTAGAGAACGCTCTCCGGAACGCAGATCATCCAGATTTTTATGAGAAAGCTTTCCATAATCGCCAAATTTTCTTGTGCGGAAATAAACCGTTCCGTTTTTCTCATAGGCAAAGCCTTTCTCAATCAGGGTCTTTATCATCTCGATCATACCGCCGATCTCCTCTGTAGCAAGGGGATGCTTGGTAGCCGGTTTGATGTTCATACCTTCCATATCTTTTTTGCACTCTGCAATGTAACGTTTGGAAATCTCGTCAGCTGTCACACCTTCTTCATTCGCCTTTTTGATGATTTTATCATCTACATCAGTAAAGTTTGATACATAGTTTACTTCATATCCTTTATACTCAAAATATCTTCTCACTGTGTCAAACACGATCATCGGTCTTGCGTTTCCGATATGAATATAGTTATATACCGTAGGTCCGCATACATACATCTTTACTTTATTTTCCTCTAACGGAACAAATTCCTGTTTCGTTTTTGATAATGTGTTAAAAATTTTCATCTCTTCTCCTCCTAAAATTCTATCTCTGCACTTTCTTTCGTATCAAGCTTTTATTTATGCCTTTGCCTTTTCTTCTTCCTGCATTTGCAACATATCATATTTCAACTTTGAAATCTCTTTTTGCAAACGAATATTATCTTTCTGAAGTTCAATAATATCATTGCTGATCGGGTCAGGCAAA
>JBJENW010000316.1:0-1518 GCA_051880395.1 Lachnospiraceae bacterium | reverse complement strand
AAATCCCTTGATTGCTTCCACACAGATTACATTTGCTTACCGCTATGTCAATGAAGAACCAACCATTGCTTATCAGCATATGTCATATGATTACATCAGCTCCGTTTCCTCAGGACAAAATGAAAAAAATTTGAACATTGATTCCGAAAATCAATCGTCTAACCTCTGCCCGCATATGCCAATGAACGCAACCCTTCGTCTCTACATCCGGCAGTTGCTAAATGATTCCAAAAGATGCAAACCAGTTCCGGCAAAAGTCGGAACACAAGTACAATATATTGATCCAAGAAGTATCCTCTACTTAAACAGCTGCGGTCATAAAACAACTCTTTATTGTGTAGACAGAATTATCGAATGCTCCATGAATATTCATGAATTCGATCCTTATTTACCTGAAAACTTCTATCCCCTCCGCCGTGGATGTATCATAAACGTCATGTACATCACAGCGATCCGCCGCAGTGAAGTCGAACTCGCTTTTGGAACCGTGATTCAAATACCGGTTCCGTCTTTTCCAAAAGTAAAAATGGAACTAAACGAACTTATTTTGCAAAAAGATTTCAAATAATTTTTCTTAAAAAAACAGCTATGCGAACTATTTACCGTCGACATAGCTGTTTTTACTTTTCCTATTCAAAATACTTTTTCATATTTTTCGGATTTAGTGATCCATCCAGGTGTAAATGCAGATCAATCATTTTCGTTCCCCTCCTTCCGTCTTTCTTCCATTTTTTCGCTTCCAAAACCGGCTCCAAAAACAACTCCCGATCTTTTTCCCTACCGATTCTTTTGGTTGTTCCTTCTGTATCCCCTGTTTCATCTGAAACAAATCTGACTTTAAAACAGATCTGATATCCGCCTCCTGGATTGGTTTATACAGGCAGCGTTCCAACGGAATCCCTTTTTTTCGTACTTTCCATTCACTTTGCGCTGTCACATATAAAATCTGTATGTTTGGATTTTTCTTTGACAATCTTTCTGCCAGCTGTACACCATCCATTTTTGCCATCACAATATCTGTAAAAACCATTTCATATGTTCGCTCCTGCGCTGCTTCCCATGCTTCTTCCCCAGATGAACAAGTTGTTACCTCTGCCTCCGGAAAAACTGCATGAACGATACAATCAAGATTCTGCAAACTCATCGGTTCATCATCTACGACCAATATTTTGATATCGCATCACCTCTTTTATAGGAATTTCTTCCTATTTTTGTGTTTATTATACCATATTTCTAAGCTCAATGCATTCTTTTTTCGTCATTTTGACAGGTATTTTTCCTCTATGACACAGGTATGATGCTTCTTCTCTTCCCCTTCTGTGTCATAATTAATTCCAACCAAAAGAATCTTATCACCATATCCTGACAAGGCTCCCTGATATCTCTTTTCCTTGATCTGCCGAATAGCGGTATCTGCGGACTGATTGTATTTTAGTTCCACCACCATCGCCGGTCTCCATCCCGCATTGGCTCTTGGTTTGAATATAAAGTCTGCATACCCTTTGCCGGCAGGGTGCT
>JBJENW010000315.1:0-8303 GCA_051880395.1 Lachnospiraceae bacterium | reverse complement strand
AACTGCTGCAACAGCTTTCTGATAATAACCGGATTGGTTCCAATACTTCCTGCCATAAAATCACTGGTCATTTTCTGATCTGCAAATGTATCTATACAGGCAAACATATGAATTGCCATCGTAAATCTACTGGATATCTGCATTTCAAGCACCTCCATTCCTTCAAATATCATATCAGAATCATGTTGTAAATTCAATGATTACATTCAAGTTCATATAAGGGTATCAAGCGAATGGACACTTGCCATACTGATGTAGCCCTGCATCCATCCTATTACCAAAACTCCTATTGTGGATGGAACCAGTAATTTTCTTGTTCTTGCCATAATAAATTCTTTGTCCGTATGCTTTTCCAGATAATATCTGGCGCACATTCCACTGATCAGGAACAGTATCACCATAAACCACGGATACAGAAGATACTGGATCATATCCTGTCCATGAAACCGGGTAATCGGACCAATCACAAGCTCTGTTTCCACTGAATTGAACATATAAATAACATGATATACAGCGACAAGCACTATTGTCATCCACCTACTTTTCTTAACATTTCATAACTGATTTTGTTAATATCAGTTGCGTTTTGATAAAGTGGAACTGTTTGTAAAATTGTATTTTTCATATCAGCCTCTCTTTCTTAAGCAAAATAAAAGTGATGATATTCCTAGCTATTTACTGGGATTTTCATCACCTTTATTATATTCTCTCTGCCCTCTCTTCACAAGAACAGAGTTCTCTTCTTAATAAAACAATCTTTCTCAATAGTACTAAAAAATTTCTTTCTATTACAGCTTCCAACTAGCCGCAAGCTCCCGCGACTCCACAAACCGCTTATAAATTCCCTTCTGCCGCATCAATTCCTCATGTCTGCCCTGCTGCACGATTTTTCCATGATCGAGCACCAGAATCCGTTCTGCATTCCGAACGGTTTTTAATCGGTGTGCGATCATAAAAATGGTCTTTTCTCTTGTCAGTGCATCCACGGCCTCCATCAGTTCTTTTTCATTTTCCGGGTCGACATTTGCGGTCGCCTCATCGAGTATGATGATCGGTGAATCCTTCATGATAGCCCTAGCGATACTGATTCTCTGCTTTTCTCCACCGGAAAGACTTGCGCCACCTTCGCCAATGACCGTTTCATAGCCATTTGGAAGTGCCATGATAAAATCATGACAGCAGGCCTTCTTTGCCGCCTCGATTACTTTTTCCATCGGCGCGTCTTCCTGTCCGAAACGGATATTGTTGGCGATGGTATCCTGAAACAGATAGACATTCTGGAACACAAAGCTGAAATTTTTCATCAGACTATCTATGCTGTAGTTTCGCACATCCTCCCCGCCAAGGGTAATTTTTCCCTTGTCTACATCCCAGAATCTGGCGATCAAATGACACAGTGTCGTCTTTCCTCCGCCGCTCGGTCCGACGATCGCTGTCGTTGTTTTTTCCGGAATCTGTATGGAAATGTCGTCAATGATTTTTGATTTCTCAGCAGAAAAATCTTTATCATAATAGAAATCCACATGTTTGAGTTCCACATTGTAATTTTTCGGAGTAATCTCTTTTCCATCGATATCCATTTCCGGCAAATCCAGAATTCTCTGCACTTTATCCACGCTGACATCTACCACACGAAGCAATGCCGAATAATTTCCGGCTGCCCCCAGACTGTCTAACACGAAAAACGAACAAATGATCATACCAATGCAATTGAAAAGAACCATGCTTCCATTCAGATAAAAATAGATGGAAAGCAATGTCATGAGTACACCTGTCAGTTTAATGATTCCATTCTGTATCTGCATCAGAGGTACAAATTTTAATTCCATTTCTGTATTGATGCGCCGATTTTCTTCCATCGATGCGTTCAATTTTTTCGACGTTCTTCCGGTCAGATTATAACTTCTGACTTCCGAAATACCCTGTATATATTCCAGCACTTTTTCTACCACATCGGTATCCGATTCGGCTTTGACCGGTGCAAGCGCCTGGCTTCGTTTCTGCAAAATGCTGTTGATCCCAAAAAAGCAAAGAATTCCCGCTACAGCCACAAGCCCGATTCGCCAGTCAAACACGAACATCATGGTGGTAATGACAAGCGTCGTCAGCATTCCCTGTGTGGTCATCATCACGACCCTTGTCGCCACATCCGCCATCTGTTCCATCGTATTTGTGGTCACACTGGTGATCTGTCCAAGACTGTTTTTATTAAAATATCCCATCGGAAGATACCGCATATGTTCCGCGATCTCAATGCGTTTTTGGGATGCGGTATAATATCCCGCCTCGCACTGCAGCATCGTAATATGATATTTGAAAAAAGCTCCGACGATCACACTTGCCAAAAGAATCCCAAAGCATTGCCATAGCAGGGTTGTTGTCACGCTCTTTTTTATAATTCCATTCAAAAGCAGCATGATTGCCGGAATTTTCATTGCTTCCATAAGTGCAAAAAATACACCTAGTACCAGTGATTTGTAAAATTTTCTTTTATTGACGGGTCCGCAAAAGTCAAAAAACTTTTTGAATATCTTAAGCACAAACCACACCACCTTTCTCTTTTCCTTCCAGTTCTTTGTGCTTTACGCCGATATGAGACTGCCACATGCTTGCATAGAGTTTTCCCTTTTTCAATAACTCCTGATGTGTCCCTTCTTCCGCCACGCTTCCATCTTTGATGACAAAAATGTGATCCGCATCCGCGATCGTAGAAAGTCTATGGGCTATCACGATCAATGTTTTTCCCTGTACCAATTTCGCTACAGAAGATTGAATCACAGCTTCATTTTCCGGATCGGTATAGGCTGTTGCCTCGTCTAAGATCACAATCGGGGCATCTTTTAACATTGCTCTTGCAATCGAGATCCGCTGTCTCTCTCCACCGGAAAGATGCCCGCCTGCACCGCCGACGATCGTATCATATCCGTTTTCCAGTCCCATGATAAACTCGTGGCATCCACTTTTTCTTGCCACTTCTTCCACTTCGGCATCTGTCGCATTCAGATTTCCCATACGGATATTTTCCCGAACAGTATCATCAAACAGGTAATTGTCCTGCGAAACATATGCCACTTTTTGATTATATTCTTCCAACGATAGCGACCGGATATCTACTCCACCGATTCGGATGCTTCCGCCGTCTACATCCCAAAGAGAAGCAATCAGCTTTGCAATCGTGGATTTTCCATTTCCCGATGGCCCGACAAAAGCATTGACCGTTCCTTCTTTCATCTGCATATTGATTCCATGAAGCACTTCTTTTTCCTCATATCCAAATGTGACATTCGAAAGTGAAATGGAATAATCCTTCACTTTTTCCCGATCTGTCTGCGGTCGTTCCAATTCTTCCCAGGATAAAATACCACTCACTTCACCGACGATGGTGCCGACTCTCGCCATATCATCCATATAACTCATCATCGTAATGATCGGGGAAACCAATCCCAGTGACAGAATCAGGCACATGACAAGATGCGCAAAAGAAAGACTTCCATTCATCCAGAAATATCCACCGATTGGAAGAACCGCAAGTGTGGTGCATGGCGCCAGCGTCATGGCAATACAGAAAAACACATTACAGCGACGCATCCACTCTACATAGCAGTCTGCACCTTCTTTCGCAGCAACTTCAAATTTTTCATACGAACTTTTTGTTTTTCCGAACGCTTTGATCACTTCGATTCCATTGATGTATTCCACCGCTGTATCATTCAGAATTTTGGTTTTATTTACTGCATTTTGATAGCTCGCCTCGTAACCGATCATCTGCCCCATAAAGGCACACATACCTGCTGCCAGCGTGATCAGGGAAACCAATGCCATTCTCCAGTCAATCGTCCAAAGATAAACAAACACGGACAAAGGTGCCAAAATATTTCCAGTAAACTCCGGCAAGACATGCGCCAATGTCGTCTCGATACTGTCTACACGCTCCACCATGATATTTTTCAATGATCCGGAAGGCGTATCCTTCACGCGGCCAAGCGGTACTTTCGCCAGTTTCTCACACAAACGTTTTCGAATTGTTGCCAACACATGGAACGTTGCCTTATGGGAACAGGAGGTAGAAAATCCATGCATCGCCACCCTTGCCACCCAGAATACTGCCATGATGATTCCGTCTTTCACATAAAACTGCCAATCCCGATTGCCACCAATCAGCTCTGTCACCAGATCTCCCAGAATCAGATACGGTACGATACTGCAGACAACTCCGATGACAGCAAACAGGACACTTGCCACATACAGACTCTTTTTCTCGCCCGCAAACTCAGCAAGCCAGCTTATCGTACTTCTTTCTTTTTGTTTCATTTACTTTGTTCCTCCTTACTTTAATTAGTTATTTCTAACTTATGGTTTATTTTTAAGAGAAATTCAGATTGAATTTCTCTTATCCTCGTCCAAATTTTACCCCTAAAAGTTCCTCCCATCCTGCTGCATAGAAGCGTTCCATCTGTTTCACATACGCTTTCGCCTCTTCCTTTGGCATATCATGTGTTCAAACGCTTCGATTGTACCATCAAACAGATCCAGCGCATATTCTGCATGCTCCCTGACTAATGCATCGAACAATTCCTCTTTGCTTCGATAATAGCCATAAAAAGCGCCAGTTGTTACTCCTGCTGTTTTTACAATGTTTCTCAGTGAGGCTGCCTGAAATCCTTTTTCTAAGAATTCCCGCTTTGCAGCCGTGTGGATTTTCTCTTGGGTAGATTTTTCTTCAGACATCCGATTCCTCCATGTAACGTTGTTATATAACACTGTTATATTGTAGGCATACTGGAGATATTTGTCAATTATTTTCTATATTTTTGAGAATTTTTCTCACTACTCATTTCTAACACATCATGCCAGATTGGCCACCTACACATCCTCTTCTTTACCAAGCGTAATTCAGGCTAATAAAACTCCTTCCTGTGATATTTCCATTCAAAAAATCGTTCACAATCTTGCAATTTCATTCCAGGAACCTGTCTGTAGCGCAAGTTCAAATGCCGAAGCCACCTCATAATTTTGTATATATGCACTTTTTCTATCGGCATCATAGCCCAGATATCCCAAATGAATCAACGCTGTCAGTGCATCATCCTTGATTTTCTTAATCGGAAGGATTCCCGTAATATAGGCAAGTGCCAAATATGCCTTCGATTCCTCGCTCTGTTATATCACTCCCCTTCTAATACTACGCAACAACTTTTTCGATTACATGCAATGGCATATTTTAAAATCGTATGCACATCCGAATCCTCAAACGCTTCTTCGTACCGCTTTGTCTTCATCTGCTGAACTGCTTTTTGACACTCTGCCGCCATATCACCATCCTGCGCATATTTTACCTCTATGACAATTCCGATATCCGAGTCATCAATCCAGATTAAAATATCACTGAATCCGTCCCCTGCCTCACGGTTCGACTGTACCAGCCAGTCTCCTTTATAACTTAAGATTCCAAGCAATATTCCATGATAAAAGTTTTCCTTCGTCGGCTTTTTGACAAAGGTATCCCGGACGCTGACTGTTTTTCTCATATAATCGGTGAAAAGCTGCTCTACGGTCTCCGGTTTTCTGTTTAACAGCGCATTGCAGAAGCTGTTTACCATTTCTCCGTCTTTTTTCACATCCTCTTTAAACAGTTTTAAAATGCGTTGTGTCAGAATGTTCCGGATTTCCCTGTTTGGGACAACCAGATTAAAACGGTTTCCGTCCGGCTCGCCACGCTTGGTTAAGTACCCCGTCATAAAAAGCGTACTCCAGATGTTGTCTGTGGAATCATACAATTCTTTATAAGTCAATTCCTGGCTGATCTCTTTTTGCACGATCCCGCCATTTACCAGACGTTCCAGTTCCATTTTTGTCAGTTTCTTTTCTTCTCCCATGCTGTCGATAAAATGATACAGAACTTCATTTCCACTCGTGTTCGACCAGTAATTCTGCGGGGCCAGATTTGGGTTATTGATATGATCCGAACAATACTTGATTACATCCCATGGGCAGTAGACTTCTGCATTTCCAAATCGATACCCATCATACCATTCTTTTACGATTTCATAATGATCATCTTGATTATATACGTGCAGCAATTCTTTTACTTCTTCATCCGTAAATCCAAAATACTCATCAAAATTTACATCTGTAATCGAAAATACATTAAAGTTGTTCAATCCAGTAAAAATACTTTCCTTTGCTACCCGCAAACATCCGGTCAGGACAGCAAATTTCAGACTGTCATTTGTCTTTAAAGCATTGGAAAACAGATTTCGAATCAAAAGAACCATTTCATCGTAGTAGCCCTGTTCGTTCGCCTTTGCCAATGGCACATCGTATTCATCAATTAGAATAATCACTTTTTCATCGTAATGTTTTTCCAAAAGTTCTGACATATCCCGCAAACTATTCTCAATGGTTGCATCTTGCATTTCCATTTTTAATAAACTTTCAAATAACTGCCTGTCTGTTTCATCCAATTTATCACTATTCATAATAAATCGAAGCCGTCTTGCTTCTCTATTTATTATTTTAATAACCTGATCTCTTGCACCTTCAAATGTATTTGAATTAATGTCTTTTAAACTGATGGATATTACCGGGAATTTTCCCATATTCTGCTCGCACAATTCTTTATTCTTGGAAATATATAAACCATCAAAAAGCGTCGGGTTTGTTCCGATTTCGAAGAAATAGCGAAGCATGCTCATGTTTAAAGATTTTCCAAAACGTCGTGGTCTAGTGTACAAATTTGCCTTTCCCAGATTTGTTAATAGCTGTTCCAACAGTCTTGTCTTATCTACATAGTAGTAATTATCTTTTCTAATTTCTGCAAAATTTTCTATACCTACCGGTAATCTTTTTCTTTCCATCATTTTCTCTCCTTTCCTGAAATCCGCTCTTCCTACTCTTTATTAGTATAGCGAATTTTTGCATCCATTACAACGGGGAAACGAGAGCAGAAACCATTTTCCTACATCACTTATCTATAATCAAACAATTCCAATCTTTGTTATTTAAAATACCCTTAAAAGAAAAAAGGGACAAGCCCATTTCTGAACTTGTCCTTGAAGTTTAATTGTAAAGTCTAAACTGCATGTCATGACCGCCTTAATATAAGTATCTGTAATCTTCATGTGTTATAACTACGAACCTTCTGTCCATACGAAAGCTGTCTGTTACGCATAATTCTCTATTTTTTATATCGATAGTTTTTTGTTTTTCTGAAGTTCTCAGAATCGGATTTGTGCTCTATCCGATCAACACCTGTTTTCCTTCAAATGCAAATCCGTATTTGTGGATATGTTCTTTTTGAATTCCCCTTTTGATCAACTCTGCTTCATACTGCTTTTCTTCTATCTGGTTTAACGCAGACTGTACCGTGTCTTGAAGTGTCTTTTCCTCGTCGGGATCGTGTACCTTAAATTCTAGTATGAACGCATCTTTTTCCTTGTCTTTTGGTTCGATCATCACATCGTATCGCCCGAATCCACTCTCTCGATTTGATGTGATGATATACTCCCGGTTCAGATCCACGATCAGTCCCAGTACAAATCCATGATAAAAACGCTCCGGTGCGTCAAACGACGGCTTTTTCCCAATGTCGAAGTAACTGAACGTCTGCAGCGCTATCAGGTTCATGTAGGCATTCATTTCTTTTTTGTTACCTGCTAGAAGGGCTGTGACAAAATCGTTATAATCTCCGCTCGACCGTTGAAACCAACCGCGCACCATCCCATAAAACATATCTTTTACTTCTGCATTTGTAAGTGAAAGATCATATAGGACATCAATTCCCGGTTCTCTCTTCTCTTCGTACGCTACCACTTTCAAATACCCGCTCGCAAGCAACAGACTAAAAATGGCTTCCTCGTTATCATCCAGCTGGTCATATACAATCTGTTCGTCGATCGGACAGCGGATGATTTCCCCTTTCAACAGCGTCTCGAACTTTGTCTTTACCCTTCTGTTTCCTTCCCGAATCAATTTTCCGACCAGACTGTTGCTACTGGTATTTGCCCAATAAGTAGCAATTTTTCCTTTTGCAAGAAAATTTAAAATAGACCATGGATTATAAATATCACTTTTATTTCCAAATACAAATCCATCGTACCAGTATTTTACCTCTTCTTTTTTCTCTCCATATCCATACTCGTCAAGTACCTGAAAGACTTCCTCTTCCGAAAATCCGAATGATGTTTCGTACTTTGTGGATGTGGTCGTCACGACTTCCGGATTGTTAAAATCGGAAAAAATGGATTCCTTGCTCACACGTGTGATTCCTGTTAAAACCGCTCTTGTCATGTACGGATTCGTCT
>JBJENW010000314.1:0-8305 GCA_051880395.1 Lachnospiraceae bacterium | reverse complement strand
GCTTATTATTGATTCTTTCAATATGAGTTCTTCCGATTGCTCCAACACCTACAACACCCACTCTTAAAACTTCATTTTTGTTCATTTCTTTGTCCTCCTTATATACACGAGCACGTGCTCTTTAGTTTCTATAAAAAATGGATTTTATAAATAAAAATCCAAAAATATTATGCTCATTATGTCTCCTGCTCTTTACGAGCACGTGCTCTTAATTAACTTGTCTAAACTATACTCTTTTATCGTTTCTTTGTCTATTGATATTTTAACCTAATATTAATCACTCATTTTGTATAAATTTACCAACGGTTACATTTCTCCAGCAAAATTGAATTAAAAAAAGGATGCATCTTTCACAGATAACATCCTTTTTTCATATGCACTATAATTCCCCACGGGCTTCACGTTCTGTTAATTCTTCCATTATAGCAGAATACTTTTTATCCAATTTATACAATGAAAGCGTGATTACTGCAATCACTGCTACAATCAGTGGACCGCCCTTGTATATATTAATAATCATATCCAATGCTTGTTTTGGCTGTTCTACAGTACCTGCTGACGAACTGATGTATCCTGCCATTGAAAGGAGTCCTGTCATGGCGGCAGACGCCACACCGGATCCTACTTTCGTACCGATGGATCCACCTGCAAAAATAAAGCTTTCCTGGCGGATATGAGTTTTCCATTGTCCAAATTCGACTACATCTCCAATCATTCCAAACACTGCTGCATTTAAAGGAGACAATCCAATCGCACGAGTCACACAGCTCATAACCACCCATGCAAAACTCTCCGGATTTAAGAAAAACAAAAGTTGTCCTGCCAGTGCAATTATAGCTCCTGCCAATGCTGCATTTCTTTTTCCATACCTGCGGATCAACGGTGCACACAGGAAAACACCTACAACTAAAATTAATGTTTCCATTAAATATAGAGTACTATACATCCATGTGTCATTGCCAAATATGTATTTGCAGTAATACGGCAAAATCGTTCCTGAAATACCAAACGAAACACTCTGCAACATCCAAAGTACAAGTACTGCCCAAAAATACTGGTTTAAAACAAGCGCTTTAAACGCTTTTTTAAGCGGAACCTTGTCTACCTTTTTCTGTGCTTCAATCACTACTGTTTCTTCACAGTTTTTGAAACAGATAAGCAATAATATCAATGCAATGAATGCCCATATTGCCATTGTTTTTACCCAAGCGGCCTGATCATCGCCAAATACCTTTACAAGCGGAAGTGTAAAAGTCACTGCCATGATTCTTCCAAGCGGAGACAATCCCATTCTTACAACACTTAACATATCACGCTCTGCTGACACGCGTGTCATCATTGCCGAAAGACTTCCATATGGAAGATTCAGTGCTGTATAACAAACCGTCGTGCAAAAATTATATGTCACAAAAATATAAATCGCCTGTACCATATTTGTTGTATGAGGAACTGTAAACAAAAGCACTGCTGAAAGCGCATACGGTACACTCATCCACAAAATCCAAGGTCTCGATTTTCCCCATTTTGATTTTGTATTTTCTACAATGACGCCCATAACCATATCTGATACACCATCAAACATTCTGGAAATCAACATAACCATACCGACAACAGCCGCATTAACTCCTACATAATCTGTATAAAAAAGTGTAAGCAATGTTCCGATCATTCCAAAGATTACATTACAGGCAACATCTCCTCCTGCATAGGAAACCCTTGTTCCCCAGGTCAATTTTTTCCCTTCCATTTTCTTCTCTCTCCTGTTATCTACATAGTAATTTCTGAAATTTTTACAGGACGATGTTCTTCCAGTGATTTCTTAGCTGCGAGTCCCATAAGTACCGGTTGTAATCCATCCATGACACCCAGAGGAGTTTCTGAATCATCTTCAATGGCTTTGATGAAACATTTGATTTCTTTTGCATATGCTGCCATATAACGTTCCAGGAAGAAATACAGAGGTTTCTCACCTGTTACTCCGTCTGCATTGCTGATAACTGCTGTGGAAGCAGAGTCATTTGCAGTAGCAACCATACCCTTAGAACCAAACACTTCAGCTCTCTGATCGTAACCGTAAACTGCCTTTCTGGAATTATCAATAACAGCAATTGCTCCGTTTTCCATCTTAAGAGTAATAACTGCAGTGTCTACATCTCCTGCCTCACCAATTGCCGGATCTACCAGAACAGCAGCCTCAACATATACTTCTTCGGCATTGCATCCTGCAAGGAAACGTACCATATCAAAATCATGAATTGTCATATCCAGGAACATACCTCCGGATACTTTTACATACTCAGCACACGGTGGCTCAGGATCTCTTGAAGTCACTTTGATCACATGTACGTCTCCGATTTTTCCTGACTCTACAGCATTCTGAACTGCTTCAAAGTTATGATCAAATCTACGGTTAAAACCAACCTGATATTTCACATTACTGTCTTTTAATGCATCGATAACTTCCTGAATCTTTTCCACATCGTGATCAATCGGTTTTTCACAAAAAACATGTTTTCCTGCTTTGATTGCCTCCACAGAAATCGGAGAATGAGTATCTGTAGAAGAACAGATTAAAACAGCATCAATCTCAGAATCTGCCAAAATTTCTTTGTAATCCTTGGTGGTCTCTTTTACTCCCATCTTTTTTGCCCATGCAGAAGTGTCTTCTGTCATAAACGGATCTGCAAGCATTTTTACTTTTGCATTTGGCACCTGAGTGCAGATACTCTCTACATGTACTCTTCCAATTCTTCCTGCTCCAATAATTCCAACGTTAACCATAAAATAAATCTCCTTTTTTCTTTATTTGATATCTGTTTTATAAACCTGTTTTTTCAGCAATGAATGTTCTTGCTTTTTTTGCATATTCCAAAGGGTTCGCTTTTGCAGGATCCTGCTCAGCCTCAACCAGCATATAGCCTTCATAATTATTATCTTCCAGAACTTTGAAAATCGGATCAAAATCAATGCATCCATCTCCCGGTACTGTAAATGTTCCAAGGCGCACACCTTCCAGGAAACTCAAATCTTCTTGTTTCACTTTTTCAACCACTTCCGGACGGATATCTTTTAAATGTACATGTTTAATTCTGTCTACATATTTTTTCACCATCTCAAGCGGATCTGCCCCGCAATATGTAAAATGTCCGGTATCAAACAAAAGGCTTACATATTCAGGATCGGTATTAGCCATCATTCTTTCAACTTCATCCGGATTTTGTACTACAGTTCCCATATGATGATGGAATGTAAGACTGATACCATACTCATCTTTTGCTATCTTTCCAAGACGATTCATACCTTTGCAAAATACATCCCATTCTTCATCGTTCATCACATATTTGTGTCCGAAAATCGGCATATTCTCAATTCCCTGTACACTGTAGCTCTGTTCAGAAGCTCCGATTACTTTTGCTCCCATCGCCTTTAAAAAATCCAATTGTGCACGAAATTCTTTTTCTACTTCTTCAAATGGCTTTGTAATCAAAAATGAGGAAAACCATTGATTACAGATTTCAATTCCTCGAAGCTCAAGAGCTTTTTTCAAAACTTCCGGATTCTTTGGATATTTATTTCCCACTTCGGAACCTGTAAATCCAGCCAATGCCATCTCACTGACACATTGTTCAAATGTATTCTCTTTCCCGAGATCCGGCAGATCATCATTTGTCCATGCAATCGGCGCAATACCAAGTTTTACTTTTTTCTTATCAAACATATTTTTCTCCTTTTTACTTTTATTTTTTGCACGCATATTTTCTTTATGGTTATATGATAACAATGAAATGTTTTCTGCATAATCTGGACATTTTTTAGTTTTTGTGGTCATTTCTTAGGCTGTGTTTATTTTATGTTCTTATTTTTGTGTCTTTTTTTTAGATTCAAAATAAAAACATAAAGTAAAACAGGACACTCAACGCATAAGCAATGATGTCCTGTTTTGGGATTCTCTATATAATTCTTATTGAAGATGTTTGCGGTACTCAGCGGGGCTTACGCCATGTTTCTTCTTAAATGCTTTTGCAAAATAATGGTAATCATTAAATCCTGAGAGTTCCGCAATCTCCCGCACTTTTAAATTGGTATTTTCCAGCATTCCTCTGGCACATTCCATTCTTCTATTCAGAAGAAAATTGGAAAATCCAATCTTCATTTCTTTTTGAAAGAGGTAACTCAGATATGTAGGGTTTA
This sequence comes from Lachnospiraceae bacterium, assembly GCA_051880395.1. Lineage (GTDB taxonomy): Bacteria > Bacillota > Clostridia > Lachnospirales > Lachnospiraceae > JBJENW01. Next base: position 4,114 of record JBJENW010000314.1, on the reverse strand, counting down.
CATCCGCAGCCTCAGCAGCCTCTGTCAAACCAATTGGCTCTTTATAATGCTTTATGGCAAATTCTGCGGCAATTCGAACTGCATGATTTACATTTTCCGGAAGGATATTCTGACTAGATTCAAACATTTTTTCTGCATCTTTTTCCAAAAGTGCATATAGCTGACGGATATGATGAATTCTCTCTTCACCTTTTTCATGAATCATCCCGGCTTTTTGTTCCAGATGATGAAACCATTGGATTACCAGTCGGCTATCTGTATGTTGCTGTTCAAATTCCTGTACCGTTTCCTGACATGCCTTTAAGAAATTCTCTCTGTCATTTTTATAAATATACTTCTCCACACATTCCAACAACACCTGCGCTTTGGAAGGAATAACTGTCCCCATCTTTTTATCTATATCATAATAAAGAATTTCTCTGTCATCATAAAAACTGAGTTTTACCATTTCACGAGTCTGAGCGTAAGCCTGTCGAATAGCCTCAGAACCAATACATACATTGCTGACCCCTATCTTGTATTCATATTTTTCCCTCTGACAAATCTTGCAGCAGGCCGATGCAGTGCTGGTCAGAATCTGATACATTTGACTGCTTCTGCACATATCAGACAAATCCAAAAAGCAACAAAATACACCTTTTCCAAGATAAATCACCTCTGTTCTTTTCCCATCTGATTTCAGGTAGTCTTCCATTCCTTCTTTAAACCGTATCAGAAAATCCTGACAATACTGTTCCATATCCAAACTGCTCCATCGTTCCTCTTTTTCCTCCCATTCTTCCAGAAAAAGAGAAATCACAGCACTATTTTTATATGTTCCGGAAATTCCGGCACTGATCCGAGCTTTTTCACGAGCTTCCCCCTTTAAGCTTCCTGCAAGAAGCCCATTAAAAAAACGATATTTTCCAGAAATATCTGCATTATTCAACATCTCAGATTTTTGGCCGGTACGTAACTCTTTCAGTTCTTTCTCCTTGATTTTATCCCTGGTACTGACAAGAAGTTCATACAACGTATTTTCATCCAGTGTATTTTTCAGAACATACTCATCCGCACCCTCTTTCATAGCCTCTTTTACATACTCAAATTCATCATGACAGCTTAACACAATAATATATAACTTCTGATCTGTCCTTCGTATCTTTCTAATCAGATCAATACCGTCCATCAATGGCATGGAAATATCTGTCACCAATAATCCTACCTCTGTTTTTTCCAACACAGCAAGTGCTTCCTCTCCGTCTCTTACATCTGATTTGATCTCAAATCCTGCCTGTTCCCAGGAAGGAAGCATTTTTAAATAACTCCTAACAAGATAATCGTCATCTGCAATAATTGTTGTTATTTTCCCCATCTCTATTCTTCACCTTTTCTTACCGGCATACTAATAATCGCCGTTGTTCCTTTTTCATTGCTTTCATATGCGATTACGCCCTTTTCCCCATAATAAAGATTCAGGCGTTCACGGATATTCGGAATTCCAATTGCTGTAAATCCCCTGTCTTTTTTTACTTTACTTGTCAAAAGCTTCTCAATTTGTTCCTGACTCATTCCTCTTCCATTATCGATAACCTTCAAAAGGAGCTGTTCTCCTTCTACTGTTACACATATTTTCAGTTTTCCAACCCCCTCTTTCATATCCATGCCATGCAGTAAAGCATTCTCTACCAAAGGTTGTAAAATCAGACGGGGAACCAGACATTCCTGAGCCTCTTCTGACACCTCATATGACACCTCAAATGCACCGCCATAACGGAATTCCTGAAGACGGACATAGTTTTCCAGAATATGAAGATCATCCGCAACTGTAAGAAATGTACCTTTTTTACTGATTGCCGCCTGCAAAAGTTCAACGAAATCTCCTATCACCTGTCCAAGCTCTTTTTCCCCCTTCAAAAGTGCTGCATATTTGATAGAATTAAGTGTATTATACATAAAATGCGGCGTAATCTGATACTGCAGAGCCTCCAATTCCATGTCTTTCTTTTTATTTTCCTCTTCAACGAGACGCGCAATCAGATTTTCAATTTCATCAAGCATTTCGTTAAACTCCATAGCAAGCTCTCCGATTTCATCTCCAGACATCACTTGTGCACGAGTTTGAAGATTTCCCTCTGAAATCTCTTCCATAGTAGTAGTTAAATATTTCATAGGACGATAGATCACATGAGATAAATACAATGCCAATACCAAAGCAACTGCCAAAAACACTGCAAGTATACCAAAGAAAAACCATTTCACCCATAACAGATCTCCCAGAACCTCTGATTTATCCGCTATTGTAAACAGACCTGCTTCTGAGAATACTGCGGAACAATAAATATAAATATTTTCGCGGTCACGTCCCGAAACTTCGTCCCCTCCGATCCATTCATGATACACTTTTTCATCCTGCCAGACATTTCCCATGTTGCCATTTTCAGAAGACGCAATAATATTCTGATTTGCATCCAGAAGCACCGCATCTTTAATTGCTTTATCATCCCATGTTGCAATATATTTGTAATATATTTTTTGTTCATCGGTATTCGAGAATATGTAACCAATAATCTCTCCATTCTCATCCTCAACAGTCTCTGCACAAGAAAACACCGTCTCTTCTTCATGTACCAAATCCTCTATCAAAACAGGATTTGCATTTTCTTTCGTTTTCTGCAATACTGCTGACAACTTCTTTTCTGACAATTCCTTTCGATACAAAGGATACTCTTCTGATGTGACAATCACCTTTTCCTTAGGTATCACTAAATATACGGAAGTTATTTCTGAACTTTGCTCTTTATATTCATATAAAATCTGTGCAAGGTTTTCCAGATACCGTTCCTGTTTTTTTTCAAGATATTGTTTTATATTCTTTTTTATTTTGATGTCACAGGATGCATATACATTTATATGATATATTCTTTCCATAGCTTCATCAAAATCATTTACCAGTTGCTCTGCACGCTGCTTCAAAGAAGCACCATAATTATCTTCAATTGTCTTAGCGGATTGGCGATAGAAAATCAAGGTTACTGCCAATGATGTAAACATCGTTATCGTCAGGATTGATATCAGAATTTTTCCTCTTATACTATTGAAATACTTGCCTTTCACTTCCTTTACTCCTTCAATTGCAAATACTCTTCTACATTATTCAGCGTCAATAATTGTGCCTCTACAATTTTATCTTTATTAAGTATCTCAGCTTCTCTGTATTCTGCAATATATCGCACCATTTCATACCCCACTTCATACCCTGACTGTGCGATCAGTGCAGTAATCCTGCCTTCTTTCAGTGCAGTTAACGCATCTGTCTGTGCATCTATTGATACAATTTTCATATCCTTATCAGATACTGCGTCTATAAATCCCATTGCCGTAGACGCACTTGTCACCATGACCCCCTGGGCCATTGGATACTCCTGACTCAATTGAATTATTTCGTTTTCCCTCATCTGCAGATTGCTGTACCCACTTTTCACGTAAGCAAGTTTCATATTTGGCTCTTCCTTCAGATATTTTTTTGCCCCTTCAATACGTAGACGATGACATTTTTGGCTCAGATGACCGGAAATGATTCCAACTTCTCCTTTATGATCCATCTGTTTTGCCAGATACTTCATCAATTCATACCCTGCTTTTTCGTTATCAATGCCTATATAAGGAACTTCGTGACTTTCAAATTCATCATCATAGCAGATCACGGGAACATTATTTTCATTTGCAACCTTCAGGTATTCCGATGCATTCTGAGAATCTACGGGTGAAAGTGCTATTATATCGACTTTCTTTTTTGCCAGTGTCTCTACCATCTTGATCTGTGCTTCTTTATTTGTCTCTGAATCGGGTTGTAAAAAAATCACGTCCATTCCATACTCTTCAGATGCTTTTTTCGCTCCTTCACACAGAGACATCCAGTATTCACTCGTACTGGATTTTGTTACCACTCCAATTGTGTACTTTTCTTCTTTATGAACGGATTGTACTCCGCTACAGGAAGAAACCAATACTGCGACAAACAAAATCGCTACTATACTAAAACTCAATCGCTTTTTCATACTATTTTTACCACTACAGATTATATTTCGTTTTAATATTTATCTCTGTAAACAAATATTCCTCATCCGGCATT
>JBJENW010000313.1:0-1529 GCA_051880395.1 Lachnospiraceae bacterium | reverse complement strand
TCTTCAATCTGATCCGGCGTCAGCTGTTTCCTCATTACATACATCATGTTTGCATAGGTCAGCGTGGAAATGTATCCCTTCGCCTGCTCTGTTTCACAGAGTTTCCAGATCATCGAAGAGTCCTTAACGAATACCGGACGGTTCAGCAGAACATCCAAGACGATATTGGTGTCAATCAACAGAACCATACTTTGCCCTCATGCTTTCTGCCTTTACCTCGTCCAGATCATAATCTTCCTTCAGAATCCCTGTGAGGGAATCTGTCAGATAGGACACGGCGGCATCTTTCGGAATGAACCGTCCAACTTCCCTGCCATTCTTTGTCACAATGACCTCCTGTCCGGACATCACAAAATTCAGATACCTTCCAAAATTATTCTGCATTTCGGTTGCGGTTGCAGTAATCATAGAATCGCCTCCCTTGTCTTAGCTAATTTTATTATATTCTAAATTAGCCATTTTATCAAGTCCAAGCCAAACTTTTTTGATAATCACACCGTAAAAGGACCTCCGAAGAGGCCCCTGCAATCTGGTGTATTTATTCGACCGTAATCAGCGCGGCATATCGTGCGTATCCGTACCCCAATGGCGTAGGCCAGCTGGACTTCACACTTGTCTGCATACCCCGCCTGCACGATGTCCTTGGCAATCCGGCGCGCCATGTACGCATCGCTGCGGACCATACTCACAGGCTGCCAGAACCATCATTTAATAGTCCCTTGGCTTATAAATCTTGTTTGCTCCTTCATTCCTGCAAGTCAAAAGAATGTTCAAAGCTGGCGCATTTTGCATCTTTTCAAACTTGCCGGTAGGGCACCATCTATTTTCAGGCTACCATTGCGCCCATAACACCAAAACAGCTAACTGCACTCTGGGGAATTCAAGTGCACACGCTATAATAAAAATTTTAAACCATAATTTCAAAATTTGTCATACTGCCGGATTGCTTAAGTTGACCACATTGGTCCCTGGGCTCAATGTGTGCATAAATCCTCTCTGTAATATATTTTCAAATTATGGCGTGTTGTTTTGTTTGTAACAGACTTCTCTTTTATATCTTTCTGCTGCCTCTACCGTTGTTTTTGTCCCACTGTTTTTTCCCGTATCGATTACATAAAGTATATCAGATAACCCTGCAATAATACGGTTTCTTTTTGGAAAACGAAATCGGCTCGGTGGGGTTGCAGGCGGATACTCTGATATTAAAAGCCCTCTTTCTTCTATTGCTTTCTTAAGTTTCATATGCTCTATCGGATAACACCGGTCTACTCCATATCCCAGAACAGCTATTGTATATCCGTCATTCTTTATTGCTGCCGTATGAGCATACGAATCTACCCCTTTAGCCATGCCACTTATAACCGGATATTTTTTATTAACCATCTGAATCGCAGTTTTGATTGCACACTCTTTTCCTTCCGGACTGCATCGTCTTGCACCAACGATCCCGGCCCCATGCGTCCAGTTATCTTTTATTTTCCCTTTATAGTAAAATAAAATGGGAAATTCAGTATTCTGCCTTATATTTT
>JBJENW010000312.1:0-1540 GCA_051880395.1 Lachnospiraceae bacterium | reverse complement strand
CAATGTCATTTAGTTAGCGTCGAGCATTTAAAATGGTTAGATTTCTAATAAGGGGTCTAACCATTTTTTACAAAAATGGTTGACAAACACACCAGAATGTGCGGCCGCTCTCGTTACTGATTGTTTTTAGAGGTAACGAGAGCGGCCCTTGAATTAGCGATATATCACTTTTTCAAGGAGGCACATCATTATGATCCATCAAAAAATCAAAGATTTGTTTGAGTCATCTGTAGAACATATTTGTTCTGATATTTCGGAGTATTCCGTTCATCCGGATAGGGATTTCCAAAGGAATCGAAAGATCTCATCTCAAAAACTTATTTCTTTTCTCGTTTCACAAGGTTCTTCCTCCACCAAAGTTGAAATGCTTGACTTTTGGGGATTAGACGCTTCTTCCTTGCCTACTTCTTCCGCTCTTAACCAGCAACGTCAAAAGCTGAAGCCGGCTGCTTTGGAAGCTGTGTTCAAACATTTTAATTCATTTGCCATGGGATTGCTCCCAAGTACTTTATGTGATGACAAATACCGCTTTCTGGCTGCTGACGGTTCGACTTGCACTTATTTCAGTACACCATCTTTCTCTTCAGAGGACTATTATTGCTCACCCGGAAACTCCATCAGTGGAGTCTACAGCATGCATTTGAATGCTTTTTATGACCTCACAACACACACCTATACAGATGCCCTGATCCAGTCTGTCCATTGCAAAAATGAATTTGGCGCTTTCTGTGACATGGTTGACCGCCATGAAATCCTCGAAGGAAGAAAGAACGTCTATATTGGTGACCGTGGCTATTGTTCTTACAATAATATGGCACATGTGATGGAACAAAATCAGTTTTTTCTGTTCCGTACCAAAGATATCCACTCCAAAGGCTTGGTTGGAAATTTCGACTTTCCAGAAGAAGAAACTTTTGATATCGATGTCCAAGTCACCCTGGTTCGAAGTCATTCAAGAAAAGTTCCGGTCAATCCTGGCACTTACAAACGCTTTGTGGATCAGGCATCTACTTTTGATTACATCACTTATGGCAGTTATAACACCTATGAACTTGCATTTCGGATTATAAGATTTCCTCTCAGTGAATCAACCTATGAATGCATCGTTACAAACCTGCAACGTGATGAGTTTCCGCCGGAACGCATTAAGGAGTTGTATTATGCCAGATGGGGAATTGAATCTTCTTTTAGAAAGCTGAAATACACGATAGGACTGAGCAATTTTCATTCCTATAAGCCACAGTATATTGAACAGGAGATATGGGCAAAACTCATTGCCTATAACATAACCGAAACCATGATAAACTGTACCATACTGGAAACACATGACACAAAACATGAGTATAAAGTAAATTTTACAATGGCGGCACATATTTGCAGAGTCTTTCTCCGTCTGACCACGGAGAAAGACCAATATAATGTGATGTCTCTACTGCAAAGAGAATTAATCCCTATCCGAAATGACCGCCAATACCCAAGACTTCAAACAGCTCATTTCCGGAAACCACGATATTTCATATATCGGGCTGCATAAACATCT
>JBJENW010000311.1:0-1542 GCA_051880395.1 Lachnospiraceae bacterium | reverse complement strand
TTCCGGAACACGAAAAAGACTACAACAGAAAGAAGCATGACTGTAATCAGATTCATTATAAACTTTCTGAATTTCTGTTTTTCCATAAAGCACCGCCTTATTGCCTCATTATGATTTTATCTCATCTCAGAGAAGATGCCTGAACGGAATAATGATGATACGCAGGATCTGATAGAAAGCCTGATTGACGCCTGTCTGCCTCATCTTCAGATAGTCCTCTCCATACATAACGGTTCCATCCGGAGATATCATACGGCTTTTCTGCTTTAATTTGCCCGTCTGTTCCCATAAAGAGGCATTCAGTTCCCTGCTGTCAATGACCAGCATCATTTCCGTGTCTAAATACACGCTCCGCATATCCATATTTAATGATCCTACAATACTGGTATGATCCCCGATCAAGATCGTTTTCCCATGCAAAGCCTGTTCTCCCGTGTATTCATAAGTGCAGATTCCTGTTTTTTGCACCTTCTTCTTCTGGTTGAGATAGTCCGTACATCCGAACGGGTTGCTTCCGCACTCCACTGCATTTATAATGAGCTCTGTCCTTTTATTATCTGAACAGATTTCAGTCAGCCCCTGATACATGGCCCTGCTGCATATAATGTAGGGAGACTGGATCAGTACTTTCTCCCCCGGCTTCATTTCTTCCATCAGCCTGTCCCAAAGTACAGGGTTTTTGTTTATGGGATCTGCAGAATTTGTGTACAGTCTGATCCCTTCTGTCTCTATCGTTTCCTTTTCCCAATCCGTTTCTGTAAAGACTTCGGGATATTTCGCTTTAACCTCCTGATAATGTTCCCTCAGCTCCGCTTCCTTTCCTGCGCGCCAACAAATCGTTTTACAGCATGGCAGATTCCAGATGTGATCAAAATACTCCTGTAGCTCAATATAGGAATTTCCTCCCCCCGGAGTCATCTCATATACCAGAATATCTCTGTCCTCATTATAAGATTCTGCATAATTCCCCAGAAACAGATCATCTGTATTCCTTCCGCCAAGGATATAAACAGAATCATCTGCAATCAGGTATTTATCATGCATACGGTAATTGATCTTCCACGGTTTCAAAAGATTAACAGGATTATAGAATCGGACCTCCACATTTTCATGGGCAGCCAGCTCGTGGAAATTTCTGCTGGCCGGCAGCCGGATTCCCCCGTTTAATCCGTCTATCAGAATCTGTACCTCTACGCCGTTATCTGCCGCATTCAGCAAGGCGGACATCATATCCTGTCCACTGTTGTCATCCCGAAAATCAAATGTCGCTAGGACGATCCGTTCCCTGGCAGACTCAATCAGTCGGAGCCTCCATAACAGTGCATCCATATTCGTCTCGATGCTCAGCACCCGTTCCTGCCCTGATCGGTTCCCAGCCTTTTTCATTATATCTGAATCAGGCAGAGACGGCTTATGATGCAGCGGTAGGATAACCAAACCAACAGCTGCATAAAAGATCCATAAATGAAACAGTTTTTTTAGAATTATCACAAATCTTTTCATATCATCACATCAGCGGTGCAAACACTCTCAAAAAATTCT
>JBJENW010000310.1:0-8426 GCA_051880395.1 Lachnospiraceae bacterium | reverse complement strand
GCCGTGTTTTTTGCAGGGATACCAGCCGTGCTGCGAAACGTCCGTATTGGAAATAATTTTTTATGAAAATGCAACGGAATGTGCGAATGGGACGTCTAATGTATGTAGACATGAAACAGAGTATGCGCATACAAAAGAAAATAGGGAGGTGAGTGCCGGACATGGATACAAAGATGACAGAGTTAGTAAAAAAGGCACAAAAGCGGGACGCGGACGCTTTTACAGAACTGATGGAGTCGCAGATGCAAAACATGTATAAGGCGGCAAGAGCGATTTTATATAATGATGAGGATGTTGCAGATGCGATATCGGATACTATTTTAACGTGCTGGGAGAAAATGTGGCAGTTGAAGAAGGCAAAGTATTTTCGTACCTGGATGACACGTATTTTGATCAATCACTGCAACGATATCATGCGAAAGAAAAAGGGGTTTTCCCTGGTGGAAGAGCTGCCGGAAGAGCCGATACAGGACAGCCGGTATGAAAATGCAGAGTGGATCGAGGCATTGCAGATATTGCCTAAAAAATACCAGGCGGTGATGGTGCTGTATTATGTAGAAAATTTTAGTACCGTAGAGATCAGCCAGATGTTAGAGATGTCGGAAAGTACGGTTCGAAGCAGATTGGCAAGAGGGCGAAAAAAGCTTGCGGGCGTATTTGAAATTGCGAGATAGGAGGTCGTGCAGATGAGAGAAGAGGATACTTTGAAAGAACTGCAAAAGGAAATTGTGATACCGGATATCGTGCAGAAAAAAGCAAATGAGGCATTTGCACAGATTAGAGGAGAGGAGCAGAAAACAATGAGAGAACAGAGAAGAAACAGACATTTTTGGGGAAAGAAAGCAGTGGCAGTGGCAGCGGTTGTGGTATTAGCTGGAGGTGCAACAGCGGTTGGTGCAAGTATGCACTGGAGTGATACCGTTTCAAAGAAAATGAGTGTGACGGAAGAACAAAAGACAAAGTTAGAGGAGAAAGAGGCTCCGGCATTTGTGATGCAGAGTCAGACACATAATGGTGTGACGGTGACAGCTGAGCAAAGTATTACGGATAATTATTTTGTGCATATTGGATTTAAAATTGAAGGGTATCAACTGCCGGAAGGAATGGAGCCGGGCATAGAAAATATCAATTTTTCGGTAGGAGGGAAAGACGACTGTAGTTTGTTGGGCGGAGGTTTTTATGATGGGTTGACGATAAACAAAGATGGCGATCCGGTTTATGATGATGGCTCACCCGTTGATTTAAATGCAGATACGATTTCACGGTATGTGCAGGACGATGGAAGTATGATGTATTGGATAACATTATCTAGTGACGAAAAGGGATACTTCTTGAATAAAGATATTCATATCGAATTAGAAAATATAGGTACTGTAGATCAGGCTGATTTTGATATAACGAATATGGTAGAGGGAAAATGGGCATTTGATTGGAATTTAAAGGGAACAGACAGTTATAGAGAAGTTACTTTTGATGGGGAACAGATCGGAAATACAGGGGCGAAAATGATCAAAGCGGAGATTTCGCCGATCTCGATGCATGTGGAGTATCAGTTTCCAAAGCAGACACATAAAGAAACTGTTATAAATGGTGAAACTGGGGAAGAGGAAGAACATGATATGGAGAATGACGGACCATATCTTGCCGGAGTAAAAATGAAGGATGGAACGGTATATCCATATCTGCATGATGGAGGGTCAGAAGGTTTTGAAAAAGATGACACATATGAAATCATAGCTGGAAATGATCGTATCATTGATCCGGATCAAGTAGAATATCTGATGTTTGTTCGGACCGACTGTGAGATGGGAGAAACGTATTCGGATGATTACTATGATTTTGTGAAAGTAAACTAGCAAAGGAAAATCATTTACAAATTAGCATTCAATGACCAGCCGGAATGGGATATAACATTCCGGCTTCAATACACAGTTTCCGGTATCCGGCAGGAGGCAAGGAGCAGGGGGGACTGAAACAAAAGTGGCTTTGACAGAAATGTTAGTGAGTTTGGATGGGCGGATCTGCGATGCCTTTGCTGTCTTTCGTTCGGCGGACTGGCTGTGTGCAGACTGTCCGACCTTCGAAAGACAGCAAAAATAAAGCATCGCAAATCCGCTCATCCAAAACTCGACTTCATTTCTGTCTAGCCACTTTTGTTTCAGTCCCCCCTGCTCCTTGCCTCCTGCCGGATACCGGAAACGTCCGCGCAAGGAAAACATAAGAAAAACTTATAAATAAGTGTAAATATTTTAATGAATCTAATAAGAAACAATCCATTGTAAAATCACAGTCCAGATGTTAGAATGGTAAACAGAAGATACTACAGCCGTTTGGATTTCCCAAGCGGCTGTCAAGTTGGAAAATTTAGGAGGAACGATCATGAAGAAATTGTCTTTAGAAGAAGAGTTAAAAGGAAATTCCTACCCGGGCAGAGGAATTGTGATTGGAAAATCTGCCGATGGAAAATCCGCAGTCACTGCATATTTTATTATGGGACGCAGTGAGAACAGCAGAAACCGTGTTTTTGTAGAAGATGGAGAAGGAATCCGTACCCAGGCATTCGATCCTTCCAAACTGAGTGATCCAAGCTTGATTATCTATGCACCGGTTCGCGTATTGGGAAACAAAACGATCGTGACAAACGGTGACCAGACCGATACTATTTATGAACTGATGGACAAACAGCAGACCTTCGAGCAGGCGCTTCGTACCAGAGAATTTGAGCCGGACGCACCGAATTACACCCCTCGTATTTCCGGAATCATGCATGTAGAAAATGCAACATTCAATTATGCAATGTCTATTTTAAAGAGCAATAACGGAAATCCGGATGCCTGCAATCGTTACACATTCGCATATGAAAATCCGGTTGCCGGAGAGGCACATTTTATCCATACATATATGGGGGACGGAAATCCACTTCCAAGTTTTGAAGGCGAACCAAAACTGGTCGGATTAGACGGAGATATTGACACATTCACAGAGCTGGTATGGAACAGCTTAAATCCGGATAACAAAGTATCTTTGTTTGTTCGTTACATCGACATTGCAACAGGCAAATACGAAACACGCATCGTCAATAAAAATAAATAAGTGATTTTTTGGAGGAAAACATGAAAGAATTAGAATTAAAATATGGTTGTAACCCGAATCAGAAACCGTCAAAAATCTTTATGGAGAACGGAAAAGAACTTCCAATCAAAGTACTTTGCGGAAAGCCTGGATACATTAACTTCTTAGATGCATTCAACGGCTGGCAGTTGGTAAGTGAGCTGAAGAAGGCAACCGGACTTGCCGCAGCAACATCCTTTAAGCATGTTTCACCAGCAGGCGCAGCAGTCGGAAAAGAACTGTCTGATGTCGAGAAAAAGATTTACTGGGTCGATGATATGGATATGGAATTCTCTCCGCTGGCAAATGCCTATGCGAGAGCCAGAGGTGCAGACCGTATGTCTTCCTTCGGAGATTTCATTTCTCTGTCTGATGTCTGTGACGTACCGACTGCAAAACTCATCAAACGTGAGGTTTCCGACGGTGTGATCGCACCGGGCTATGAACCGGAAGCACTGGAAATTTTAAAATCCAAGAAAAACGGAAATTATAACGTCATTGAGATCGACCCGAACTACGTTCCGGACCCGATCGAGCGCAAACAGGTATTCGGCATCACCTTTGAACAGGGAAGAAATGAACTGAACATTGACAAAGATTTCTTCGCAAATGTGGTAACAGAAAATAAGAATATTCCAGAAGAAGCACAGCGTGACCTTGCAATTGCGATGATCACATTGAAATATACACAGTCCAATTCTGTCTGCTATGTAAAAGACGGACAGGCCATCGGAATCGGTGCCGGACAGCAGTCTCGTATCCACTGCACCCGTTTGGCAGGAAATAAAGCAGATAACTGGTGGTTGCGTCAGAATCCGAAAGTATTAAACCTTCCGTTTTTAGACGGAATCAAACGTCCGGACCGTGATAATGCGATTGATGTCTACATCAGTGAAGATTACATGGACGTATTAGCAGAAGGCGAATGGCAGAAGACCTTCAAAGAAAAACCGGAAGTCTTCACAAGAGAAGAAAAACGTGCATGGTTAGACAAACTGACCGGAGTTTCTGTTGGTTCCGATGCGTTCTTCCCATTCGGAGATAACATCGAACGCGCACACAGAAGCGGTGTTCAGTACGTGGCACAGCCGGGTGGCTCCATCCGTGACGACAATGTCATCGAGACCTGCAATAAATACAACATGGCAATGGCATTCACCGGAATTCGTTTGTTCCACCACTAATCAGAAACTAGGGGATTCCTATATAGATGATTTCGGTATCCGGCAGTTGAAAAGGACCGGGGCGGCTGAAAAAAAGTGGCTTGATAGAAATGAAGTCGAGTCACTTTTGTTTCAGTCACCCCGGTCTTTTCTGACTGCTGGATACCGAAAACTGTGTATTGGAAACGATCCGTTGAGATATTTTTTGTTTGCCGTCAAGTGGTTTTGATTCATCTATTTTTGATACTCTTCGATCAAACACTCGTGAGATTTGTTTTTCTTATCGTAATTAATCCCGACCAGAAGAATATTCCCGGTATATTGCAAAAGCGATTCCGGATACTTCTGTTCTCTGATCTGACTTAAAGCAGTAGAGGAACTTTTATTCCATTTCAGTTCTACGACCAGTGCAGGATAATCTGCAAGAAAATCAGGTTTTGGCACAAACACAAAATCAGCAAAACCTCGCCCTGTCGGTAATTCCCTAATCGGCTTGAAATAATATTGCATGGAACTTAGATACGCGATCGTTAGCACACTACTCAGGGAATTTTCGTTATTATACTGAATGGATGAGGCAAATTCTGTATGAATTTTTTCAATAACGGCCGCGACAGTATCTTCTTCCATGTTTAATGTGGCATCCAACAGATCATTTGACTGTTGTTCGAATGTAATCCATTCATTCCATCTGTTTTCCTCTAAAGCATCCAGAAATTCTCCACGAATTTCTTCGTTTGGAATGTATGCGGTTTTTTTGTGTTCGTTGTAGGCGAGATATCCAAGATGAATCAGCACGGTCAAAACATCATTCTTGTTTTTGAATGAGACCATATCATTTTGGAAAGAGGTTGTTTTTACACGTATTTCATTGCCCGATAACATAGCAAGAATATCTGTTTTCAATCCATCGAAATCCTTATTGATCAACGGGAGAATGGATTCATAAGTTCCTGTCTGGGACCAATAACTTTGAAAGGTACCGTTGATCATGAGATTGACAACAGCATTCGGATTATACACATGATAAGTTCCGAGCTGATATCCATCATACCAGTGTTTCAACTCTGTAAAATCGTGATGATATCGGAGGCATAATGCCTGCACCTCTTTTTCAGTAAAACCAATATATTCCGCGAATGGACCGGGACTTAACATGGTATATTGTCGAAAGTTGTTTAGAGCAGACTGTGTTTTCAATTTTTTGATCGGCAGGATACCGGTGAGATAGGCTAGGCTGATAAATTTTGTCGGTTCTATACCCTTAAACATTCCGCGTAAAAAATCAATATAGGCATCCTGTACGTTTGGACGGATCGTTTCCTCACGAATCGGGGCATCCCACTCATCAATGATCACAATGAATTTGATTCCGACTGCCTCACGGATGCGTGCCATTGCTCCGTATGCGGTATGGACAGAATTCAACTGGACGGATGGATACGCTGCCTGCAATTCATCAAGGATATTTTTGTTGAGATAGTCAACGATGTGATCTGGACTTTGGGCATCCATCATACACCACTGCACATCAAAATGGATCACATCAAATTTGTTCAGATAAGTTTCGAAGGAATCCATAGCACTGACTGCAAGAGGGGCAAACAGATTCTTAGAATCACAGCCTTTGCTGTAGTAGGCGGTGAGCATATCGGCGGTGATCGACTTTCCGAAACGGCGCGGACGACTGTTGCAGATAAATTTATCCATGGTATTGATCGCACGATTAGTATATTTCAGCAATCCCGTTTTATCAACATATAATTCAGAATTCAGCACATCTTGAAATGCGCTGTTGTCTGGATTCAAAAATAATCCCATTTGTTAGGTTCCCCCTTCTTACATTTTTCACTTCTTTTATCTTATCATAAAACAGGGAAAATTCCTAGTGTACGGAATCTGTTTATCACGGTAAACGCAAGCTTTTTTATTTGCACACTTACGCTTTATATGGGGGAAAAAGTGTTGCAAACAAAACGTACTTGTGAAAGGAATCCCCCGGTTGAGATATTAAGAAAAATACGGTATACTAAGAAAAATGAAAAAAGGAGCCGGGAAAAATGAAAGTCATTGGAATTGTTGCAGAATATAATCCGTTTCATAATGGACATGCGTATCAGATTGAGCAGGTGCGAAAACAGTTTCAAGCGGATTATGTGATCACTGTAATGAGTGGGGATTTTGTGCAGCGTGGGGCTCCGGCGATCGTAGACAAATATACCCGGGCAAATATGGCACTGCAAGGCGGGATCGATGCCGTTTTGGAATTGCCGGGTATCTGGGCCGTATCTTCTGCGGAATTTTTTGCAAATGGGGCGATTAAGGCACTAGACGCACTTGGAATCGTAGACGGGGTCTGCTTTGGCTGTGAGACGCCGAATCTGGATGGACTGCAGGAAATCGCAGAGATTCTGGAAGAGGAGCCGGAAAAATTTCAACAGGTGCTGCGAGAGAGGTTGCAGGAAGGAGACACATATCCGGCTGCACGTTTCACGGCAGTACAATCCTGCGTGCCAGACGAAAAGCAGCCGTTGGTAAAGGAACTACTTTCTTCCCCGAATAATATTCTGGCATTGGAATATCTAAAAGCGATCAGACGAACCAAAAGCCGTCTAATCCCATATCCGATCCAAAGAGAGGGGCAGGCCTATCATGACGCCGGGCAAAAGAGCGACCAGGCGAACCAAAACTTTGCCTCAGCGAGTGCAATTCGAAACTGTGTTTTCAGACAAGAGACGGCACAGATAAGGTCAAAAATGCCGTCAGCGAGTGCGGATATTTTTCTGGAAAAAATACAACAGAATCTGTATTTACAGGAAAATGATTTTTCGGCAGCCATCGCCTATCGTTTGCTGCAGGATTCGGAGTATGAAAAGCTGGCAGATGTGACATCAAATCTGGCAAACCGAATGCGAAAGCTTTTGCCGGAGTATCAGAATTGTACAGATTTCTGTCAGCGATTAAAAACCAGGGAGATCACTTATACCCGCGTCAGCCGCGTGCTGTTTCATGCATTGCTGGGGCAGACAAAAGAAGTGTATGCAAAGGCAAAAAGCCTCAACGATGTTCCTTATCTGCGCCTGCTTGGAATCCGCAAGACAGCAATGCCGTTGCTTTCGCAAATGAAAAAAAAAGCATCAGTTCCCATCCTGTGCAGACAAAAAGAAGTCAGCGATTGCCTGCAGGCCGATGCGGGTAGTATTCTACAGACAGACTTGTTTGCATCTGCGTTGTACCGCACGACGTTGATGCAAAAGCAGCAAGTGGAGATTCCACCGGAAAACAAGCGGGCACTTCTTATCGTATGATGGAATGCATCAAAAATCATCCGCCCCACCTCTATAGGTGGGGCGGATGTCACGATAGCAGCCAATCAATCAAATATAAGGACTTTTCCGGAACCTTGCATCCTCTAAGAAAAACCGTTATACTAAAAGTAGTATAGTGTTTTTTTAAACAAAAATGCAGTCAGAAAAAAACGGTCAGTAAGACAGTGCATAAGATTTGCAAAAAGGCACATGACACGTGAAAGGAGTAAAAGCATGGGTGTATATTTTAATCCAAGTAATGAAAGTTTTACAAGTGATAAAAATAGTAAGATATATGTTGATAAAACAGGGCTAATAGAATATTTAAATGGTGTTCTGGGAACGAATAGCAGATGCATCGCCCTAAGTCATGCCAGAAGATTTGGCAAGTCTCATGCAGCCGGAATGATTGATGCATATTACAGCCTTGGCTGCGATTCCACGAAGCTCTTTGAGGATACCAAGATTGCGGAAAGTAGTGATTTTAAGAAGTATATGAACAAGTATAATGTGATTCATCTTGATATATCCTCTGTTTGGGATTTTCACAAAGAAGATCTGGTGGAATCCATTCATGAGCGTGTATGTGAAGATTTCCAAAAAGAATACGAAGATACACTTAATTATGATAAGGATTTATACTTGTTAATTCAGGAAATATATAGCAGGAGTCGGATTCCTTTCGTCATCATCATTGATGAGTGGGATTGTGTCATCCGAAACAGTCATGATAAAGAATTAGTGCATAAATATCTGCAATTCCTTCACTCCTTATTTAAGTCAGAAGAATCAAAATCTTTCCTGGCATTGGCATATATTACGGGAATTTTGCCGATTAAGAAGA
>JBJENW010000309.1:0-8439 GCA_051880395.1 Lachnospiraceae bacterium | reverse complement strand
CACCCCTGTCGCTGTGTCCGCCGGATACTGGAAACGTCCGCGTAGGAAATCCCCCCCGGTTGAGATATTTTTCATAAAAATGCCAAAAAAGTGGTGGCTGCGAAAACGTAGTGGGAGGCTAATAAAGTAGAACACGCAAAGACTTACGCCATAGAAAACATAAAAATTACAGATGAACAGTAATTTTCTTGAGGAGAAAAATAAAAAATGTAAAATAAAGGTTGTATTTTAAAGAAAAATAAAATAAAATGATAAGAGTACAAAAAAATACCCAAAGAAAGGGCGGGAGTTTTATGGAAAATGATGAAAAAAGACAAGACACATTTCAAGTAACAAGTGAAGCAGAAACAAAAACAGATTTGAAAAAAGAAAATGTACAGCAATCGACTTCACAGGAAAAACCAAATTTGCAAAAAACGAGCGGAGCCGGTACACAGGGTCAGCCGCATCTGAATGGAGCACCGAATATGCAGGGTCAGCCGCATTTGAATGGAGCACCGAATATGCAGGGGCAGCCGTATCCGAACGGGGCACCAAATATGCAGGGTCAGCCGCATTTGAATGGAGCACCGAATATGCAGGGGCAGCCGTATCCGAACGGGGCACCAAATATGCAGGGTCAGCCATATCCGAATGGAGCACCGAATATGCAGGGGCAACCGTATCCGAACGGAGCACCGAATATGCAGGGCCAGCCATATCCGAATGGAGCACCGAATATGCAAGGTCAGCCATATTCAAACGGTCAGCAGGGGTACGCTCAGCAGCCTCAGGCTCCAAGTCAGGCATCCGTATATCTAAAAGATTTATGGAACACATTTGTAAATGTTGTAAAATCGCCGATCACAGCCGGAACAGCATTCATGAAACAGGAAAAGACAGGTATTGCAATCGGATTATGTCTGGTTCAGGCTTTATTGTCCGCATTGTTTGCACTGGTACTCGATAGCAAGACACAGCTGTATGATATGATCGATTCTTTCGGATTAGGAAAAATCTTTTTTATCACATTATTGTTCTCCGCTGTATTTAGCGTGCTTTATGCAGGAGCAGTGACCGCATTTTCCGCAGTCTTTCATCTTGGCCTGGACTTTAAAAAATCACTTCAGGCAGTTTCGGTTCGGAGTGTTGGCGTGATTCCGGTTATTGCCATAGCACTGATCGTAGCACTGATCAGTCCAACTTTTGGAGTAATGATCTTTGTGGCAAGCACTTTGTGTGGAATGGTTTATCTGTTTGCAGCACTGCTCGAACAGCAGAATCGGGATAAAATTGCGTTTGTAGTAATGCTGAGCACGATTGTGATCTTTATTGTGACTGCAGTGGTTCTTTATAAATATGCAGCAGGTGCAGTCGTATCCTATCTGGGAAGCAGTGTGGGAGGTCTTTTAAATTCTCTCAGTGATGTTCAGAGTTGGTTTGATTAATGAAAAATAATGAATAGAAAAGGTTGTGCAAAAATCATTTTTTGCACAACCTTTTTTTGGAAACTTATGGATTGTCCAAAGGCGGACCAGGGAGAATCCAATTCGTTTCATTTGCAGAATCGTTCTTTGTAGAATTCTTTTTCTTTTTCTTCTTTTGTTTGTCCTGCTTTTCTTGCTTTTCCTGAATCTTTTGATTTTTCCAATCCTCGGTATGCACATTACAGGTTTTGTCGCTTGAATCACCGTTGAATAAATAAGGACCGTCATCTGTATCCGGACTACCGCCGGTGATATAGACGCTTGTGTGTAAATCTTTTGCAGGACAATACTCGCCGGCTAACATGCCGGAGGCCGTGCAGATGGTGACGTTGATATGATGATCACAGTCGTCTTTTGGCTGCGTGCCTTTCGCAAAATATTCTTTTTCTACCATACTGCCACGTGGATCACAGTCGCAGACACCGCTGATGGCCAGTTTCCCGGATTTTTTACAAACCTTACGGGTGACGATGCCGTCCGGCTTTTGGAATTCCTTTTGCGGCAGATTTTCGTGGATCCGCTGCATGACAGCTTTCCAGATCAGCTTTGGGTATGCAGTGCTGGTCAGCTCGGAATTGTCATCATATCCGCCCCAGACAACACAGGTGTAATACGGAGTGAATCCGGCGAAAAGAGCGTCACGATTTTTGGTTGTTGTTCCGGTCTTTCCGGCGATCGGCATTGTGCCGAAATCAACAAGCGTACCGGTTCCTTTTTTGACAACGTCCTGCATAGCACTCGTTAAAAGGAAAGAGGTTGTTTTCTTTAAAACCCTGTGTTTCGTGACTTTGTTTTTTAATAAAACCTGTCCATTGTGGTCGACGACTTTTGTATAAAAACGCGGTTTGATGTAAACACCCTCATCGGCAATTGCAGCGTACGCTGCAGTCAGTTCCAAATTGGTAACGCCGTTTGTGAGACCGCCAAGACACAGCGATTCGACACGGTCAGCATCGGTCAGTGAAGTAAATCCGAATTTTTTCAGATAGTCAAACGAAGTGTCCACACCGATGTCGGATAATGTTTTAACAGTAACGACATTGATGGAGTTTGTGATTGCCTCACGCAGAGTAGTAAATCCGCGATAATGATTGTCATAATTGCGAAGCGGTGTTCCGTTTGAATAAGTATAAGGTGCATCATCTTGTACCGTGGCGAGTGTCATTTTTCCTGTATCTAGTGCAGGTGCATAGGAGGCTAGAATTTTAAATGTAGACCCGGGCTGCCTGGTGGTGTTGGAGGCACGATTTAAGGTCTTGCTGGCCGTCTTTTCGCCGCGGCCACCTACGATGGCTTTTACATCACCAGTCTTTTGATCGATGATCGTCAGAGCGGTCTGCGGTTGCAGCGTATATTGGATCACCTCGCTGTTTGGGACTTCCTGATCCCCTTTTTCAATTACAGCAGCTTTGTATTGTGCGATCGCATCCGCTGCAGCAGCCTCATCCGGATACAGTAAGGTGTAGTCTGGATTTGCAGTGCGATAATAATTCAATAAAGTATTTTCATCATAATTTTTGACGCTGCCGTCTTTTTTCTTCACGCTGAGCCGGTAAGAAAACGAGTAGAGCGGTGCAGCATCGTAATTCGCGGGATTGGAAGCCTCTTCATCGCAGATTTTCTGGATGTTGGAATCCTGTGTGGAATAAATGGTCAGTCCACCATTGTAAAGCGCTTTATAAGCCTGTGTTTTGGAGTAACCTTTCTGACTGACTAAATCCTCAACGACCTGTTCGGTGAGCTCGTCCACAAAATAGGAGGTAACATTGTCATCCGCAAGTTCGGCGTTTACCAATTGAATGCGAGAATAAACATCGTCTTTGAGCGCTTTTTTGTAATCTTTTTTTGTAATATAGCCCTGCTCATACATATTTTTCAGTACTTTTTTTCGACGTTTGGCATTTTCTTTCGGATTGCTGACTGGATTGTAGCGGGCCGGATTCTGTGTGATTCCTGCGATCACCGCACACTCAGATAGATTCAGGTCCGAGACATCCTTTTGGAAATAGCGATGCGAGGCAGCCTGTACACCCAATGTATTTTGCCCAAGGTTGATCGTATTTAAGTAATTTTCCATGATCCAGTCCTTGGACTTTGTTTTTTCTAATTGAATTGCGAGATACTGCTCCTGTATTTTTCGCTGCATTTTGTCAACCAATGCTGTCTGCGTGGTCCAGTTTGTGAATACATTATTTTTCAAAAGCTGTTGCGTAAGGGTACTTGCTCCCTCGGAAAAATGTCCTTGGGACAGACCGATCATACCGGCCCGCAGAATGCCTTTGACATCGATGCCGTTATGCTCGTAGAAACGGGCATCCTCGATCGCAACAAACGCATGCTGCAGATTAAGGGGAATTTCATCAATCGTGACATAGATGCGGTTCGAGCCAGAGGCGACGAGTTTCGCAATCTGCTTTTTATCGGTGTCAAGCACAGTGGAAAGGTATCCGGTCGGCGTGGCATCAATGCTGTCAATGTCCGGCGCAGAATCAATAATGCCGCGAAACACACCGATTCCGGCGCAGAACAGACCGACAAACAGGCAGAGAGCCAGAAAAACGAAGAGCTTTAAAAGAAGAACATGCATCTTTTTTTGTACCTTTGTTCCTTGGGCTGAAAGCCGGCGTTCTTCTTTTGCAATACCATTTTTTCCGTAGTTCATGAAGTAATCGTCCTTTCTGTCAAAATCGTATTACCATTGCTACATTATAACAAATTATTCCGGGTTAAGAAAGTGTTTATTCTAATCATACCCGAAAAACAATTGCTTCAAGCAATATTTCATGCTACAATGGAAAAAGTTGGACGACAAAATGGAGGATATATATGGAAGAAGCAACCTATCGTGAGATATACCGTGGAGGATGCGGTGAAATTGTGGAAAAAAAATCCCGTTTCATTGCAACTGTGGAAAAAGCCACTACGGAAGAAGAGGCAGTTGCGTTTATTACGAAGATGCGCAAAAAATATTACGACGCCAGACATAATTGCTTTGCATACGTGATCGGAAAAAATCAACAGCTGCAGCGCTGCAGTGATGACGGCGAGCCGAGTCAGACAGCTGGGAAACCGATGCTGGATGTACTATTGCGAGGTGGAGTGCACAATGTAGTCGTCGTAGTGACACGTTATTTTGGCGGAACGCTTTTGGGGACCGGAGGACTGGTGCACGCTTATCAGAAAGCGACACAGGCGGGACTTGCCGATTCCGTGATCATTGAAAAAAAAGAGGCGGTGCGCATGACAGTGACGACTGATTATAACGGATCCGGGAAACTTTCCTATTTATTCGCAAGCGAAAATATCGGGATTCTTGATACGCAGTACACCGACCAGGTCATTTATGATGTATTGATCCCGCCGCAAAAGAAAGAGGATTTTTTGAAAAAAGTGACAGATGCGACGAGTGCGCAGGCGGCTTTTGGGGAAGAAACCATCATAGACTATGCGATGATTGATGGAAAAATAAAAATTTTTTAAAAAAATAGAAAAAAAGGTATTGACAAAAAAAACGGATGCGTGTATAATAAATCTTGTCGAGCGACTCCGAAAGAAAAGAGCGCAAGATAAAAAAATAAAAAATTGGCCCATCGCCAAGCGGTAAGGCAACGGACTCTGACTCCGTCATTACCCAGGTTCGAATCCTGGTGGGCCAGCTAACTGGAAAGCATCACAGTTTTGTGGTGCTTTTTTGGTTATCTCAAGCGACTGTAAACTTGTGAGGGAAAAACAGGGCAAGACAGAATTCACAGTAATCGAAACAGAAAAGGCCAGGTTCTCTGGCATGTGTGTCAACGAGGAATGACAGAAAGGGGAAACAAATGTATCAATTTGAAAGCAGAGTACGATATAGTGAGTCAGACGCAAATCAGAAAATGAAAGCCGTTGCAATTCTAAATTATTTTCAGGATGTCACCACATTTGAATCCACGGACTTAGGATTTGATCTGGATAAGATCGCAGAAATGGGAGCTGCATGGATGGTTTCTTCCTGGCAGCTTGGAATCAACCGCTATCCTGTTTTTGGAGAAAAGATCATCATACATACATGGCCGTATGATTTTAAAGGATTTCTCGGGTATCGAAATTTTACAATGGAGAATGAAAAAGGAGAGGTTCTGGCTTATGCAAGCTCCATTTGGATGTATATGGACTTGATCAAACAGAAGCCGACGCGGATTCCGAAAGAAGTTTCCGATGCATATACATTTGCACCGCCATATCCAATGGAAAACGCGGGAAGAAAAATTCAGATACCACCTGATTGCGAAGAGCGGCCGGAGTTTGCAGTAAGAAGAGTTCATATTGATACAAACCAGCATGTAAATAATGAAAAATATATCGTAATGGCAATGGAGTATCTGCCACCGGCGTTTGAAGTGGGACAACTGCGGGCAGAATATAAAAAGGCAGCCGTACTGGGAGACCATATTTATCCGAAAGTCAGTCTGACACAGGATAAAGTTGTGGTCGTGCTGGCAGATGAGAAAGCTGCACCGTATGCGACGATGGAGTTTTTAAGAAAGGAATAAAAACGAAATGGAATTAGGAAAAAAACAACGTCTTCTTGTAGTAAAAAAGGTAGAGTTTGGCATTTATCTGGCAGAACGGGAAACAGATGATACGCGAGTACTCCTTCCGGCCAAACAGGTTCCGGAGGGGACAAAGATCGGAGATTGCCTGGAAGTCTTTTTATATAAAGATTCGAAAGATCGTCTCATTGCGACAACGGCAGAGCCAAAGATCATGCTCGACGGTCTGGCAGTCCTTCGTGTGCTTTCCATCGGAAAAATTGGTGCCTTTTTGGACTGGGGATTGGAGAAAGATCTGTTCCTTCCATTCAAGGAAATGACAAAAAAAGTAGAAGAGGGCGATGAGATACTGGTTACGCTTTATATTGACAAAAGCCGCCGTTTGTGTGCCAGCATGAAAGGCATTTATCATATACTGCGGACCGATTCCGAATATCAGAAAGGCGATACCGTACAGGGGCGTGTTTATGAATTCAGTGATAATTTTGGTACGTTCGTTGCCGTGGACGATCAGTTTTCTGCGATGCTGCCGCGCAGTGAGGATACCAGTTTTTTGCGCATCGGGGACGTGATCGAAGCACGTGTCACGCATGTAAAAGAGGATGGAAAACTGGATCTGACCATGCGAAAAGCCGCGTATCTGCAGATGGATGACGATGCAAAAAAAGTGTTGGAAGTCATTGATGCTTACGCAGGTGTGCTGCCGTTTAATGATAAGGCTTCACCGGAAGTTATCAAGAGGGAAACCCAATTGAGCAAAAACGCATTCAAGCGGGCAGTCGGACATCTGTATAAAGAACGGCTGATCACATTTACGGAAAAAGGAATTCGAAGAACCACAGAAGAAGAACAGAAAAAGGATTTACAAAAGACTAGGAAAAAGGTAAGATAAGACTGTAAAAGAAGTATTTGCAACAGAAAAGGAGAAAGAACTATGAAAAACGTAATCGCAACAGAAAAAGCACCGGCAGCTATTGGACCATATTCACAGGCAATCGAAGTAAACGGCACCGTATTCACATCCGGCATTATCCCGGTTGTTCCGGAAACAGGTGAAATTCCAGAAGGATGCGAAGCACAGGCAAAACAGGCATTCCAGAATCTGTCAAATCTGTTAGAAGCAGCCGGAACGTCTATGGAAAACGTTGTAAAAACAACTGTATTTATCAAAGAAATGAATGATTTTGGAAAGATCAATGATGTATATAAAGACTTCTTCCCGGCACCATTCCCATCTAGAAGCTGTGTAGAAGTAGCGCGTCTTCCGAAAGACGTTTTATTAGAAGTAGAGGCAATTGCAACAAAATAACTGGAGGATTGCGATGTATGATGTAATCATCATTGGCAGCGGACCGGCAGGACTTTCCGCTGCCATTTATGCAGAGCGGGCGCGTTTAAACACGCTCATATTTGAAAAAGAGCCGATGAGTGGCGGTCAGATCGTTGTGACCAGCGAAGTGGACAATTATCCGGGGCTTCCCGGCGTCAACGGCTTTGATCTGGCACAGACCTTCCGGGATCACGCAGAAAAAGCAGGCGCGACCTTTTGCGAGGAGGAAGTCATCCGTGTGGAAAATGCGTCGGATCGTAAAAAAGTCATAACAAATCAGAACACCTATGAAACAAAAACAGTCGTACTTGCTATGGGCGCAACGCACAGAAAACTCGGTGTTCCGGGGGAAGAGGAGCTGGCAGGAGCCGGTGTTTCCTACTGTGCGACCTGTGACGGTGCATTTTTCAAAAACCGGGTAGCAGCCGTTGTAGGTGGCGGAAATGTGGCGTTAGAAGATGCACTTTTCCTGGCACGTATGTGCAAAACGGTGTACCTGATCCACAGACGTGATGCATTTCGCGGAGAGGCCATTTTGCAGGAGCAGGTAAAAAATACAGAAAATATTACGATTCTATATAATACGCAGGTAAAAGAAATTTTAGGAGACGGACAGGTAGAATCTCTAAAGATCGTGACAAAGACAGCAGATGGGGAAGAAACATCCGATCTTTCTGTCAATGGTGTCTTTATTGCAGTCGGAATCCTTCCGCAGAGCACATTGGCAGAGGGACTTTGCGAACTGGATGAGCAGGGCTATGTCAAAGCCGGCGAAGACGGCGTGACCAGCACACCTGGAATTTTTGTTGCCGGAGACATCCGCACCAAAAGTCTTCGACAGGTCATCACTTCTGCTTCAGACGGAGCAAACTGCATCACCTCCGCCGAAAAATATCTCAACGGATCCGGTTCCTGTTAGGACGTTTCCGGTATCCGGCAGGAGGCAAGGACCGGGGTGGCTGAAACAAAAGTGGCTAGACAGAAATGAAGTCGAGTTTCGGATGGGCGGATTTGCGATGCTTTATTTTTGCTGTCTTTCGAAGGTCGGACAGTCTGCGCACAGCCAGTCCGCCGAACGAAAGACAGCAAAGGCATCACAAATCCGCCCATC
>JBJENW010000308.1:0-8479 GCA_051880395.1 Lachnospiraceae bacterium | reverse complement strand
CAGAAGCACCACCCGGTCACCGAAGTCTGCGATGTGAAGTTCTAGTTTCGGTGTCTTACTTTCTTTCGCAGCCTCTATGGCATTGTCTAAATAAATCCCAAGAATTCTTGTAAAATCAATCGGGTCCATCGGAAAGGATCCGATATCCGTTGGAATATCGATCACTACCTCAATCCCCATTTCGAGAGCGTTCATCAGCTTGTAGGAGAGAAGGCTTTTAACCTCTAACTGCTTGATGTGCAGCAGTTTATTTAAAGATTCGGTGCTCTGCTCTAACTCCTGTTTGGTGGGAGCGATGTGCTGATAAAAATAGTCGTTCAGACGGTCATACTGTTGTTCCTCTAAGTAGGAAGAGATAGAGGCGATGATGTTGATGTAGTCGTGTTTGAACGAACGCAGATGGAATGTTGGATAAAAAACTGTATTGAATACAAAGAAAATCGGGGGTATAATAAAAAATATAGAAATATTGTAGTAATATACATAAGGAGGACATCTGTGGATACAGAGATAAAAAGCACCGTAATAGCAGCGGATAAAGCAGCTCAGTATGATGAAAGAGCAAAGAGTTTATTGGGGCATAAATATATTCTTGCTTACATACTGATAAAAACTGTGGATGAGTTTAAAGGAATGAGCTTGAAAGATGTTGTCACTTGTATTGAAGGAGATCCGATCAGCGGTGTTGTCCCAGTAGAACCCTGACGGACAAATTCGGCAGATAAGAAATTGGGAAATAAGATTTCCAGTTTTAATTCGGAAAATATGGAACTGAATGAAGGACTGATAAGATTTGATATTGTCTTTTATGTGCGCATGAGAGATGGAATTTCACAGATGATCATAAATGTGGAGGCACAGAAAGATGAGCCGGTCAACTATGCTTTGTTAAATAGGGCTGTCTTCTATGTAAGCAGACTGATTTCTTCTCAGAAGGAAAGAGATTTTATAAATACGAATTATAACGATATCAAACGTGTTTTTTCCATTTGGATCTGTATGAATAAAGATGAAAATACGATGAGTTATGTGCATCTGAAAAGAGAGGATATAATTGGTGCATCGAAATGGGAAGAAGGATTGGATCTTGTAAATATCGTTTTGATCGGTCTGTCTGATTCATTGCCGGAGCATGATGAAAAATATGATTTGCACCGATTACTTGGAGCTTTGCTTTCTAAGCATTTATCAGTTCATGAAAAATTAGATATCATAGAGAAGGAATATAATATTCCGGTTGAGGATGGTATAAGAAAGGATGTGGATGTTATGTGTAATCTTAGTCAAGGAATCATAGATGATGCGAAAGCAGAAATTATTGTGAATATGTATAAGAAGGGGTACACGTTGGAACAGATTGCGGATGTGACGGAAAAAAGTGTAGATGAAGTAAAGGCAATCATTGAGAAAAAGGAGACCGTCTTGTCTTAGGATGAAAAAATAAAACTGCCGAGTGTTTCATCACGCGGCAGTTCTAAATGCTGTGTAAAAATCTGATCTTTTATAAATGTCTGATGAAAAACCGTAGGATGTTTTTCTAAAATCCGGCTGACATTAGAAAGCCCGATGCCACGCCCGTCGCCTTTGGTGGAAGTGTGCGGCTGCAGCATCTCGGAAACGGTCAAGCCATGATCCAAAAATGTGTTGGATAACAGAAGCACCACCCGGTCACCGAAGTCTGCGATATGAAGTTCTAGTTTCGGTGTCTTACTTTCTTTCGCTGCCTCAATGGCATTGTCTAAATAAATTCCAAGAATTCTTGTAAAATCAATCGTAAGTAGGTAATCATTATGGGAATGTATGAAGAAACTTTGACGTTAGAGAATACATTTTTGGAAAAAATTCATGCGTAGAAAAAAGGAGAAGAATGTCGGTTGTGTTTTGCAGCTGGCATTCTTTTTTGAAATGAAAAATAGTTACATGCGAAAAGTAAACGAAGCAAGTTTCCATTATCAAAAAATTATGTTAAAATGGAAAAAACAAAAAAGAAAGTGATTTCCAATGAAAAAAATTGCAATTGTAGAAGATGAAAGATTATATAATGCCGCTCTGGCAGAGGTTTTAAAAAAGGAAGGATATCAGGTCAGTCAGTGCTATTCTGTAGAAGAAGGTAAAAAAGCAGTGGAGGAATGTCCGGATATCATGGTCATAGATGTCTGTCTGCCGGATGGTAAAGGAATGGAAGTCTGTAAAAAAGCGCATGACGAAAAAGAGATTCCAGTCATTTTTCTAACGGCATGTGACGAAGAGGAAAATATGATAAAAGCATTTGATTTAGGGGCGGACGACTATTTGGTCAAACCGTTTTCAATGCCGGTTTTTGTAAAACATGTGGAAGCTGTTTTGAGACGGACCCAAGGGGAAAAAGAGGTTCTTTTGTATCGTGATCTAAAAGTGGATTTTTTACGCAGACAGGTTACCTGTCAGGAGCGGGAGATCAAACTGACGGCAAAGGAATATGAGCTGTTTACTTTTTTGGCAAAAAACAGGGGGCAGGTCGTGACGAAAGAACAAATTTTGGAGCATTTATGGGATTCGAAAGGAAATTATGTAGAGGAGAATACGCTAAATGTCACGTTGAACCGATTGAGAAAAAAGATAGAGCCAGACCCGAAAAAACCGATATATATTCGAAATGTATTTGGTCTGGGATATACGTTTGGAGAGTAAAAGATGTTTCGGAAAAAGAAAGAGTTAGAAGTGATATCCGAAATTTTGGAGGATATGCTAAAGAATCAGCCTTTGAAGTTAGATTCTCTTCAGGAAGATACATTGTCTTCTAAAATTCAATTTCAATTGCTGCGATTGTCGGATCAGATGCGGGGAGAAAGAGAACGGATCACAAAGGAGAGGGATGATATCAAGGAATTGATTTCGGATATTGCGCATCAGCTTCGGAATCCATTGGGGAATATCGAGGGATATCTAAGTCTTCTCATGCAAAGTGACGTATCAGAGAAAGAAAGAGAGTCCTATCTTCAGGCGATTCAGGTATCGGAACAACGGCTGCATTTTTTGACAGATGGTTTTATCAAGATGGCTCGACTGGAGCATAAGATGATTCAGATTAAAAAAGAATCAACGGATGTGTCTGCAACCATATTAAAAAGTATTTTACAGGTTCAGTCTGAAGCGGAGAAAAAGGAAATGGAGATTCAGCTCGATCTACCAAAAAAGATACAAATCTTACATGATACAAATTGGTTGGGGGAGGCAATTTATAACGTATTAGATAATAGTGTAAAGTATTCGAATCATGGATCAGTCATCTGTATTACCGTGACAAGTAATGATATGTTTTCAAAGATTTCCATTCAAGATGAAGGTATCGGTATTGAGGAAGGAGAGGAAAATCGAATCTTTCAACGGTTTTACAGAGGAGAACGTACCACTGTTCAGGAGGGATTCGGACTGGGATTGTATCTGACTCGTGAGATTGTATTGCAACATGAAGGATTTATAAAAGCAAAGAGAAAAAAGAAGGGGTTGGACATTTCTATTTACCTGCCCAGTAGGATAACGAAAGTCGACGAGTGATCGTCGGCTTTTTTTATTTTGTAAGTAGTTTGTAAGTAATGCGTTGTAGAATAAAAGCGGAAATGGAATTAGAATAGAAAATCAGAGAGGTATATTAGATGGAAATTGTAAAAACAAAGGACTTAAAAAAAATCTATCAAACATCTGCCGGGGAAGTGCGGGCATTGAATGGAGTAAACATTTCGATTAAAGAAGGTGCGTTTGTTGCCATTGTCGGTTCATCTGGAAGTGGAAAAACAACTCTTTTGAATATGATGGGAGGATTGGACAATCCATCGAGTGGAGAAGTGATCGTGCGCGGGCAGAAATTAAATGAAATGAAAGAGGAAGAACTCACGGTATTTCGAAGAAGAAATATCGGATTTGTTTTTCAGAATTATAATCTCATGCCGATTCTGAATGTATATGAAAATATTACGTTACCATTAAAATTGGATGGAAGAAAGCTGGAGAAAGAGTTTCTGGATCGAATCATTCAAGAGTTGAATCTGGAAGAAAAAAAATATTGTATGCCAAATATGCTATCCGGTGGACAGCAACAGAGAGTAGCAATCGCAAGAGCACTGGCAGCAAAACCGGCAGTGATTTTAGCCGACGAACCGACAGGAAATCTCGATTCAAAGGCGGGAATGGAGGTTGTCGGTTTATTAAAGTCAAGTGCGTACCGGTATCACCAGACGATTGTGCTAGTCACGCATAATGAAGAAATCGCACAGATGGCAGATCGAATAATTCGAATGGAAGATGGAGAGGTAAAACAGTATGAAAATGAAAAATAATAATAAAGGAGTTCTTGTTATGCTAGCGAGAGAGAGGAATCGGTCAAATAGAGGGCAAAATCGTCTGCTAGTTTTTGCAGTGGCATTTTCTGTTTTTTCCTTATTTTCTATCTTTAGTCTTGCCACAGGGAAAATCGAAAGTGATTATCTGCTTTACGCAAGAGGGAGTGGAACGGTTGCTTCTACGACCTTAAAACATGCGACACAGAAGCAGTATGAACAGATAAAGAAATTGTCTTACATAAAAGAAACGGGAAAAGAGGTGGAAGTTGGAACGGAAAAATCGAATATGTTTATCGGAAAGGTGTTAGATGCAACTGCCTATGAAAAGATGCAGATGCCAGCGTATACGGATATTCATGGGGAGTATCCGAAAAAGGAGAAGGAGATCATGCTCGCCACTCGTACCTTACATGCGATGAAGATTCAGAAACCAAAAGTGGGGATGAAGATACCGATAGAATTGACGTTGGTAAATGGAGAAGAAATAACAAAGACATTTCTCTTATCCGGATACTATACGGAGTATATGGATCCGTTAGAGACGATACCGGATGGCTACTTTTCAGAAGAATTCTTGATAACAAACAAGATTTCCAGAGAGGATCATACCACTCTTTTTATTCAACAAGAGGAACATATGTCGGGAGACGACATAGAAGATTTGTTGTATCGGGACGTACCGATGCGTGACGAGACGCAGCAATTTATCGGTGGTAATTCCATCATGTATCAAGCGATGTTTGATTTTTCCGGAGGATATGATACGGCCATTTTTAGTGCGGTGTTGATTTTATCGGTTGCGTATCTGTTAATTTATAATATCTTACAGATTTCCATGAATCGGGATATCCGCCAGTTTGGACTGTTAAAGACATTAGGTATGACAAAGATACAGTTGAAAAAGATGGTCTACAGACAAATTGGAATCATCACAGCCTTTGGATGCCTGTTTGGAAGTATAGGAGGCTGTCTCGTAACGATTGGAATCATTCCTAAAATTCTGAGTGGAATGTATCTGTATGGTCTTGGAAATGCTTCTAATATGATCGCGTTTCGTTGGTGGATTCTGGCTGGATCTATGGTGTTTGGTGGTTCGGTGCCTTTTTTAGCCGGGGCAGTGGCAATAAAGAAGATGGTCAAGATGTCTCCGATTGAGGCGGCAAAGTTTGACGGAAAAGAGAAGGTGGGAAAGAAAAAACAGAAGAAGAGAACCAAAGGAAATTCCCTGTCGGCAATGGCATGGGGAAATATTCTGCGATATAAAAAAAGATTGTTTCTGACAATCGGTTCCTTGTTTATTAGTATTACCGTATTTTTAGGTACCATTGTGTTGGTAAAAGGACTCGATGACACAAACCGGATTGAAAAAGAATATTTTGATTTCAAGATTGATGCTAATCCAGGTTATAATGGAGTTTCAAATCGGGAAGATACCGTTTGGGATAAAATGCTGAATCGAAAAGGTGTCACAAAAAAAGAGAAAGTGCAAGGTGGCTATGGAATGGTTTCTATGTCGGATGAAACGCTGTCTATACGATTCGCTTCCATGAATAAAGAAGATCATGACGGGGATAAATATCCGTTTACTGTCCAGATTTTAAGTGATGCTTATTTAAAAAGATTGCAGCAGTTTGTTCAGGAAAAAGGATTGTCCGTCGATGTGGATGCGGTTAGAAATGGGCAGGGAGCCATCGTCATGCATTACCATAATCTTTCAAAAATTCAAGAAAACAAAAGTAAAGAAACGATTGGAAAACCGATTTCAATTTATCGTATGAATGAGAAAAAAGTAAGCACGATGCCATGCTGTGGGTATCTGGATTTTACAGAAAAGGGACTTCCAAAATTTGAGTCTACATGGAAAGGACCAGACATTGTATATTTTTTAGTAAGTGACAAAGGATTTCGGAAAATGGGGTTAGAAAAACGTACTTTTGGTATCCGGCTCGATGTAGCAGCCAATCAGGAACGAATGCTAAAAATACAGTTCAATAAAATGATAGAAGAACACAATAAAAGCTATCTGATGGAGGAACATGAATCAGGATACACAAACGCGGGTGTCATATCAATGCTTGCCAAATCGGATATGTTGGCAGATAGTCAAAATTATATTCGCTCGGCTAGAATTGTCATGGAATCCATTTGTGTAATTTTATTATTTTTGGCGGTAATTAATTACGCAAATGTAACGATGACAGGACTGGTTGTGAGAAAGAAGGAGTTTGCAGTATTGGAAAGCATTGGAATGACACGCAAACAGCTTCGTAAAATGTTGGTATTAGAGGGGATATTTTATAGTTTGCTTGTTATGATTCTTACAGCGACAATTGGAAGCGGAGTATTGCTATTGTTGGGAAAGCTAACAAAAAGCAGAGTCGGTTATTTTGTATTTTCTTATCCAATCAAAGAAATGTTGGCGACTGGAATAATTTTTATGGGAATCTGTATGATAGTTCCGTTGACAATGTATCACAGAACGACAAAGGAGAGCGTCGTAGAAAGATTGCGGTATTTTACGGATTAAAACAGTGGTTAGGACGGAAAGGAGTTATAAAGTGGCGATACAATAAGAATACTTTTTTTTTACTTTTGAAGTGGATAAATTTTACATAGAAAATTTATGCTTATAGGTATTCAAGTTAGTATTTATCAAACTGCTTTTCGATTGTGTTTCATGCTTAAGGAGCAGAAAATGGAGAAAGATTATTTATGAGAGAAGAGAAAAGAACCGATTACAAGGTGGTTGTGCTTTGTGTGGCAATCATTGCCGCTATGATCACAATGTTAGTGGTAAATGGAATTGTTTTTAGAGGGGCGTATCAGTGTAGTCTGTGCGTAGTGCTTCTTACGGTTGCTTTGATATCGTTTTTCACTGCCGGAAAGACAAAGAGAGCGTTTTGTGTGTTATGTGTGCTTGTTTTTGCGAGTGTTTATCTGTATGTGGGATTTTTTCCGAGATATTCGGTAAAAAAAGCAGAAGAAAGAATTCTTTCAAAGGAGGCATCCATTACGGAATTAAACTATTATGGAAATATAGATACTGTAACGAAAAATCATATATTATGTGAGACAAAAGCCTATGTCTTTTCTTATGGAGAACCGAAGAAAAAAATCATTTTCTTTCCATCAGGGAAGTATGTATATGAGGACTGGTAGAAAATAGAACGTGTTACGCTTTATATGAGTGTAAGTGTTGCGACCACTACTTTATCGGCTACCCGAAACGGTATCGACCCCACCACTCTTTAGGGGTGGATTTGCGAAACAGATCTCAGCTTGGGGATTCCTTTACGGACGTTTCCGGGATTCGGGCAGGCGCAGAACACGGGGCGGTATCTTACAGAGTGGCTAGACAGAAATGAAGTAAGTTCGCGACGGGCAGTCCTGCGATGCTTTATTTTTGCTGTTTTTTGGAGGTTGGACAACCGGCACATCCTGTTCGCCCGGCTAAGAATCAAAACCGGATTCTTTTCCGGGCGGACAGGATGCACCGGTTGTTCAACGGTCAAAAAACAGCAAAGGCATCGCAGAACTGCCCGTCAAAACTTACTATCATTTCTGTCAAAGCCACTCTGTAAGATGCCGCCCCGTGTTCTGCGCCTGCCCGAATCCCGGAAACTGTGTATTGGATGCGGTAGGCTGAGATCTGTTTCTTGGGGAAAAAGTGTTGCAGACAAAACGTACTTGTGAATTTATAAAAATATTCCGTATGGAACATTTTTGGGGATATTTAAAACAATGTTTCGACCAATATATGTTTGTTTTGTATTGCTTTTTCTGAATAAAAGACTACAAAAATCTTGTGAAATTCTAGTGTGCTGACACGTTCATTTTCGGCCTAATGACGCAGAATGTTTTTTCAAGTGTGCCGTTTCAAAATTGCAGGCGCAGCGGGGGCTGCGTCAAGGATTTTGAAATAGTTCAATTGAAAAAAGTCAAGTCAATTAGTCGAATTTTCAATAATACAGTACACTGAATTGTCATATTTTAAAAGAATCCAGATAGACATATATTTCTTGAGCAAAAGTTGTTGTAGATGGAACAAATCTTTATATCAGAAAAAAGTATCGGATTCGCCATTCTCTTCCTCAGCGAAAAATATCTCAACCCACCGTTTCCGATACACAGTTTCCGGAATTCGGCTGGGTGCGCAAGGC
>JBJENW010000307.1:0-8499 GCA_051880395.1 Lachnospiraceae bacterium | reverse complement strand
GCCAAGCCACCCCCAAAGAGTGGTGGAGCCGATACCGTTTCGGGTAGCCGATAAAGTAGTGGTTGCAACACTTACACCCATATAAAGCGTAAGTGCGTTTACAGACAAAAGCTTGCGTTTACCGTGCTAACAGTTTTTTTCACATACCACAATGTGAATTTTCTATAAGAAAAAAGCAAAACCACACCTAAGGGTTCTGCTTTTTCTTTCTTATTTTTCCGTTAAATCATTATACATTTTTCACTGTTGCAATATCAATCACAGATAAATCTTCCTGCGCATGCTCTAAGCTGGTTGCCAGTGCGTTTGCGGTATCCATTGCTGTGATACAATGTACACCTGTTTCGATCGCATTTCGACGGATCAGGAATCCATCTCTAGATTTATCACGTCCCTGTGTCGGTGTATCGATTACCAAATCAATCTTGTGACCTAAGATTAAGTCCATGACATTTGGTGATTCCTGGCTGATCTTATTGACACGCAATGCATTGACGCCTTTTTCCTGTAAGAATTTTGCTGTGCTTCTGGTTGCGTAGATCTTGTATCCCAGTTTTTCAAACCGTTTTGCCACTTCTGCAGCTTCCGGTTTGTCTGCATCTTTTACTGTAATGATCATCTGTTTGTACTTCGGTAATTCAATACCAGCACCTAAGAATGCTTTATACAAAGCTTCATTAAAGGTCTTTGCGATACCTAAACACTCACCGGTCGATTTCATCTCCGGTCCTAAGCTGATTTCTGCGCCACGCAATTTTTCAAAGGAGAATACTGGCATTTTTACTGCTACGTACTCTGCTTCCGGCTGTAATCCCGGTTTATACCCCATTTCTTCGATCGTCTCGCCCATGATGACACGAGTTGCCAGATCTACGATCGGAATACCGGTTACCTTGCTGATATATGGTACGGTACGGGATGATCTTGGGTTCACCTCGATCACATATACCTGTCCATCCATGACGATAAACTGAATATTGATCAAACCAACCACATGCAGTGCTTTTGCAAGACGTCCTGTGTAATCTGCAATTGTTTCTTTAATCTCTTTACTCAATGTCTGTGCCGGATATACCGAGATACTATCTCCGGAATGGACACCTGCACGCTCAATGTGCTCCATGATACCCGGAATCAAAATATTTGTTCCATCACAAACAGCATCGACTTCGATTTCTTTTCCCTGCAGATATTTATCAACCAAAATCGGGTGATCCTGCGCGATCTGGTTAATGATATTCATGAACTCTTCGATTTCCTGATCGTTAAACGCAATCTGCATACCCTGACCGCCAAGTACATAGGAAGGACGAACCAATACCGGATATCCTAACCGGTTTGCAACCTCTTTTGCTGCCTCTGCCGTAAAGACGGTACCACCAGCCGCGCGCGGAATCTCTGTCTTCTGCAAAATTTCATCAAATAACTCTCGATCCTCGGCTGCATCGACGTCTTCTGCTTTCGTTCCAAGAATCTTCACACCCATTTTCATCAGGCTTTCGGTCAATTTGATTGCAGTCTGTCCTCCAAACTGAACCACAGCTCCATCCGGTTTTTCCAGACGAACAATATTTTCTACATCTTCCGGTGTCAAAGGCTCAAAATACAACTTATCGGCAATATCGAAGTCCGTCGATACCGTTTCCGGATTGTTGTTGATAATAATTGTTTCATATCCTGCTTTGCTAAACGCCCATGTGCTGTGTACAGAGCAATAGTCAAACTCAATACCCTGTCCGATTCGAATCGGTCCAGAACCAAGTACAAGTACTTTTTTCTTTGTTTTTGTCTCTACTGCCTCGTTTTCTCCACCGAATACGGAATAATAATATGGTGTCTCTGCTGCAAACTCTGCTGCACAGGTATCTACCATCTTAAATGCTGCTACGATATCATTTGCGTAGCGCATTTCCTTGATTTCGTCTTCTGACTTACCTGTCAGACGCGCGATCACCGCATCCGGGAATTCGATTCGTTTTGCTTCGCGCAGTAAGTCTACTGTCAACGGTCCCTCTTGTAATGCTTTCTCCATCTCAACAATGATTGACAACTTATCAATAAACCAGTAATCAATTTTTGTCAATTCATGGATATGCTCATAGCTGACACCACGGCGTAACGCTTCTGCTATTGCAAAAATACGACGGTCATCTACAACATGCAGCTGTTTCTCTAATTCCTCGTCGCTTAACTGATCAAAGTCATACGCAATCAAGCAGTCTACATGCTGCTCCAGAGATCGGATGGCTTTCATAAGCGCTCCTTCGAAGTTATTACAGATACTCATAACCTCTCCGGTTGCTTTCATCTGTGTTGTCAGAGTTCTCTTTGCAGTGATGAATTTATCAAACGGAAGTCTTGGGATTTTCACTACACAGTAATCTAACATCGGTTCAAAGCTTGCATATGTTTTATGTGTGATCGCATTTTTGATTTCATCCAAAGTGTAACCCAGTGCGATCTTTGCTGCCACTTTCGCAATCGGATAACCGGTAGCCTTACTTGCTAATGCAGACGAACGGCTCACACGCGGATTAACCTCAATGACACAGTATTCGAACGTATCCGGATTTAATGCGTACTGCACGTTACATCCACCGGTAATGTTCAATGCAGAAATAATGTTCAACGCAGATGTACGCAGCATCTGATATTCTTTATCTCCTAATGTCTGAGATGGCGCAACTACGATACTATCTCCAGTATGCACACCAACCGGATCGATGTTTTCCATGTTACAAACGGTAATACAGTTTCCATTCGCATCACGCATTACTTCATACTCGATCTCTTTCCATCCTGCGATGCAGCGCTCTACCAATACTTCACCGACACGGCTCAGACGCAATCCGTTTGTCAGAATATCGATCAGCTCTGCCTCGTTGTGCGCAATACCACCGCCGCTTCCGCCTAATGTATATGCCGGACGCAATACCACCGGATATCCGATCGTATTTGTAAACTTGATACCATCTTCTACATTGTGAACAACTAAAGATGGAGCACACGGCTCACCAATGGATTCCATCGTATCCTTAAATGCCTGACGGTCCTCTGCTTTAAAAATCGTTTCAGCGGTTGTACCGATCAGTTTCACACCATGTTCTTCTAAGAATCCAGACTCGGCTAATTCCATACCAAGATTTAAGCCTGCCTGTCCACCCAACGTCGGGAGAACGCTGTCCGGTTTTTCTTTCAGAATGATCTGCTCTAACACTTTTGTTGTCAATGGTTCGATATATACTTCATCTGCAATATCTTTATCTGTCATGATGGTTGCAGGGTTAGAGTTTACCAGGACAACCTCGACGCCTTCTTCTTTTAGGGAACGACAAGCCTGTGTACCTGCATAATCAAACTCTGCTGCCTGTCCGATAACGATAGGACCGGAACCGATCACTAATACTTTTTTTATATCTTTATTCTTTGGCATTATTCTGCTCCTCCCATCATATTGATAAACCGATCAAAGAGATAACTGCTGTCCTGCGGCCCCGGACACGCCTCTGGATGAAACTGTACGGTAAAAATATTTTTTCCGATATATTTCAATCCTTCATTGGTACCGTCGTTTACATTTACAAATGCCGGAACTGCCACGTTTGCGTCCAGATTTTCGGTATCCACCACATATCCATGATTCTGGGAAGAAATGTATACGCGGCCAGTCTCTAAATCTTTTACCGGATGATTTCCACCGCGGTGTCCATATTTCAATTTATGTGTGTCTGCACCGTTCGCTAATGCCATTAACTGATGTCCAAGACAGATCGCAAAAATCGGGGTATCAGATTCATACAATTTTTTGATTTCTTCAATAATAGAAGTACATGCTTTTGGATCTCCAGGTCCATTTGAAAGCATGATTCCGTCCGGATTCTCTTTTAAGATTTCTTCTGCTGTCGTATGCGCCGGATATACAGTCACCTGGCAGCCACGTTTATTTAA
Organism: Lachnospiraceae bacterium; assembly: GCA_051880395.1. Taxonomy (GTDB): domain Bacteria; phylum Bacillota; class Clostridia; order Lachnospirales; family Lachnospiraceae; genus JBJENW01. The sequence continues at coordinate 4,551 of JBJENW010000307.1, read as the reverse complement.
AGACTGGGCAATATTATTTTTGGCACCGAGATCTAACAGGGCCACTTTCTTTCCTTTTCCTTCTAACACATATTTTTTGTCACAAGTAACTTTATCTACTTCATTGCCTGTATGATATGCTTTCAGACGCGGCAGAATGCTTTCCAGATCGTAATTCTCATCTGTGGTGATCATACCGTTCATTGTTCCTTTTTCGCGAAGCATCTTCGTCAATGCTCTGGTATCAATACCTGCAATACCTGGAATGTCCTGCTCTTTTAGGAAGTCCTGTATTGTACCTTCACAACGGAAGTTGCTTGGGATACGGGATAATTCGCGTACAATATAGCCATCCGGCCATGCTTTCTTGGATTCCATATCCGGTGTCACACCATAATTTCCGATCAACGGATATGTCATCACCACTGCCTGTCCTGCATAGGATGGATCCGTCAACACCTCCAAATATCCTGTCATGGATGTATTAAAAACGATCTCGCTGATGACTTCTCGCGTAGAACCGATGCTGGTACCAGTGAATACAGTTCCGTCTTCTAATATAAGAAAAGCTTTCATTCTATTTACCCTTGTCCTTTCTATTTTTTTCCAAAAAAAAAGAGGGGAAATCTCTTTTTTGGCGTTTTGAAACAGTATGCCCGCATCTTATGCAAAGCACACCCTAAATTGCTAAAAGTTTACCATATAATCGGACTTTTTTCAACCTTTTTTGCAAAATTAAATTAGACGAGATTTTCCGATTTATGGAAAGGATCTTTAGACATTTTTACAAATGCCGGGGCAAACCTCTGTTTCCCCGGCATTTCCATTTTATTTTGCTACGATATTTACAATTCTACCCGGCACATAAATTTCTTTGACAATGTTTCCAGTCAATTTATCACCAAGTGCCTCTTTTCCTGCTGCAATTGCATCTTCTTTTGCAATGTCAACCGGAACTTTGATCGTTGCTTTCACTTTTCCATTGATCTGAACAGCGATCTCGATTTCATTTTCTACCAGCTTTTCTTCTTCGTATTCCGGCCAGGATGTCTGATATAATCTGCCTTCGTTTCCTAAAAGCTCCCACATTTCCTCTGTGATATGCGGTGCGACCGGATTCAAAAGGATCAACAATGTGGACAATTCGTCTTTTGTCACACCGTCTGCCTTATAGAAATCGTTGACTAATTCCATCATGGCTGCAATCGCCGTGTTAAACTTCATATTTTCAAAATCATCAGAAACTTTTTTGATTGTCTTGTGCATCTTTGTCTCCAATTCTTTTGAATATCCTTCACCGTCTTTTACCATATCCTGCAATTTCCAGACACGTTCTAAGAAACGACGGCATCCTTTGACGCCTTCGTTTGACCAGGACGCATTCATGTCAAATGCACCGATGAACATTTCATACGTACGAAGTGTATCTGCACCGTATTCATTTACGATATCATCCGGATTAATGACGTTTCCACGGGACTTGGACATTTTTTCATTGTTTTTACCAAGAATCATACCATGGGATGTACGTTTCTGATATGGTTCCGGTGTGCTGACCAGCCCCTGATCATACAGGAATTTGTGCCAGAATCTGGAGTAGAGCAAATGTAAGGTTGTATGCTCCATACCACCGTTATACCAATCTACAGGCAGCCAATAATCCAGTGCTTCTTTGCTGGCAAATTCTTTATCATTATGCGGATCGGTATAACGCAGGAAATACCAGGAAGAACCAGCCCACTGTGGCATGGTATCGGTCTCTCGCTTTGCCGGACCGCCGCAGCATGGACAGGTTGTATTTACCCAGTCCGTCATAGCTGCCAATGGAGATTCTCCGTTATCGGTTGGCATATAGCTTTCTACCTCCGGTAATGTCAATGGCAATTCGCTTTCCGGAACCGGGACATATCCGCATTTGTCGCAGTGTACGATTGGAATCGGCTCGCCCCAGTATCTCTGACGGGAGAACACCCAGTCTCTTAATTTAAAGTTAACTTTCTTTCTTCCGATGCCTTTTTCATTTAAAAATGCGATCATTTTTTCTTTTGCTTCTGCAACTTCTAAGCCATCCAGAAAGCCGGAGTTCACCATTTTTCCAGTCTGAGTATTTGTAAAGGCTTCTTCCTGTACATTTCCGCCCGCTACAACCTCAATGATCGGCAGATTAAATTTCTTTGCAAACTCCCAGTCACGTGTATCGTGTGCCGGTACCGCCATGATCGCACCAGTTCCGTACGTCATCAATACATAATCAGAAATCCAAATCGGAATCTCTTTTCCGTTTACCGGATTGATGGCTGTGATACCTTTTAATTCGACGCCAGTTTTTTCTTTGACTAATTCGGTACGCTCAAAGTCGGATTTTTTCGCTGCTTCCTGCTGATATGCCACGATATCATCATAATTTGCGATTTCATCTTTGTATTTTTCGATCAGCGGATGCTCCGGAGAAATGACCATATAGGTTGCTCCAAATAAGGTATCCGGTCTCGTCGTAAATACGGTCAATGTTTCGTTTTTGTCTTTTAATGTAAATTCGACTTCTGCTCCGGTAGAACGGCCGATCCAGTTTTTCTGTGATGTTTTGATTTTATCTAAATAATCCACTTTATCCAGATCATCGATCAATTTATCTGCATATTCGGTGATTTTTAACATCCACTGGCTTTTTACTTTGTGTACAACCGGTGTGCCGCAACGCTCGCAACAGCCGTTTACCACTTCCTCGTTTGCCAGTCCCACTTTACAGGATGGACACCAGTTGATCGGCATCTCGGATTTATATGCCAATCCTTTTTTGAACAACTGAAGGAAAATCCACTGTGTCCATTTGTAATATTCCGGATCTGTTGTATTGATTTCACGATCCCAGTCAAAGGAATAGCCGATGGCTCTCAACTGATCTTTGAAATGTGCAACGTTATTTTCTGTTACAATTTTTGGATGGATTTTATTTTTGATCGCATAGTTTTCGGTTGGCAGACCAAATGCATCCCATCCCATCGGATACAAAACATTGTACCCCTGCATTCTACGTTTTCTTGCAATGATGTCCAATGCCGTATACGGTCTTGGATGTCCAACATGTAATCCTTGTCCGGATGGATACGGGAATTCTACCAATGCGTAATATTTCGGTTTGGAATAATCTGTTCCTGTGGCAAATGCTTTTTCGTCATCCCAGATTTTGTGCCACTTTTTTTCAATTGCTTTTGGATTGTACGTGCTTCTCATGTCTTTTCTCCTTTTCTATCTTTTTCATCGCGGTTTTTTTCATAAAAAAACTCCGTCTCCAAATTTCCGGAGACGGAGTGAAATCTTTCATTCCGCGGTACCACTCAGGTTCCAGTGCGTTTGCACTGACGCTTTGCCCAATAACGGCGGGAGACCGCTTTCCACTACACAAACTGCAAACATTTTCTTTATCCACAATTCTTCCCGGAAAGAACTCAAAGGTGAGTTCAAAGTGTGACACGACTGCCTCGCACCAACCGGCAGCTCTCTGTTCGCTTCCACTTCTACTAGTCCTTTTCATTGTTTTTTTCATATCGTTTTTATCTTACCTATTTTTTTTTTGATTGTCAACCGTTTTGGAATAATTTCTTAAAATGCTGAAAATTCTTCATTACTGTTCACTCGCAGTCTTTACGCTTTATATGGGTGTAAGTGTCGCGACCACTACTTTATTGGCCACCCGAAACTTTATCGACTCCACTACTCTTTGAAAAAGGGGGGCGCGAAAAATATCTCAACTTGTAGAAATCCTAAACGGACGTTTCCGAAATTCGGCTGGGTGGGGCAACGGGGCGGATGCTTCCAGAAGGGCTTGACAGAAATGAAGTCGAGTTTGGGTGGGCGGATTTGCGATGCTTTATTTTTGCAGTTTTCCGAATGTCGTACAAGCTGCACGCAGGTGTATGTGGGAGAAAGACTCAGAAGCGGACTCTTTCTCCCACATACACCTACGCACAGCTTGTACGCCTCTCGGCAAAACAGCAAAGGCATCGCAAATTCGCCCACCCAAGCTCACTACCATTTCTGTCAAAGCCCTTCTGGAAGCATCCGCCCCGTTGCCCCACCCAGCCGAATTCCGGAAACTGTGTGTTGGAGACGGAAGGTTGAGATATTTTTCGCTGAGGAAAAGAGTTGTGAACCCGATACGTTTTTGGATATTTAAAAGTGAATGCCGACTGAAATGTATCCCATCGAAATAAACGAATGGTAGATCTGACAGTTTTTTTATCCTAGATTCTTGCAACATAACGAGTAGATTACTAAATGCCCATGAATACAGGAAGTGCTTAAATTATATACCTCGTCATATGTTTAAACATGACGATAATATTTTTCTTATAGAAAGCTAATATTTATCAATATTCAGTCTTCTTTTCTGTATTTCCAATCATTCAGGTTGTATCTGAACGAATACGTTCCGCCTGCAAAATTTTCCCACAAGAAACAGATCTCAGCCTCCCGTCTCCCATACACAGTTTCCGGGATTCGGGCAGGCACAGAACACGGGTGGCATCTGACAGAGTGGCTTTGACAGAAATGATAGTAAGTTCCGACGGG
>JBJENW010000306.1:0-8501 GCA_051880395.1 Lachnospiraceae bacterium | reverse complement strand
GTCCAATGCCGGGTTCCCGCCGGCATGATCACTCAAGATTCCGAGAGATCATTATACATAGAATAGGTTTGATCCTTTTTTGCAAACCAGATACATGCCCGGGCTGGTGTACACGACTCCGGAAGCCTTCTATTTGAAAACTTGTAACATTTCCCGGCGGATAAATCCTGATCCAATTTTTTAAACTGCGCATTTGTTCCAAAAACAAATTCCTTCATTCCTGTGCCTTCCTTCCCTCAAAAACTTTTTTCCTTCCTCCATGAAATCCGCCTCCCGGCAACGTCTCCGTCTGTTCTCCTCCATGAAATCCGCCTCCCGGCAACGTCTCCGTCTGTTCTCCTCCATGAAATCCGCCTCCCGGAAGAAGTTCTTTCTGTGTGTTTCTGATTATTGTTTTATTCATATTCTTTCTCATATTCATTCTCCTTTTCTTACAATCACATATCCAAGCGTTTCAATCAATTTCAGCGTTTCTAATGCCGTATTTCGATCATAATCCTTTTCGCTTTCCGGCAGTTCTTCATACGGCACAAGGGCCGGTGTCTTTTTCTTCTGTGCATCTTTCTTTTCTCCATACGTCCACCCCTCCGAAATTCTACCGACTGCCCACACGTCATGCACATTTTCAGCAATCTTCTCTGTCAGATTCAATAACTCCTCTGACAATGTCACATTACTTGTATCAATTGGTTTTGGATCATACATTTTTCTTTTCTCCTTTCTTAACGATGATTCTATGATAACGCACAGATACATTCTGCTTGTAAAGGGGGGATAAAAAAAGAATCAAAGGTATAAAACCCTTGATTCTCTCCTATCAAAAAACGCGTATTTTATTTTTTTTGAATCGAATAGCCAAGCTTTACGATCAATTTTAATGTCTCCAATGCCGTATTTCGATCATAGTCTTTTTCGCTTTCCGGCAGTTTTTCATACGGCACGAGCGCCGGTGTACGCTTTTTCTGTTCGTCTTTCTTTTCTCCGTAAGTCCAGCCCTCCGAAATTCTTCCGACCGCCCACACATTGTGTACGTTTTCAGCAATCTTTTCCGTCAGAGCCAATAATTCCTCCGATAATACAACGTCACTTGTATCCACTGGTTTTGGATCGTACATTAATCTTCCTCCTTATGATATTTTCCTGTGATCACCTTCAGTAACACCTGCCCGATATCAGCAATCTCTTCGCGACTGCTGATCGTAACAACATTCATCATGTCTCCCTTTTCTATCTGCTGTATATTATTCAAAGAATCCTCATCTTTTGTATCGACGAGCAGGACAGCCGTAGCATTAATCCCAAACTGCTTTGTCAGACTACTGATTTTAAAATAAAACTCCTGCTGCACCTCCTTTCGCGCCTTACACTCTACAAATAATGTACAGAATCCCTTTGTGAGGATGCAGTCAAACTCGTTTTTTATATTTTTTTCTTTCCAATTAATTTCATAACTGCTCACCACATCATCAAACTGTCCGGATTCTTTTACTTTATGATAGGTGTATACTTCTAAAATCTTTCCGGCTGTTGTCATCAATTCTTTGATTTCCCTGCTCGCATAGGTAAAACTGATTTCTTTTGTTGATGGATCCTGAACAAAATTGGTCACATATCCTTTTTCTTTAAACCAACTCATCAGTTTCAAGAGCTGATTATTTTTACACAGATTTTCATCATAGAATTTTTCCACTACCAAATTATCAAATTCTACCTTTATTTTATTGTCAGGCAGATCAAAAATACGAATCGCATCCGGTACCATCAATGCATACACACGCGAAAAAAGTGTGTCATAGTTTTTTTTATTTTGATATAAATCCACGATCGTCACTCTACAGGAAGTGGAATTATATCTGTCCACACAACTCTCCCCTCCTATATACGCATGCTGCTTTAAAAAATCAATGATATGTTTTGCATTTTTCTCACAATATAGTGGAATGATATAATGATATTCCTGATGCACTGCCGCTTGTTGTTTTTGGGAATAAAATGTGACCAACACTGCGTGTTTTTTATCTTCATTCGCAAGTATATTGCATAAATTTTTCCACGCCCAGTTGTTCGCACAATACAGATTCCATAAGTCCTTATAATCATCAAAAAACTCCGGCTGATTGCTGCTTTCACTGGATGATAACCGAAACGATGCCATATCTGCCACAGAAATATACGGTTTTTTTCTAATATAAACCAACTGTTTACAATTCGAAACATCATAAAACTTCATGGTCCTTGAGTCAAACTTATAACTTGGAAATTCCTGATACACGTTTGCCCCAAGTAACAGATACGAAAGTTTTGTCGCATTCTTCTCAACTACAAAAAAGTTCTTTTTTTCCTGTCTGCTTTTCAAATATTTTTTCATCGTTTTGGGCGTTTCCTCTACCTGGTCCACCTTAAAAAGCTTCACTTTCTTTATTCGATTCTGATCCATATGCAAGAGTTTTTCCTGGCTTTTTTGGACTTCTTTTTCTGTTTTTTCCACATAAGCCACAATAAATTCTATCGACGCACGCAGCCTTTTTTTCCGCATATATTCCAATACACCAGAAACAGAATCCAATAATTCTTTTATATCCTGCACTTTTTCAACCAGATACAGATATAAAATTGTTCCGGGATTTACAACCGTCGCAGATGCAACATTCCCGAATACCGCATCATTATCGCCGGTGGAAAACGGGAGCACCATAAAAGATTGCTTTGTGTATGTAAGTACAAATGGAATATTTTCAATCAGCGCCACATCATCCTGTTTCCAATTGCGATACTCCTTACTTGCAATCGTCAGATAGAAGGCATGATCCACCGCCTCCACCTGACTCCGGATCAGTTTCTTTTTCCCCTCTGACGAAAAAGCCTGCTGTGCTTTTTCCAAAAAACACGCCTTTAATCCTTTATATGCATATATTTTTTCTCCGGATTCACCTGAAATTTCTTTCATACAGGAGAACCACTCCTGAAATGCGACCAGTGCCTTCCTGTCCCCTTCAATTTCAGTTCTGATATTGTCCATGATTGTATACCAGTTTGCACTTTTCGAATCGCCCGCCTTTTTCATATACATCCGATGCAATTCCACAGACATCCGTTCCAGATCATCCAGGTCATCGAATTTATTCTTCGCTGCCTGTTTTCCCGAAATTCCATCCCATTCCTCGCGATTCCAGCCGTTCAGTCTCTGCTCCGGCCTGCTCTTTACAATGCACACATGCTCCTTGTGTCTTTCATCCTTTGTCATTCCACTGTCGACACATTTTTCCAGATCCTTCATCCTTTTCCAGCCAAGACATAGCTTTTCCGTCACCCATCTGCGATGCTCGATCCAGATCAGTTCATTTTTCGTCTTATTTTTCAGATTTCTTTGAAACTGCTCCGCTGCCTGGTATAACTCTTTTTCTTCCAGATCGATTCCGATACTGTAGAGCTTGTACTTGAGAGAAAGCACATTCGACACACACGAATTATGATTATACGGTTTCCGAAACGCTTCCTGTACGTTTTTATAATCCACTGAAAGATTCTTTTCCCACACCAAATGTGTATTAAACGCCATTCTCTCGATTTCCGGATATATTTTTGATTTTTTTATATCGGCATTTACATATAATGGATACCATCCCGATTCCGGTTTTTCAGCATGCGGATCTGTTTTTTTCGCTTCACAGATATAGTTTACACTGAAATTCATTTCCAATACTTGTGCCGCTTCTTTACACGCCTCTGCTGCAGACACATTCAAATCATCCTCTCCCAGTGAAATAAAGATATAATCCGGGCTTTTATCCTCATACTGTTCACACAGGTAATCCTGTAAAATATCTTTATTGTCAGATTGATTCTCCCGCTTCAGATTTAGTGTCTGGAAGGTAATACTGCCATAAGAATCTTCCTCCTTTGGTATCGATCTTTCCACGCAAAAAAAATCTTTCAGTTCCGGTCTTTCCGACAAATAGATTTCTTTGTCTTGCGCATCGTCAGATACAACCGTCACATATAATTTCTTTCCCGGCATCTGTCCGACCTGCAGAGCAACATCCAAAAATTTCTGACCATAATTTCCAAATCCGATCACAAGAACATGGATCTCATCTTGTTTTGTCAAACACTCATACAGCGGATGTTCATACAGGTGATACTGGATTGCCTGAAAAGAATTTTTCTCCTTGTTTTGATCCAGAGAATCCTCTATATCTTTTAGCTCCCATTTTTTCCCTTTTGCGGAACAACTCGATGGACATACATAAAACAGTGCTTCTTTCAAATCCTCTAACAGCTCTTCACAATTCGCGTATCGCTCGCTTCTCTCACATAAACACTTTTTTAATATTCTTGTGAGAATGCTCCTTAATCTTGGATGCGAATTGACCTCCGAAGCCTGAATCAATTCCGACTCCTTTACCATATCTGAAAGCTGGTCATAATACTCCTCGCGAAAAAGATAACCATTTTTCTTTGTTTCCTCTGTAAGGACAATGGCATGAAAGAGAACTGCTCCGATCGCGTAAATATCGGTCTGATTATTCGCTGCCTGCTGCCCGGTCTCCGGCTCCATATACCCCTCTGTTCCCATTCCATAATCTGCCTTTTGATAAACAGAACAGATCGAATTTATATCAAACATAGACAACGTCTGATATCTTATTTCATTACCATGCTTAATAAATCCAAAGTTTGACGGTTTTATGTCACAATGAATCAATTCCGCACGATGCAGATCACAGATGCACTCTGTCAGAGTTTCAACCGCTTTCAATACGATCACCAACTGACGCTCCGGTTGTTTTGACGGATGCCTGTGAATTTCATCACAAACCTTTTCAAATGTCTCCAGATTCGGCTGCGGTGTCCATACATAAGTCGTTCCGACTGCATTTCCATTGCGATCGCTTCCATGATAAATTTCAAAGTTTGGAATAAATGCGGACAGATTCTCATTATTCTGCTTTGCACGCATTAACATTTTACAAGGCTGTAAATATTCTTTTTCTGCTTTTCGAAACCGCTCAAAAGAATCCTGAAACTCCTGCGAATGCAGCAGCTGACCTTCTTCATTTCGTTCCAAAGCATAGGCTTCCTGTGGATAAAATTCCTTTAAAATTCCCCTGCTGCCTTCTCCGTCTTTCCCATAACATGCCTCATAACATACCGTCGAAGCACCTTCTCCCACTTTTTTCAAGATTGTAAACGTCCTGGTAAACGTACGATCATCACCTTTTCCGCAGAGAAGAATTGTATCTTTTTTTCCTAAATGATCCCGATGGTTCATGCCGTTTTCCTCCTGTTTTTCTGCCGTATGTCCAAAGCAACAAAACTGTAATCATCATAGCAATCCTGCTTCATAAGGAACTCCTCTAGTGCTTCATACTCGAAGTGGATCAAAAGATCTTTCACTTCGGGTTTTAACCTGTTTTTGCAAAACATTTGTTTCCATGCACCATCCGAACAGATCACAATGGATTCCATCAAACCAAGATCGCACACTTTTACCTGTGCCATTTCCGATACCTGTTTTGTCGTTGTCACATAACACCCGGATGAACTGTCTGACGGCATGGATAACACCGAGCATTTTTCCTTCCCAATCGCCAGAATCATACTGTCCCCAAGACAGAAACTAAGTATTTTTCCTTTCTTTTTATCCACAAGAACACTTGCGAGCGTACTGGAATATTCGTCCACATTCTCCGCGTCTTCAGATGCCTGCCGGTTCAATTGATGGAGAATATGCGAGAGGGTAAATGCAGCGATATTTTGGGGTTCATACTCCAAAAACTGTTTTCCTTTTTTCAGAAACAGATTTGTGATTGCTTCACTTGCAATTTTAGCACCGATTCTGGCTTCTTTACAAGTAGATACTCCGTCCGCCAGCGAAATAACGGTGATGTCTTTTTCTGTGCCACTGCATATGGCATCTTGATTTTCACCATTCATTTCTGCGTGATACCTTCCCATATGGCTCATTTTTCTAATCACTGTACAGCCTCCTTTTCTCAAATTCGCAGATATGCATAAGAAGAAAACGTGATCAACACATCAAAGATATTCTTTCCGCTCAGCGGCTGGTAATAAGCAGCCCCCAGTTTCTTGTCCACGCCTCTTTTAAAATCCAGAAACACATCCTCAAAACTCTTCCCTTTATCCTCTTCATGCAGGGCATTGTAATAATAATAGTATGCAACGATCACGGACGTTCTGGTCACATCTGCGGGAGACGAAACAAACAATGCTTTTGTTTTTCGTTTTGACACCTCTGCCCATTCCTGCGATGTGTTTTGTGTGCTGCTCTCTTCCTTTACCGTATATCCAACAAAATGATTGATGCCTGTGAGCAAGTCGATAAATTCCTGAAATTTCTTTCGGTCTATATCATTTCCTATCTCACCAAACGATTCCGCTCCATTTTTCTTCAATGCGGCCACATCCGTAAACCATAACCCATAATTACAATTTTCCAGTTCAAGCCCTAACTCTTTTATGTCCTGTAAAATCGACTGGTACACTTTATACGCAGACTCCTGCTCAATCTCAAGCTGAAACACACCGACCCGCAGATCCTGTTCTCCCGTTTTGGTCTTACGACTTTCTAAAAATGTATCACAATTATAATTCTCCAGCAGAAACTCCTTAAATTCTTCCTGAGACAGACGAAATACATCTTCATCAAACATTTCCTGCTTGAAAAATCTTCTATAATAAACGGTTCCTCCTTTTTCCTTCGTATCAAGTCCTCCGGATTTAAACTGCTTTGTCTGTACCTCCTGAATCATTTCACTGGATAAACGGATCTTCTCCTGCGGACTATCATCCTGAGAGATATAATACAAATAGATCATTTCTGCAAAATTTTTATAGTTGATTCCCTGACCGGAAGGATCCAAATCATATCCGGTCGGTTTTTCCTTGTACTCTTCTGAAATAAATCGCATGAAATTGTTTGTATAATAATCGCGAAACAGGTTCGTCTCTATATCTGTTTTCGGATCCAAAATATCCCCGTTCCCGGAATAATATGTCATTTCATACACCATTGCAAACAGATACAGACTTTTTTTCGTCGCGCCTTCCGTCCGAAACTTTCCACCGGCCAGATCGTCCGCAATTTTTAACAATTCATATTTCTTTCTGGCCGATTTATTTCTCTCTTTTTGTTTTTTCTTTTCTTCTTTGCTCAACCCCTCGCTATTTTCTGTTTCAAAATTTAAGACAGAAAAAATGTCATCATCAATATTCGCAAGCACTTCCTCTATTCCCGGCTTTTTGCCCAGTTTTTCTTTTACATAATCTTCGACTGCTTTTTTTCCACTGATACCGGCATCCTTCAGATAGTTTCCATATTTGATAAACCGTTTTAGAATTCTCAGCCGCAGGGAATCTCCTTGCCAGCCATCTTCCGGAGACTCCAGGCGGTTCACGATCCGTTCCATATATTCCTCCGGATCCGGGTATTCTTTGTAACGTTCATACAGGGCATACAGCATTCTGTTTTCTATGTCTGAAAATGTGGGAATATCTGCATTTCTCACAAGTTTTTCATAATATGCGTTATCTTTTCCACACTCATATTCTATTTTGCAAAGGTCAAACAGATCAAACAGATCCCTCAATTTGCTGGGACGATCGGATCTGTTTCCCGCTTTTTTGAGTGCAGCCAGTCTGCTCTCAAAATCTTTGATGTCGCACATGGAACGGAATTCTTCCTGAAGGCCGTTTAAGACGGTATCCATTCTTCTTGTGATGGTTCCTTTTTCTGCATACATTTTTTTATTCCTCCTTTGTTTTTCTCCTCATTAAGTACCTTACCATATTATATACTGTATTTTGCGGTTATTGGTTTGAAAAAAATATTTTCTATTTTTTAGGAGATTCCTTTTATTAGAAATTGTATTCTAATAATTCGCGTATTTCTTGAACAATGACCTCCGTTTGGGGATATTTTTCAAGAATGGAGACTGCTTCCCGGTAAAGTTGTTCTGCTTCCTCTGACTGTTCGATATACAGAAAATTTGCCAGACCAATACAGGTCGCAGCCACATATAATTCATACGCGCTCGGATTTTTTTCACTCAAACGACGATATATAGATAGGGATTCTCTATACAGCTCTTCAGCTTCCTCTATCTGATTCATTCTTACCAATAGATTCGCCAGATTATTACAAGTCATAGCCACATCTGATTCATACGCGCTCGGATTTTTTTCACTCAAACGTCGACATATAGACAGAGATTCTCTATACAGTTCTTCGGCGTTCTCTAACTGATTCATTTTTGTTAGCAGCTTCGCCAGATTATTGCAGCTATCAGCCACATATGATTCATACGCGCTCGGATTTTTTTCACTCAAACGTCGACATATAGACAGAGATTCTCTATACAGCTCTTCGGCTTTCTCTATCTGATTCATTTTTGTTAGCAGATTCGCCAGATTATTACAAGTCTCTGCCACATATGATTCATACGCGCTCGGATTTTTTTCACTCAAACGTCGACGTATAG
>JBJENW010000305.1:0-1559 GCA_051880395.1 Lachnospiraceae bacterium | reverse complement strand
TTTTTTCTTTCTCCGACATCTGAAAATAGTTCTTCCACCTCTGAAAATAATTCCAGAATGTACTGACCCCAAGCTTGCGACTCTCTTCTATGATTTCGCTTTCAAAGCTCAATATATGATCTGCATCTTTTTTATCATCGCAAAAGCCCACATAATCCGCAATGTTTGCAGCCGCTTTGGACGGTAATGTTTTTTCATACAAATACAATAAAATCAGGCGAATGCCATATTGGATAAAGTTTCCACTCCACCCCAGGGAAGCCTGCGGATTTTTTGACGCGTCTTTTACGGTCTGAAAATCTCCTGTATAGAAACTAAGCACATAATATCCATACTCATCCAGAATATTCTGCTCTGTTTCTTCATTACTCATATAACCAGCCGAATTTTTCCTTTTTACAGTATGAAGAACTTCTCCGCCTCTCATCCCATATTTCTCTGCCATCGTTTTCATTCCAAACAAACGCAGAAAATTTCTGTCAGTTGATTCCGAGCGAAAACATTCCCAACAAAACCGCATAAGCTTCTCTGTATGCATCAGGCAGGAGGACGCATAAGCTGCCACCAATGCCATCTTACTTCGGATCTTTAGCTTACAATCAATTTTATTCAGAGCTCTTTCTCCTATCTCCTCCATCTGCCGGTACTCATGCTTTTTATTATACTCCTTCATTGCTGATAAATACAAAGAAGGATGCAGATTACAATTCTTATCTGCCATATTTACCAGCCCTTCAATGCCCTCATAATATAAAACTGCTTCCTGTAAAAGTCTGCCTGCCGTTTCTCCATTTTTTGTCTGCAGCAATGCGATCCAATCTTTCCAGAACTGCTCCGTTCCTTTCAGTTCTTCACGTCCGACATAAAACATATCCTTTATGTGCAATTTCTGAAATGTGTGGCAAGAAAAATACAAATATATATCTTCCGCACGATTTTCCGGCTCCTGTACCTGATAATCCGCATATAATGTCATCAGAGCCAGTTGTTCCAGATCTGTACGAATAATGTGATTTTCCAACAGTAATTCCAGATCCAAAGGATCACCTTCAAATTCCGAATCTGTACTCACTGACATATCCCACAGCCATCCATAAATAAAGTTGGCTTCCTGGTATTTTCGGTCATCTGTACAATCCTTCGCAAACCGGATCATAAATTGAATCTTTTCACCAATCCCCTGATTATCTTCATATTCCGTAATCCATTCTCTGTCCCAGTATGAATCAGAATAATCTTCATACACCTCTGTATCCAGATATAATTCTCCCTCATCGATCTGTTCCATCCATTGTTTCAGAAGTTTCATTTTTTCACTTACAAACTCCTGGGACATTCTTTCTGTCAATTGAATCCTGCCTGTCTCATTATTTTCCCCTAAGCATGCTTCAATCATCACTTCTAATTCTTCACATTGCTCTTTCGAAAGAACTGTCATCATTTTTAAAATGATCTTCTGCAAGCTTTCTTTACTGAGTTCTTTTATCTTCTGTTCCATATCCGGTACATCCTCTTTATTTCTTCCCACAGCATTTTTTATACTTCTTCCCGCTTCCGCA
>JBJENW010000304.1:0-1565 GCA_051880395.1 Lachnospiraceae bacterium | reverse complement strand
TGAAAAAGTGTCTTCGACACTTCAACTCCCCTGCCCCTCACTCATGAGGGGTTAGGGGTTTTCTTTTTGTTGTAATTCCTTCATAATACTCTTATGAGCAACATACTTCAGGATATTTTCAAAGATAATTATGAAGAAATGATCTATACTTTACGTCCACGCAAATCGGTCATTGAAAACGTTGATCGTATGATCAACTGTGGTGACCCTTCTTTTGGTGGCGCAATGTATGGCTGTGGCAAGTGCGGTATGCTTAAGTTTGTTCCGTTCCGTTGTCATAGTCGTTTCTGTCCAACCTGTGGAACCAAATATTCCATTGACCGCACAACCTCCATGTCTTTTAAGATAATCAATACCCAACATCGGCATTGTGTTTTTACGATCGATTCTGAACTCAGACATTTCTTTCTGAAAGACAGATCCCTTCTCGGTCTTCTTTTTGAAGCTGTTCAAAGTGTTCTCCTTCGTTTGTTCCATAAGGATAACAAAACCGAAAATTTCACTCCTGGTTTCATTCTTGTCCTGCACACATTTGGCCGCGACCTAAAGTGGAACCCCCACATCCACTGCCTCATTTCCGAAGGTGGTATCGGCAACTCTGGTTTTTGGAGACCCAAAACTCATTTCAACTATACTTATCTTCGCAATGCCTTTCGTACAGCTCTTCTTAACTTCATGGAAAAGAAGATCGGTCCATCTTTCAAAAAAGTGAAAGCGAAATGCTATCTTGATCATAAAGATGGGTTTTATGTCTACGCCAAGCCAAACAAATGTGACCCGAAAGTTGTTTCCAAATATATCGGTCGTTATCTCGGCCGTCCTGTCATTGCCACTTCCCGCATTGACAACTATGATGGTGAGAATGTAACTTTCCACTACAACCGGCATGAGGACGGCAGACTCATAGTAGAGACGATCCCCGTTATGGAATTTATAGCCAGATTGATCCAGCACATCCCGGAAAAACATTTTAAGCAGATCCGTTATTATGGTCTTTACGCAAGAACCCGGGAGAATGATAAGAAAATCAATCTTGCCATCTCCAAAGAAAAAAGAAAGATCTTTCTTTCCTTCAACCGGTGGCGCGATTGTACTTTATTATCTTTCGGATACGATCCCCTTAAATGTCCCTGCTGTGGCGAGACTATGTTTTTCCTTGAGTTATACCATAAACATCAGCATATTTCTCTGAACGAAATGTATGAAAGGGCAATGGGAAGACTCCCTTCTTTTTCTTCCGCCTGAAACATATACATTTTTACTCCGTCTGTGATAAAATAACTCTTACGGAGGAAAGCACTATGCCAAAACGTTCAGATGAAATCAGAGACAAGTACATAAAGAATCCACCTGAAGGCATGACCGCTGATGCCATCCGTCACATGAGTGAGGATGATTTGCTTGATATGGATTACTTCTTAAACGAGGACGATGAATTTGATGAAGACTTTCCCGGAGCTGATGGCTTCTATATCTTCTAAATTCCATCGTTTGCTTGTCATGCCCGCCTTTGTGCGGGCCATTTTCATATCAAGAGTTCTCCGGAGGAGAACTTTCCTATAAAG
>JBJENW010000303.1:0-1567 GCA_051880395.1 Lachnospiraceae bacterium | reverse complement strand
CGGGAGTTTGACAGTTGAATTATAGAAAAAGTACTTGCAGGTCGCATAAAACCTGCTTTTTTTGCGTCAACTTTTTTGTTTTTATCTATGTTATTTTATGTTATTGTATGATATAATAAGGAAAGGAGGGGCGAAAAATGAATCTTCATATTACAAAATCAAAAAATGCTGAGTCATTTTATATCTGCAGATCTTATGTAAAAGCTAATGGCAGCACTACTTCAACTATCGTTCGCAAGTTGGGAACTTTGGAACATCTTTTGATTGAACATGGCCCAACAAGGGAGGATGTTATTGCCTGGGCAAAAAATGAAGTAAAAATAGAAACTGAAAAATACAAAAAGGAAAAAGAAACAAAAACAGTATTGATCCCTTTCCATGCAGACAGACAACTGGATTATGGCAAACAGGCCTTTTTCCGCGGCGGCTACCTTTTCCTGCAATCCATATATTATCAGCTGCAAATGAATAAAATCTGCCGAAAATTGAAACAGAAATATAAATTCAAGTATGACATCAACGCCATTCTTTCTGATCTGATTTATGCAAGGATACTGGAACCTTCCAGCAAGCGTTCTTCCTTCAAAACTGCATCAGAGTTCTTAGAAAAACCTTCTTATGAACTTCATGACATATATCGTGCGTTAGATGTTCTCGGGACTGAATGTGATCTGATACAATCGGAAGTTTATAAAAACAGCCATTTTTTAGGGATCAGAAACGATAAGATTCTTTATTATGATTGCTCGAATTATTACTTTGAGATTGAACAGGAAGATGGGAATAAGAAATATGGGAAAAGCAAAGAACATAGACCCAACCCGATTATCCAGATGGGATTATTTATGGATGGTGACGGTATTCCCCTTGCTTTCTCTCTCTTTCCTGGGAACGCAAACGAACAAACCTCACTGAAGCCATTGGAAAAGAAAGTCCTTGGCGAATTCGGCTGCCAGAAATTTATCTATTGTAGTGATGCCGGGCTGGCTTCAGAGGATATCCGGGCTTACAACCACATGGGTGAACGGGCCTATATCGTTACCCAATCAATCAAAAAACTGAAAAAAGAAGAAAAAGAATGGGCTTTAGATGCGAAAGGATTTAAAAGGGTTTCCGATGATACCCCTGTGGATATCACACAGCTTCCTGAAGATGACAAAGGGCTTTACTATAAAGATGAACCTTATACCACAAAGAAACTACACCAGCGTCTGATCATCACATACTCGCCTAAATATGCCCTTTATCAGAAGGTTCTTCGTGATAAGCAAGTAGAACGGGCACAAAAGATGCTGGACGCAGGAAATACAAAAAAGAACCGTAAAAATCCAAATGACCCAGCCCGATTTATCGGAACCACAGCCGTTACCAAAGAAGGGGAAGCTGCTGATATCCACCATTACCTGGATGAAAACAAGATCACTGAAGAATCTCAGTATGATGGGCTCTACGCAGTATGTACGGATCTTCTGGATGATGAAGTAGGCGACATTTTAAAAGTCAGTGAAGGCAGATGGCAGATAGAAGAATGTTTCCGTATCATGAAAACAGATTTTTCAGCAAGACC
>JBJENW010000302.1:0-8585 GCA_051880395.1 Lachnospiraceae bacterium | reverse complement strand
GGTATGTGGTGCAGGTAGAAGAACAGGAGTTTTTAGCGGATTCTCAGAAAAAAAAGCAGGACATCGTGTTTGCTGAAATCGAGCAGGTACAGGATGCGTATGCGATTCCTTCGGCATTTACGGCATACAGTCAGTTTTTACAGCTTTCTACAGGGAAAGAACGATTTTCTTTGGAAACATAAAAAGAACCGGCAAAGGATGCCGGCTCTTTTAAGGAGATGAAAGATGTATCGTAAATTTACTAATTGTCTAAATTGTCAATCTCAAATTTCTTACATTATAAAGTACAATTATGTCGCTCGTATGTATAAAATGTGTTGAAAATGTAAACAAATCGTGAACAAAGAAGAATTTTTGGTTCCGTTTACAGATTTTCAAAAAACGTGTATAATAAGCAGGCATACTTGTCAGAAGGAGGAAAAAAATGAAATTATTGTCAATCGCAGTTCCATGCTACAATTCACAGGATTATATGGAACATTGTATAGATTCACTTCTAATCGGTGGGGATGATGTAGAAATTTTGATCGTAGATGATGGATCAAAAGATATGACAGTAGAGATCGCGGATGATTATGAACGGAGATATCCGGGAATCGTGCGTGCGATCCATCAGGAAAATGGTGGTCATGGAGCTGCTGTCAATACAGGAATCCGAAATGCGACGGGTCTTTTTTTTAAGGTTGTAGACAGCGATGACTGGGTAGATGCAGAGGCGTATCAAAAAGTACTGGAAACTCTGCGGGAAATCGCTGGTGGCGAGCAGACACTGGATATGATGATCTGCAATTTTGTTTATGAAAAGCAAGGGGCAAAGCATAAAAAAGTCATGCGGTATACATCGACGCTGCCAACTGGAAAGATTTTCACATGGAACGATACGAAACGGTTTCACAAAGGAAAGTATATCTTGATGCACTCGGTGATTTATCGTACAAAACTTTTAAAAGATTGTGGGTTAGAATTGCCGGAGCATACTTTTTATGTGGATAATATTTTTGTGTATTATCCGCTTCCATATGTGAAGACCATGTATTATCTGGATGTAGATTTTTATCGTTACTATATCGGACGGGAGGATCAGTCTGTCAATGAAAAAGTAATGATCGGGCGGATTGACCAGCAGATTAAGGTAAATAAGCTGATGGTAGATGCCTTTGATTTATGGAAACTGCCGAATCGTAAACTGAGAAAATACATGTTTAACTATCTTGAAATCATAACAGTGATTTCCACGATCATGTTGATACGTTCCGGAACAGAAGAAAATCTGCAGAAAAAACGAGAACTTTGGAAGTATATTAAAGAAAAAGATATTCGTCTTTTCCATCATTTACGGAATGGAATTATGGGAAATACCATGAATCTGCCGGGAAAGGGTGGTAGAAAAATATCGATCGCAGCTTATAAGATTTCACAAAAAGTAGTTGGATTTAATTAAAAAAATGAAAATAGAAGGAGACAGGAAGAGATGGGACAGGAGTCAAACGAGAATTTACAAACAGGTCAAAACGAAAATCCGCAAAATGATTCTGCGCAGAACGGATACGGACAAAATGGAAACCCGCAGAACGGATACGGACAAAACGGAAATCCACAGAACGGATACGGTCCAGGCGGAAATTTCCAGAATGGATATAATCAAAATGGGTATCCACAAAACGGATATGGACCAAATGGATATCCACAGAATGGATATCAGCCAAATGGCTACCCGCAAAATAATAAACAAAAAGGAAATGGCATAGGTCTTGGAGTTGCCTCACTGGTCTGTGGTATTTTATCCATTTGTTGTTTTTGCATTTGGTATTTATGTGGAGCGTTAGCAATCGCATCTATCGTGACCGGAATTTTACAGATCATTCGAAATGAAAAACATGGAATGGCAATCGGAGGAATTATCTGCAGTGTGGCAGGAATTATTTTTGCAGTTTTGCTGATCTTTGGAATGGTTGGAATGCTTGCAGATGAAAACGGTAGAAAAATGATAGAAGAGATCATGAGACAGTCCGGATATAACTTTTAAGATAAAGGGGGGAGCGGCATGAATGAAGAAGAACGAATGACAGCAGAAGAAACTGATACACAGAGTCGGGAGGAACAGACACAAGAGGTTTCAGTCTCATTGCAAAAAGAAGAGACAAAGGAGAATCCGGTTTCACAGCAGATTTATCAAGAATATCATTCTAAGAGAAGCGGTACAGGAACTGGAGATGCACAGTTGAATCAGCAGATACCGCCGAATCCCTATGGACAGCCGTCGTATTATGGGCAAAATCAGCCGTATGCAGGGGAGCAGTTTTATGGACAGAATGAGACATACGGTGGCGGACAGAATTATGGTGCAAATCAGCCATATGGAAATCAGTTTTATGGAACAAATGGTTCCGGTGATCAAAATCAGCAGGGGTCAGGGCTTGCAGTGGCGTCTCTGATCCTTGGAATCATCTCGATTCCATTGTTTTGTTGTTGCATTAATGTGATTACAGCTGTGATTTCGATTGTTCTTGGAATTGTACATTTGTCGACAAGAAAACAGGATAAGGGAGTGGCGATCGCAGGGATAGCCTGCAGTGCAGTTTCCATTCTTTTAACGATTGTTTATGTGGTGCTGGTATTACGGAGTCCTGCGGCAACAGCGGACCCGTCGTTGATTCCGGGATTTTCACTGGAGTCGCAGGAACAGGGAAATCCATTTGGAGATGACGAATTTTAAGTGGGAGGAAAAAATGGAAGAAATTCTGAGAGTGGAAAATTTAAAAAAGACATTTAAACTTTCCAGAAAACAGCAGCGTTTAGAGAAGTCAAAAGCAAAAACAAAAAATGCGGTAGATGGTTTGTCTTTTGCTGCGTATAAAGGTGAGATTTTTGGCTTATTAGGACCAAACGGTGCCGGAAAGACAACGACACTTCGTGTGATGGCAACATTGTTAAAACCGAGTGAAGGAGACGTGTGGATCGATGGGAAAAGTGTCTGCAGACAGGCACAGGAAGTTCGGGAAAAAATTGGTTTTTTAACGACAGAGCTTCGATTAGAAGAATTTTTTACACCGAATTATTTGTACGACTTTTTTTCGGATTTACATGGAGTGAAATCAGAACTGCGTCAGCAGAGAAAACAGAAATTTTTCTCACAGTTTGGCATTTCGGATTTTGCGGAAGTAAAAGTGGCCAATCTTTCCACCGGAATGAAACAGAAAGTGTCGATTGTCCTGTCTCTGGTACATGATCCGGATATTATTATTTTTGATGAACCTACAAATGGTCTGGATGTCATCACGGCTAAAGTTGTGACGGATTTTCTATTGCAGATGAGAGCAGAGGGAAAGACGATTATCGTATCGACACATATTTTCAGCCTGATCGAGAAAATCTGCGATCGCGTAGGAATTATTATCAATGGAAAGATGGTGTTGTGTGATACACTTGCGGAAGTAACGAAAGAGAAAAAATTGGAAGATAAATTTTTTGACATCTATCAAGAGTACGTAGGGGAGGACGCATAGCATGAAAAATAATATTCTTACGATTATTAAAAAAGAATTTGCCCGTTTCTTCGGAGATAAGCGTTTGTTCGTGACAACAGTCATTTTACCAGGACTTTTGATTTATGTGATCTACTCTTTTATGGGGCAGGGGATGATGGATCAGTTTACAACAGATGAAGACACCGTCTATGAGGTGGAAGCGCAGAATATGCCGTCTTTTTTGAAAGAGGATCTGAAAAAAGCAAATTTTTCTATTAAGGATGTTGATGCTGCGAAAGACAACGAGGATAAAAAACGGATCAAAGATCAAAAACTGGATCTGTATGTAGTATTCCCGGATTCTTTTGAAGAAAATGTAGATGCGTATGATGCAAAGACAACTACAGAAGCGGCTCCAAATGTAGAAGTGTACTATAATAGCGTTTCCACAGAATCACAGAGTGCGTATTCCATCATTGTGGATGCCTTGGATACATACGAAGCAACGATGATCAATAAATTTGATGTCAATCGAGGAGATGTTCAGTATGATATGGCGACGAATGAAGATACGATGGGAAAATTTTTCTCTATGATGTTGCCATTTTTGATGCTGACATTTTTATATAGCGGCTGTGTGGCAGTCGCGCCGGAATCCATTGCAGGAGAAAAAGAGCGCGGAACGATTGCAACGTTACTGGTAACGCCGATGAAACGAAGTCATCTGGCAATCGGGAAAATCGTGAGTCTGAGTGTGATTGGTCTGTTGAGCGGTTGTTCGAGTTTTATTGGAACGATTCTTTCTATGCCGAAACTGCTGGGGACGGCAGGTGCCGGAGAGGAAGTGACCAGCAGTGCTATGAGCAGTGCTGCTGTGTATCGGCCATCGGATTATGTTCTGCTTCTTTTTGTTATTTTGACGACTGTCTTAGTTTTGATTTCGGCAATCTCGATTTTATCCGCTCTTGCAAAGAGTGTAAAAGAAGCGGGAACGGCAATCTCACCACTGATGATTCTCGTGATGATCGTTGGCGTAACTTCTATGATGAGCAACGGGGCACCGAAAAACCCGGCATTGTATCTGATTCCGCTTTATAACAGCGTTCAGTGTATGAATGGGATTTTCGGATTTAATATTTCGATGACAAATATTGTGATCACGATCGTGGCGAATGTGGTGTATTCGCTGCTCATGGCAGGAATTTTGGCGAAATTATTTGATAGTGAAAAGATCATGAATATTTAGAAAGGAACATTATGCAATATAAAATCAATCATGGCTGCGTGGCATATGCGGCCGACGTTGTATTAAAAGATATAAATTTTGAAATCCGCGATACGGAAAAAATCGCGGTCGTTGGAAGAAACGGTTGTGGAAAGACCACATTGTTAAAGTTGATCGCAGGGGAGTTAGAACTAGAAAAGCGGGACAGCGATGAGGACATTTTTATTGCAAAATCAGGGAATCCGACGATTGGATATCTGAAACAGATGACATTTGCGGATAAGAGCATTTCGATGGAAGAAGAAATTCGAAAGGTGTTTGTCTCTTACGAGAATTTACAGCAGGAGCTGGAAACAAAACGGAAACGAATGGAAGAGGATCCAAGCGAGGAAAGTATTGCATCTTATACGAAGGCGGAAGAATACTTTGTGGATATCGGCGGGTATTATTATGAAAAAGAATACGAGACGATGATCCGCAAATTCGGGTTTACCGCGGAGGATAAAAAGAAACCGATCGCGGAGTTTTCCGGTGGTCAGCAGACAAAAATCGCATTTATTAAAATGCTTTTGGAAAAACCGGACATCTTGCTGCTTGACGAGCCGACAAACCATTTGGATATCGAGACGATCGAGTGGCTGGAAAATTATTTGAAAAATTATAAGAGAGCTGTTGTGATCGTTTCTCACGACCGGATGTTTTTAGATGACATTGTTGATGTGGTATATGAGATCGAGTATGGAAAAAGCACGAGATACAAAGGAAATTATACCGCATTTATGGAGCAGAAACGGCAGCGTTGGGAGAAACAGGCGAAGGACTATGAAGCCCAGCAAAAAGAGATCGCGCGCCTCAACGCGATTGTAGAGCGCTTTAAAGGCAAACCGACCAAGGTTTCTATGGCAAAGTCCAAATTGAAGCAGATTGAACATATGGATCTGGTTGAACCGCCACAGAGGTATGACAATCAGACATTTCATGCACATTTTAATCCGGAAGTAGAAACTGGCAAAGAGGTACTCACAGTTAAAAATCTGCAGATCGGATATGAGGATGGGAAAGTGCTGTCTACCGTTAATCTGCAGATGCAGCGTGGAGAAAAGATTGGAATCATTGGTGGAAATGGCCTTGGGAAATCTACATTTCTAAAAACAGTTACTGGAAAATTGCATGCGCTTGGTGGAGAATACGAGTATGGAATTCGGGTGCAGATCGGATACTTTGATCAGCAGATGGCACAGTATACCAGTAAAAAACAGGTGTTGGATGATTTCTGGGATGAGTTTCCGGAATTGACACAGACGGAGGTCAGAAGTGCGCTGGGGGCGTTTTTGTTTTCTGGGGATGAGGTATTTAAAACGGTGGATATGCTGTCCGGAGGTGAGCGAGTGCGTCTGGCACTCTGCAAAATTTTGAAGAGAAAACCGAATCTTCTGATTCTTGATGAGCCGACAAACCATATGGATATCATTGGAAAAGAGACACTAGAGCAGATGCTGAAATCTTATACCGGAACGGTATTGTTTGTATCCCATGATCGTTATTTTGTAAAGCAGGTAGCACAGAAGATTTTGGCGTTTGAGCCGGATGGAAGCACGCAGTTTTATCAGTTTGGTTACGAAGAATATCAGACGAAGAAGCAGCAGGAGGAAGAACTGGCAGAATCGCAGGGATATGTTTCGAAAAAAAATCCACCGGTCTTTACCGGAAATCTGCAGGCTGCGAATGAAAAAAAAGCAGTGGTGGAGAAATCAACTGCAAAGAAGTACCAGAATCCCGGAAAAGAACGATCAAAGTTGGAAAAGAAATTGAAAAAGATCGAGGAACAGATTGCGGTATGTGAGGAAAAGACAGAAGCACTCAAAGCGGAGTTGTTAAAACCAGAGTATGCTGCCAGCTATTCAAAACTGAGTGAGATTCAGGAGCAGATTGATGCAAGTGAAGAAGAATTATTAGAAGTGATGCAGCAGTGGGAAGAAGCACAGGAAGCGTTGGAAGCGTTTGAAGCTTCGCTGATGTAAGTGAATAAATGATTAAGAGAAAGAAAAACGGCAAAGAAAACATTTGTTTTCTTTGCCGTTTTTTTATTCATCGAAGATGCTAACGATTTCTCCGTCAAGAATTCGGTTCATATTTTTTACTGCACAAAAATTTCCACACATAGAGCAAGTGTCTTCCTTTTCAGGAGCAGCTTGTTCACGGTATCTGCGGGCTTTTTCAGGGTCGATAGAAAGAGAGAACATTTTTTCCCAATCCAGTTTTTTACGGGCGAGACTCATCTCATCATCCCAGTCGCGTGCTCCTGGAACCCCTTTGGCGATGTCAGCAGCATGAGCAGCGATACGGGAGGCCATGATTCCTTCTTTTACGTCGTCTAAATCCGGTAAACGCAGGTGTTCTGCAGGTGTGACATAGCAAAGGAAAGAAGCACCATTCATAGCAGCGATCGCACCTCCGATAGCGGCTGTGATGTGATCGTAACCAGGTGCAACATCTGTGACTAACGGTCCTAAAACATAGAATGGAGCACCGTGGCACAGAGTCTGTTCAATTTTCATGTTCGCAGCGATCTGATCCATTGGCATATGACCAGGTCCTTCGATCATAACCTGTACATTTTTCTCCCATGCACGTTTGGTCAGTTCTCCGAGCGTGATCAGTTCTTCAATCTGGGAAGCATCTGTTCCGTCGCACAGACCACCAGGGCGACAGGCATCTCCAAGACTTAATGTCACATCGTATTTCTGGCAGATTTCAAGAATCTCATCAAAATGCTCATAGAACGGGTTTTCCTTTCCGGTCATTTCCATCCAAGCGAAAATAATGGAACCGCCGCGGGAGACGATATTCATGGTACGTTTGTTTCGCTTAAATTTTTTAGCAGTTTCCTTATTGATACCGCAGTGGATAGTCATAAAATCGACACCGTCTTCTGCGTGCATCCGTACGATATCAAGCCATTCTTCGGTCGTGATATCTTTAAGAGCTTTATGATAATAAACGACTGCATCGTAAATCGGAACGGTTCCGATCATGGCAGGGCATTCGCTGGTCAGTTTACGACGAAAACTTTGCGTATCGCCGTAGGAGCTGAGATCCATGATCGCTTCTGCGCCCATTTTTACAGCGGAGTTAACCTTTTCCAGTTCCATATCAAGGTCTTTCCAGTCACGGGAAACACCTAAATTAACATTGATCTTGGTGCGGAGCTTTGAGCCGACTGCATTTGGTTCGATGCAAGTATGATTTTTATTGCAAGGAATAATGGCAGTTCCGTCTGCGATCATCTGGCGCAGGGACTGCACATCAATGTGTTCTTTCTCGGCTACTTTTTCCATTTCAGGGGTGATGATGCCTTTTCTTGCGGCATCCATCTGTGTAGTATAATTCATATTTTCCTCGTTTCTGCGCTGATTGCTGAAAAAGCGTATGTAGAGACTGCCCAAAATGCAGCGCGTCTTCAGGCAGTTTTTATTCAAATACGTGAAAAAAGGGGAAAATCCGAACATAGACATGAAAAAAGAACCAATCCCTACGACGGCATTATCCGTATCAGGTCTATGGGTCGAAATCATGCGATTTCCTCTCAGCCTGTTTCGGCTCCCCAGCGTTTCCGTGTTTTCATACACTAGTAGTTTCATCAACATTATATTTTCAAATCCAGAATCTGTCAAGAGTTTACTGTTTTCCTTACACGGTAAACGCAACCTTTTTTGTATGCATACGCACTTACGCTTTATATGGGCGTAAGTGTTGCAACCATTAATTTATCGGCTACCCGAAACGGTATCGGTCCCCACCACTCTTTGGGGGGGCTTGGCGAAACAGATCTCAGCCTGTGGATTCCTTTACGGACGTTTCCGGGATTCGGGCAGGCGCAGAACACGGGGCGG
>JBJENW010000301.1:0-1578 GCA_051880395.1 Lachnospiraceae bacterium | reverse complement strand
TCTTTATAGGAAATTTCGATTTTTGAGGACATCAGAAAAACACACGTTCTCCGAACATATGTTAGGTAAAACGTGTGTTTGGGCATGGCAATAAGACGATATGAAATTTAGAAGATATAAAAACCTTCTTCACCAAAATCGTCTTCAAACGGGTCATCTTCATTTAAGAAATAATCCATATCAAGAAGGTCATCATCACTCATATGGCGAATATCCGCAGATGTCAGTCCTTCCGGTGGGTCATTGATATATTTTTTTCGCAGTTCCTCGATATTTGATTTCATTGTAATACCTCCTTGAGAGGATTGTACCACAGGCCGGGCAGATAATGAAGTCATGCAGAAGACCTTTTTCCACGAGATTTGGACATTGCTTTCTCGTACAGTTCTTCGAGGGAAACGTGCTTGTGATTGTAGTAGAGTTCAAGAAATAGCATTTTGTGCCCGCAGTCGGGACATTCCAGAGGATCATAACCAAAGGATGAAAGGATGGCAGTCCGCCATTGATTAAAACTTCGGTATATAGAGTGTTTTTCTCTGGAAATGGCACGGTAGAGTTTTTGATCAATCTCTCTGTGACGTGCGTAGAGCCCGCCATACCGGATCATTTTAAAATGCTTCTCCGGGATATGACGGATCAGGCGTGCTATGAAGTCCATAGCAGGAATAGTCTCGACGATATATTTGTTATCTTCATGCCGGTTGTAGTGGAAAGTGACATTTTTGCCATCATATTTGTCGATCCTGGAAGTGGCAATGACAGGACGGCCAAGATAGCGGCCGATGTATTTGATGACGGATTTGGGATCACATTTGTTAGGTTTGGCATAAACATAGAAACCATGTTTATGATCCGTATAGCATTTGGCTTTAACTTTCTTAAAAGAAGGCCCCAGTATTGATTCCATTTCATTAAGAAGCGCAGTGCGGAAGGCATTACGGAGAAAAGTATAATTAAAATGGGATACATGGCGCCAAAAGCCATCGTCGCTATAACCGCCTTCAGAGATGAGACAATGGATGTGAGGATTCCATTTGAGATCCCTGCCAAATGTATGTAAGACCATAATAAAACCGGGAGTAAAATTTTTGGATTTATTCAGCTTAGAAAACATGCGGGATACAACGCTGGCGACAGAGTGAAAAAGGCAGTTAAGGAGTGAGCGGTCATGAAGGAAGAAGTCACGGAGGTTTTCGTCAATAGTAAAGACACAATGGCGGTGCTGGACATGAACCAGTTTAAAGGACATGCTGGTAGTACGTTCCATGGCATATTTATTGCCACAGGTAGGACAGAAACGACTATGACAGCGGAAAGGAACAAATTTGAACTTTCCACAGTGGGGGCAGCCGTACATGGCACCACCAAAAGACGGATCTCCACAATGGATCATTTTATCCACGTTTTCAATAACAGAGCTGCGTGGATGTAATGTATAAATCATTTCTTCATAATAGTCAGTAAAAATTCTTTGTAGGATATTCATGAGACTATTATGACATATGTTGCAGCAAAAAGAAACCCCTTCCCTCAAGATTGAGGGGCAGGGGAGTTGAATAGGCGAAGCCTATTTTTTAT
>JBJENW010000300.1:0-1582 GCA_051880395.1 Lachnospiraceae bacterium | reverse complement strand
CTAGTGTACTGTCTCATTGATATTTAGTCAAATACCGCAGGATATTTGTTCATCTGCAAGGCGGACGAACGAGGCGATGCCGGTGGCATCGTTGAGTGAATCCAACGCAGTCAGATGGGCAAATAGACAAGGGGTTTGACTAAATATCAACGAGACAGTACACTAGTAAAAGGAGGGATTTCAAATGAACCAATCTACGGTTGTAGAAAAAATCATAAATTATATAGAAACGCATTTAGAAGAAGAACTGTCTTTGGATAAAATTGCAAACGAACTGAATTACTCTAAATTTTATATTGCAAGAACATTTTCGGAACAGACGGGGGAAGGCATTTACAAATACATCCAAAAACGCCGCTTAACAGTAGCTGCACAAAAATTAGTAGAAACAGAAAAAACGATTTTAGAAATTGCCTACGAAGCACAGTACAATTCACAACAGGCATTTACTCTCGCATTTCGTCAATTGTATTTGTGTACACCACACGTTTTTCGAAAGAACGGCATTTTTTATCCAAAGCAATCAAGCATTACCATGAAACTTTCTTTTTATACAAACTTTATTTTTGGAGGTGACATTGCCGCATGAGTACCATTCCTTATGTCATTGAACAAACAAGTCGTGGAGAAAGAAGCTACGATATCTTTTCCAGACTTTTATCCGACCGCATCATATTTCTGGGTGAGGAAGTCAGTGATACTTCCGCCAGCCTGATCATTGCACAATTGTTATTTTTGGAATCGCAAGATCCCGAAAAAGATATTCAATTATATATCAACAGCCCCGGTGGTTCTGTCACATCCGGTTTTGCCATTTATGATACCATGCAATACATCAAATGTGATGTATCGACGATCTGTATCGGACTTGCCGCAAGTTTTGGTGCTTTCTTATTAGCCGGCGGAGCAAAAGGGAAACGTTTCGCGCTGCCAAATGCAGAAATCATGATACATCAGCCGGCCATTCATGGAAATGGGATTCAGGGACAGGCAACGGATATAAAAATTGTATCCGATCATATCCTGAAAAACAAAGATCGATTAAATCGCATTTTAGCCGAAAATACTGGAAAATCTGTTGAGGAAATCCAAATCGATACCGAACGCGATCATTATATGTCTGCTCAGGAAGCACTCGACTATGGGTTGATCGATCAGATTATTGAAAAAAGATAATGTAACATACTTTCACATACATCTCCACTATAGGAATCTCTCACCCGCATCCTTTACGCTTTATATGGGTGTAAGTGTTGCGGATTCTACTTTATTGGCTATCCGAAACGGTATCGGCTCCACCACTCTTTGGGGGGTGGCTTGGGGAAACAGATCTCAGCCTTGGGGATTCCTATGCGGATGTTTTCGGAATTCGGCTGGGTGGTTGCAACGGGGGCGGCTGCTTCCAGAAAGGCTAGACAGAAATGAAGTCGAGTTTGGGTGGGCGGATTTGCGAAACTTTATTTTTTCGGTTTTCCGAATGTCGTACAAGCTGCACGCAGGTGTATGCGGGAGAAAGACTCAGAAACAGACTCTTTCTCCCGCATACACCTACGCACAGTTTGTACGCCTCTCGGCAAAACAG
>JBJENW010000299.1:0-8657 GCA_051880395.1 Lachnospiraceae bacterium | reverse complement strand
CCATCCGAAACTCGACTTCATTTCTGTCTAGCCACTTTTGTTTCAGCCACCCCGCACCTTGCCTCCTGCCGGATACCGGAAACGTCCGCGTAGGAATCCCCCTCGGTTGAGATATTTTTCGTCAAAATGCCCAAAAAGTAGTGGAAAAGATAACGTAGTGGGAGGCCAATAAAGTAGTGGTTGCAAAGACTTACGCACATATAAAGTGTAAATTCACAAAAAAATTTTAAAAAACACTTGCAATTTTCTTTGATTGGTGTTAGAGTAAGTGAGTCATTGCCAGTTCGGCAAATAGAAAGTGTGTACGTTCTGTACCACGAAATTCCCAATATTTATTTTTTATTATTCATTTCTAGGAGGTTTTTAAGAACATGATGACGTATGAAACATTTCAAACCGCTGTATTACAGTATCTGAATCAATTTTATTCCAAAGACACGACAATTTCGATTCGACCGGTATTAAAAAATAACGGCACCCACCTCGATGGTCTGACCATTTTAGAAAAAAACAGACATATCTCCCCGACTATTTACCTGAATCCATATTATCATGAGTATCAAAATGGAAAAGATTTTGATACAGTTGCCAGTGAAATCCATAGTGTTTATGAAGAAAATAAGCCAAAGGAAGACTGTGAGATTCGCTTTTTTACGGATTATGAACAGATGAAAAGCAAAGTCGCATATAAAATTATAAACTACGAAAAAAATAAGGAATTGCTTGCACACATTCCGCATATCGCTTTTTTAGATCTGGCAATTGTCTTCTACTGTCTTCTTTCCACTGATGAAAACGGCAATTCTTCCATCTTGCTGCATAACAGCCATCTTAAGCATTGGAATATTTCTCAAAAAGAACTCTTTGAACAAGCCGTAAAAAATACTCCTTTTTTACTTCCTTCCTCGCTCAACACTATCAACGAAATTCTATCCGAATTTATGCCTGAGTTTTTCGATTCTGAAAGAACTTGCCATTCCGATCTGTCTGATGAACCACTTCCGATGTATATACTTACAAACACATCCCGTCTCAACGGTGCTTGTTGTATGTTATACCCTGATCTGCTATCTGAATTTGCCCAAAAAACAAACGCGGATCTGTTTATCCTCCCAAGCAGTATTCATGAAGTAATTTTAATTCCGATCAATGACCTGTGTGCAACTGCAGATGAACTGGCATCTATGGTAAAGGACGTCAACCACTCTCAAGTTGCCGAAGATGAAGTTCTTTCGGATCATGTCTATTATTTTTCACGCGAAACACAACAGTTGACACTCTGTGCCGGCTAAGCAAAAAAGACCGTCCGGGATGATTCCCAGACGGTCAACCCTTTCATGTTGAAAAGAATTTCCTAATGTGGCAGCACGTATTTCTCGATAGCTTCTGCCACACCGTCTTCGTTATTGTCATATACGGTCACATAATCTGCAACCGCTTTGACTGCTTCATCCGCATTTTTCATTGCAACACCGACATAAGCCGCCTGAAGCATCGGGATATCATTTTCACCGTCTCCGATCGCAAGTGTATTATTCTTTTTTACGTTTAAAAGCTTTCGAAAATATTCCACGCCCCAGCCTTTATCAATTCCCTTCGGACAATACTCCAAATATTCCGGCGAAGAAAAGAAACAATCACTATGTTCGGATGCCCACGCCTGATTATCTGCTTTGAATTTTTTCAATTTATTATTTTTTTCGCTCAAATCAATCAGCAGCACTTTATGTGGTTCATCTTCAATGAGTGCCTGCACCGACCCAACCTTGCAGCGCATCCCAGAATGTTCAATATAAAACTGGGTTTCTTTTGTTCGTTCTTCTGCGATAATATAATTTTTGGAATAAGTCTGAATGTAAATTCCTGCGCTTTTCGCCTTTGAAAACAGATATTCTACATCTGCAATTGCCATCGTATGCTCATCTAACACTTTATCCGCTGCGCAATCGTACAATACTGCTCCGTTAAATGCGATCATATAGCAGCCCGGAAGTGTAAGCCCCAAATCCTTCACAACTCTCCGTCCGCTATCCACCGGTCTTCCGGTTGCCAGAACAATGTAATGCCCTGCATTCAGAGCTTCCTTGATTACATTGCGGTTTCGCTCTGATACCGTCTTGTCATTTTTTAATAATGTTCCGTCCAAATCTAAATACAAAATCTTACTTCCTGCCATAATTTCCTCCCTTTATACCTCTTCTCTTTTTGCTGGTTGAAATACACGTTCCTGATAAACATTTTTTTCTTTCGGAACGTCAGTGACTGCTTCGACACAAAATGTCTCCTGTGAATTCACCAGTTGTTTTCCTCGTTTATCCGGTTTCACATAACTGCCATCCGGCTTTAAAATATTTGCTTTTGTGTTATCTTCTAACTCTACCTGTAAAATATGCTTAACCTGCTGACACAAATCCGAATCCTCCACTGGAAACAGAATTTCTACACGTCGGTCCAGATTTCGCGGCATCCAATCAGCACTTCCCATATATATTTCTTCCATTCCGTCATTTGCAAAATAGAAGATCCGGCTGTGTTCCAGGAAATTTCCCACGATCGAACGCACTGAAATGTTTTCGCTGATTCCTGGAATTCCAACTTTCAGACAACAGATTCCCCGCACGATCAGATCAATTTTAACCCCTGCCTCCGATGCCTCATATAAAGCGGCAATGATTTCTTTATCACAAAGGGAATTCATTTTAGCAATAATACGCGCTTTTTTGCCGTTTTTCGCATGTTTTGTTTCCCGTTTGATCAAATTCAGGAATTTATCTCTCAGCCAGATTGGAGCCAGAACCAGTTTATTCCATGTGGGCGGTTCCGAATAACCGGACAACATATTAAATACAGCCGTTGCATCTTCTCCGATCACCTCTGAACAAGTAAACATCCCGCAATCCGTATATAATTTTGCTGTAGAATCATTATAATTTCCGGTTCCAAGATGCACATACCGGCAGATGCCTTCCTCTTCCCGACGTACGACCAGTGCGATCTTACTGTGCGTCTTCAAGCCAACCAATCCGTATATAACGTGACAGCCAGCCTTTTCCAGTTTCTGTGCCCAGACGATATTATTTTCTTCATCAAAACGTGCTTTCAGTTCAACCAGTACAGAAACCTGTTTCCCATTTTCTGCTGCCTGCGCTAACGATGCAATAATCGGTGAGTTTCCACTGACGCGATAGAGTGTCTGTTTGATGGCAAGCACATCCGGATCATTTGCTGCCTGACGGATAAAATCCACGACCGGATCAAATGTCTGATACGGGTGGTGCAGTAAAATATCTCCTTTTTTGATCTGATCAAAAATCGATTCACCCGCTTTGATCTTCGGATTTGGCTGTGGCGTATACGGTTCATACCGCAGTTCTTCATAACCATCGATTCCATATAATTTCATTAAAAAAGTCAGATCGATCGGTCCGTTGATCTTAAAAATATCCTCTTGTGCCACATGCAGCTCTTGCTTTAAAATTTCCAAAAGCCGGACATCCATTTTTGATTCGACTTCCAGGCGGATCACTTCTCCGCGCTGCCGCTTTTTCAGTTGTTTTTGAATTTCTTTTAAAAAATCGGATGCATCTTCTTCATCCATATCGAAATCAGCATCCCGCATGACACGATACGGATGAGCACAGACAATATCATAATTTAAAAACAGTTTATCCATATTTTTGCGAATGACCTGCTCCAGTAAAATAAAGTTTTTCTCGCCATCTTCAGACGGAAGTTCCACCAACCGCGGCAGCATCGACGGCACCTGGACTGTGGCAAATTCCAATGTTTTGCCTTTCTGCTGCATCAACAAATGCTTTTGATCCGCTTCTTTTTTCGGTGCAAGCAAAGCAGCAATATTTAAAGATTTATTGCGAATCAGCGGAAACGGCCGATATGCATCCACCGCCATCGGTGTCAAAACCGGATAGATGATCTCTGTAAAGTAACGATCGCAGTAATTCACTTGTGTTTCATTCAACTTTTTATAACTGTCAAAAATACAAATTCCATTTTTTTCGAGAAGTGGAAGCAGCGACCGATTGAACGTCCGATACTGCATTTCCACCAGCTTGCGTGTATCTGCATTGATCCGTGCCAGCTGCTCGGTCGCAGTCAACCCTGCAATGTCTGTTTTTTTATACCCTGCACGCTCCAGATTTTTCAAGGATGCCACTCGAACCATAAAAAATTCGTCTAAATTCGAAGATGTAATGCTGATAAATTTGAGCCGTTCCAATAACGGAATCGATTTATCACGTGCTTCATTCAAAACTCGCTGATCAAATTTCAGCCAACTGATTTCACGATTTTCATAATATTGTGGATTCGTAAATTTCTTATCCATAGGTTTCACTCCTCCTATTACATAAACATACTTTTCTCGCGAATCACCGGCTTTACGCTGTAAATGGATTCAAAAAATTCTGCCCGTGATGCAAAAAGCTCCTTTTCCAACAAAATGTTATCCTCTGCTTCAACTGTGATCAATAGTTTTTTGTCTTTTAATACGATCCGGATATTTTTAAACTTCTGCTTGTGACTTCGATCCATGGCATTTGACAATTTCAAAATAGCCGCCAGCTTCGCCACGATCAGATAGCTCTGTTGGTCCATTTTATTCGCCAGTTCCTCATACGACGGAAGCGGCTGCGCATTATAAAGAACGGTGTTTGCCACGATTTCACGCTCCAAATGCGTCAAACCGATGATCTCTGACGCAATGATGATTTCATACGAACACTCGGAATGATTGGCATAACTGATATATTTTCCACAGTCATGCAACAATGCGGCTACCGTAAGCAACAGTTTTTCCCGCTTTCCCATGCCATGAACTTTTTTCATCGCATCAAAAATTTTATCTGCCATCTCTGTCAGTGCCTGAATATGCGGACTGAAACTCATATAACGCTTTGAAATCTGCTCTGCCGCCGACAACACATCTTTATCAAAGTCATGCTGCGGTTTCATCAGCTTATTTGCCTGTGCGTAATCACATACAATACCGTCACTGATATCCACCCCAGGTACCCAGAGCTGTTCGCCGTTTAATGTCTCGAAAATCCGTTTGTATAAAACGATCGCCGGTACAACGAGCGGATCCCGCTCATTTGAAAGATGTAAAGTTTCGGCAAGTTCTTCCTGCTTCATGCCATATAGATGTTCCATATATTTTAAAAAATGTTTACTGCCGATCAAACATTCTTTCCTGCTTTTTTCGTCAGATTGAATGATCTCCGACAGATAATCACCGATCATGATCACGTTTTTAACTGAAATATCTTTCAGATACATGGATTTAAACATCCGAAGTTCCTTGTCGACCAACTCCTCGATTTCCTTCTCATAAGACAGGATATCTTTGGACAGTGTAGACAATTTTTCCCGAATTCGCATCGTACCCATCACGATATTCTGTGTCGTAATGACTTTTCCTTTTACAAACAATGTCATCTGTATACTGCCGCCGCCGACATCGACAACTGTCGCACTCTCTTTTGTCATATCATCAAAATTTTGCAGCGATGCAACTGATTTATAACTGATGAATCGATGTTCAGAGTTGCTCAGAACCTGCACATCTAAACCAGTGCGCAAGTGAATCTGATCAATAATAAAAAGCTCGTTTTTCGCATCCCGGATGACCATGCTGGTGTATGCGCGATAAGCATCCACGCCATATTCCGTCATGATTCCGGTAAATTTCTTCAGTGTATCACAGAGTTCATCCACCAGCTTGTATCCGATATACCCCTTTGTATACGCATCTTTTCCAAGCTCGATTCTGGAACGAACAT
This sequence comes from Lachnospiraceae bacterium, assembly GCA_051880395.1. Taxonomy (GTDB): domain Bacteria; phylum Bacillota; class Clostridia; order Lachnospirales; family Lachnospiraceae; genus JBJENW01. The sequence goes on along the minus strand of JBJENW010000299.1, from coordinate 2,859 downwards.
GATCGATCGTTCGCAGTTTCCCTTTTCCGGACAATTCGAACACTTTTAGACTAACCTCATAGGAGCCAATATAAATAGCGGCAAATGTTGTAATTTTCATACAATCCCCTCCTTTTCCTGCAGGGTATACACTATTTTTTCTGTCCAAGCAGATAATTGATAAACTGTTGTGCGGTACGTCCGGACAATCCCCCATGGCTTAATTCCCACTTATTTGCTTCTTCTAACAGTTTGTCTTCCGGCATTTCAATCTGATTTTTCTTAGCCAAAGCTTTCACAATTTCCTGAAACTCTTTCGGTGACGGTGCGCAGAAGAAGATTGAGACACCGAAACGAGCTACCAGTGATAATTTTTCCTGAACCGTATCAGAAGCATGAAGATCATCTCGACGTTCTTCTTTATCGCTGAATTTTTCTCGAACAAGATGTCTTCTATTTGAAGATGCATAGATCAAAACATTGTCCGGTTTTTTCTCCAGACCGCCTTCGATGACAGCTTTCAGGTATTTATATTCGATTTCAAACTCCTCGAAAGACAGATCATCCATATAAATGATAAATCGATAATTTCGATTTTTAATCTGTGAGATCACATTCGACAGATCCTGAAACTGATGTTTATATACTTCGATCATACGAAGTCCCTGATCATAATACTGATTGATAATGGCCTTGATGCTGGTAGATTTTCCGGTTCCTGCATCACCGAATAAGAGACAGTTATTTGCTTCTTTTCCCTGCACAAACGCTTCTGTATTTGCAATCAGTTTCTGCTTCGGGATCTCATAGCCAACTAAATCATCGAGATGCACATGTGCGATACGGGTAATCGGCACGATCTCGACATCCTCTTCCACACGCTCAATTCGAAATGCTTTATGTAATCCTAGTTTTCCGACTCCAAAGTCTTTATAAAACTCTGTTATCTTTTCCTTAAATTCTTCTGCATCCGCGGCCTGGTTCAGGCTGCGACTAAGCGCACAAATCTGATCACGGATACGCGCATTAAACACTACACCGCTTCCTTCCGCAGCTTCATAATTCTCAATGAAATCGACACAGTCTGTACCAAGAGTTTCTTCCATTTTTTTCAGATCAAAATCGAATAACTGCTTAAAGATTTCAAAATCGTGCAACGCGATCTGATTGATCGTCCCTTCCGGTTTTCCTTTCTTTTCGCAGGCAATGCTATAGGCATTTTCATTATTTGCCATCAAAAAAGTTAAATAGGTATGCCACAGATTTCCCTCAAATCCATGACTTGATGCCAATTCTAACAGACCGTTTACACACTCATAGAACAACGCATCTTTGTCCTCTTTGTTGTAATAGTCATTATCATAGTTTTCCATCAGCCATGTAAAATCATAAAAGATATCTCCATATTCAAAATTTTTGTATAGTACTAATTCTGTAACGTTTTTCATTTTAGATCTTAACCTTCCATTTCTTAATAATTACCAAGAATACGCAGATTTCGTGCTTCTTCTTTCAAGCCGCGCAGTGCATTTTGTACTGCAGAATCATTGAAGTTTCCTTCAAAATCCACAAAAAAACGACTTTCCCAGGTCCGTTCCGCAATCGGACGTGATTCAATTTTTGTCATATTCAGATTATTATAAATAAAGTGTGAAATCGCATGGTACAAAGAGCCACTCTCATTTGGCACTTCAAAACAAATGCTGATCTTATCCGCTCCACGGACGAATACCGGCTGACCTGCCACAATAATAAACCGTGTTGCATTTGTGTGAGAATAATTGACGCCTTCCTGCAATTCTTTTAATCCATAGATTTCCGCTGTTGCTTTCGATGCGATCGCCGCTTGTGATTTTTTTCCTTCTTCTTTAATTTTCTTTGCTCCAACAGCCGTATTGCTCACTTCATGTGTTGTCCATTCCGAGTGTTCTGCCAAAAAATGCGAACACTGGCTCAATGCCTGCGGATGAGAATACACATCCGTAATATCTGAAATTTCCGCATCCGGCATTCCGAGTAGTGAATGCTCTACTTTGATGATCTGCTCGCCTACAATATAATTTTCGTATTCTAACAGCAGATCATAATTTTCGGACACGATTCCAGCAGAAGAATTTTCAATCGGAAGTACCGCGTAATCCGCTTTTCCCTCCGCGATCATCTCCATCGCTTCCCGCCAGGACGCCACCCCTTTACTTTCAGTCTGATATCCGAAAAACTGCTTCAACGCCTGCTGACTGTAAGCCCCCTCAGTTCCCTGATAAATGGCATGCATATGATCTGTTTTCAAATGATCGATCTCTGTAAAATGAATCTCCTCTTTGATTCCGTGCCGTTGTAGGAGCTGATACTGTTTTTTTCGGCTTACGGACATGATCTGCTCAAACAAACCGCGAATCCCATGTTTCATAAAATCATCGACTGCTTTTGCAGACAGCGTATCAAGTTTCTGCTGTTCTCTGTCTTTATCAAACACTTTTTTCCCCGTTGCGATCTTATACTCCGCCACATCTGTCACCAGCTGCATGCGCTCTTCATATAAATCCACGATTTCATTATCAATCCTGTCAATGTCTGATCGTATCTCCAATAAATCTTTCATCTATACACCTTTTTCTTTTTCTTTTTTTCGACTACATCTTATAAAAAATGCAATGCTTTCTTTTATCATATACCATTCTTTCCTATAAAACAAGTCACGCTTTCAACTTTTTGCAACACCCACCGCTTTACTAATACTGTTCATTCATACGCTGAGTATCATTAACGCCAACTTTCTATTTGTCGGGCTAACCACTACGTTCATCTTCCCACTACTTTTTTGGGGGCGAAAAATATCTCAACCGGGAGAATTCCATACCCGGACGTTTCGCAGCACGC
>JBJENW010000298.1:0-8659 GCA_051880395.1 Lachnospiraceae bacterium | reverse complement strand
CATGGATCTGATCGGAAAGTGAGCGTATTCTACTATAAAGTGCTTATTAAAAGAAATGGTCGAACAGAATCTGTTGAGTGTGGAAGGTGAGTGAAAGGCTGGAAAATATTTATTAAAGTAGTCAAATAAATAATATTATTAAGTTTATTTTGTATGATTGTGTTGCCGCATATTGCTACTCGCCCCTGCATACATTGTAAAAACGATGAATGCAGGGGTTTTCTATGAAAGTTTTAATTTTCTCAAGTACCGTACTTGAGTTCCATTTAAAAATCATCTAAAATCAATTTTATAGAAAATTATTAAGACTAATAATATCTGAAAAATGATTTCATATGAAGAAGGTGGGGAAATGGCTTATATTGAAAAAGCTGATAGGAAATCTCTGGGAGAGAAAACGGAAGATGAACTGATGAAATATATTCTTGAGAAACCTGTAGAGCCGGGGCAGAAGATTCCGAATGAATTTGAATTAGCCGAGCAGTTCGGAGTGGGCAGAAGTACCATTAGGGAAGCTGTGAAAGGGTTGGTATCCCGCGGAATTCTGGAGGTGCGAAGAGGTTCTGGAACATATGTGATTAACACATGTCCTCTGGAAGAAGATCCGCTAGGATTTGGAAAAATTGAGGATAAATATCGTCTGGCACTGGATTTGTTTGACGTGCGTTTGATGATTGAACCAGAAATAGCGGCACTTGCCTGTAGGAATGCAACGGAGGAAGAACTGGGACGTCTGAAAAAACTTTGTGAAGAGGTCGAGCGGCTATATATGGCGGGACACAATCATATCAGCAAAGATATAGAGTTCCATACCTGCATTGCGCGGTGCAGTAAAAATCAGGTTGTTGAGATTTTGATTCCGGTAATTAATACAGCTGTTATGACTTTTGCCAATATCACTCATAGAATGTTGAAGGATGAAACAATAGAGAGTCATAGAGCGATTACAAAGGCTATTTTACAAAGGGATATGGTTGGTGCCAGATGTGCGATGATTATGCATTTGACATATAATCGACAGACGATTAAGAATATTCTTGAAAAAAACGTCTGATGAAAAAGGGTGTTTTCCAAACGTATTTTTTGAACTAATGGCAAAAATACACAAAAAAAGCGATTGTTTTTTTTGAAAATCGCTTTTTTTTTATGCTAAAAACAGAAAAAGAAATAAATACATCAGATGTATTGAAAGAAAAATAAGGAAAATATATAATCAAGCCACAATAACATAAGACGTCAGATGTTATGGGGAAGAGATAATATGAAAGTAGATGAAACAAAATTTAAATAATGAAAATGATAGTTAACGAAGGAGGACTTTTTTATGTCTAGTGGTACTGCGACTTTAGACCCAACTCGCCTGATTTTGGCGGCTGTGATAGGACTTGCGATTCTGCTGGTGCTAATTATTAAATTTAAAATACAGGCAATGGTTTCAATTCTTGTGGGGGCAATTGCAATTGGATTGATTGCCGGAATGCCTTTCGAAGATATTGTAACTGCGGTAAATGATGGTATTGGAAATACTTTAAAAGGAATTGCTCTTCTGGTAGGACTTGGTTCTATGTTTGGAGCAATATTGGAAATCTCAGGAGGTGCTCAGACATTGGCAGTAACAATGGTCAGACGTTTTGGAGATAAAAAGGCGGCCTGGGCCCTGGGTATTACTGGTCTCGTAATTGCTATGCCAGTGTTTTTCGATGCAGGATTGATTATTTTGATTCCGTTGGCCTTTTCCCTTGCTAAAAGAACAAGTCGTTCATCACTTTATTATGCAATTCCACTTTTAGCAGGATTAGCGGTAGGACATGCATTTATACCACCTACACCGGGTCCGGTTCTGGTAGCAACTATGTTGGATGTAGAATTGGGTTGGGTTATTTTGGTTGGCATTTGCTGTGGTATTTTTTCTATGATTGTTGCAGGACCTGTATGGGGATCTATTTGTGGGAAAAAATATATGATTCAGGTCCCAGAGCATATAGCAGAGCAGGAAGACATCGATGAATCTAAACTTCCAAAGTTCTGGACGATTGTTGGAATTATTCTAATTCCACTTGTGTTGATTATCCTTGATTCGATCTCAGGAGTTGTTCCGGCATTAAGTAGTGTGGCACCAATCTTTGCGTTTCTTGGTGAACCATTTGTAGCACTTCTTATTGCAACGATTGTAGCAATGTTGGTTCTTGGAATCAAGCATGGATATTCTACAGAAGAACTGGAAAAGATCATGACAAAATCTTTGGAGCCTACAGGACTGATTCTTCTGGTAACTGCCTGTGGTGGTGTACTTCGTTACATGCTTCAGTATTCCGGACTTGGAGAAGTAATTGGAAATGCAGTTGCCTCCGCTAATCTGCCAATTGTAGTAGTAGCGTTTGTGGTTGCGGCACTTGTTAGAATTTGTGTCGGCTCGGCAACAGTTGCCATGACAATGGCGGCTGGAATTGTTGCAGCTATGCCTGGTATTGCAGATCTGTCACCACTTTATCTGGCATGTACAACCGCTGCTGTAGCAGGTGGAGCAACAGTATGTTCACACTTTAACGATTCTGGTTTCTGGTTGGTGAAATCTCTGGTTGGTATGGATGAAAAAACTACTTTTAAGACATGGACAGTGATGGAAACTTTGGTAGGTGGAACAGGATTTTTGGTGGCACTTATTATTTCATTATTTGCATAGATTGTTAGATTGATTGTTAGGAAGGAAGAAAATTCTTATGGAGTTAAAAAGTCAGGAGATGCGAAAAATTGCACCGGAACTGGATCCTCTTCGGATTGGAACCGGATGGAAAAAAGAAGATTTATCCAAAACACAGGTCATGATAGAAAGTACATTTGGCGACAGCCATCCGGGAAGCGGACATCTTGATATTCTGGTAGAAGAAGTAAGAAAAGGAATCGATGAAGCCGGTGGTCATGGAGCACGTTATTACTGTACAGATATTTGTGATGGTGAAAGTCAGGGAACGGATGGAATCAACTACAGTTTGGCAAGTCGAGAGATGATTGCCAATATGATTGAGATTCATGCGAATGCAACGCCTTTTGATGCGGGTGTTTATCTTGCAAGTTGCGACAAAGGGATGCCGGGAAATCTGATGGGTCTGGCGAGAGTAAACATTCCGTCTGTTGTAGTACCGGGCGGTACAATGAATGCAGGACCGGAAATGCTTACTCTGGAACAACTTGGTATGTATAGCGCTAAATATCAGCGTGGAGAAATCGATGAAGAGAAATTGAACTGGGCGAAATGCAATGCCTGTCCAAGTTGTGGGGCATGCTCTTTCATCGGGACTGCATCTACGATGCAGATTATGGCAGAAGCTCTTGGGCTTGCGCTTCCAGGCAGTGCGCTTATGCCAGCTACCAGTCCGGATCTTTTGAAGTATGCAAGAGAAGCCGGAGCACAGGCTGTAAAATTGGCATCTTTGCCGAATATGCGTCCGAGCGATATTGTAACGATAAAAAGTTTTGAAAATGCAATTCTTGTTCATGCGGCAGTGTCTGGAAGTACAAATTGCCTTCTTCATATTCCTGCAATTGCACATGAATTTGGAATTGAAATTACCGGAGACACTTTCGACAGAATTCATAGAAATGCCCGCTATCTTCTTGATGTGCGTCCTGCAGGACGTTGGCCGGCAGAGTGTTTTTATTATGCGGGCGGTGTACCAGCTATTATGGAGGAGATTCGAGAACATCTTCATCTGGATGTGATGACAGTTACAGGAAAAACACTGGGAGAGAATCTAGATGAATTGAAAGAAAACGGATTTTATGAAAGATGTAATAAATGGTTGCAAGAATTTAATGAACGCTATGATGTAAATCTTACAAAAGAAGATATTATTCGTTCTTATGATAATGCTATAGGAACAGATGGAAGTATCGCTGTACTTAGAGGAAATCTTGCACCAGAGGGTGCAGTAATCAAGCATACCGCATGCCCTAAGGAAATGTTTCAAGCTGTGCTTAGAGCAAGACCTTTTGATAGTGAAGAAGAATGCTTAGATGCAGTTCTTAAACATAAAGTTAAAAAAGGCGATGCTGTATTTATCCGTTATGAAGGTCCAAAAGGTAGTGGAATGCCAGAGATGTTCTACACATCAGAGGCAATTAGCAGTGATAAAGAATTAGGAAAAAGTATTGCATTGATTACAGATGGACGTTTTTCCGGAGCATCTACTGGTCCTGTGATTGGTCATTGTAGTCCAGAAGCAGTAGATGGAGGTCCTATTGCGTTGGTGGAAGACGGAGATCTGATTGAAATTGATGTACCAGCGAGAAAGCTGAATATCATCGGAATCAACGATGAACGCAAATCCATGGAGGAAATTGATGCTGTGTTAACTGAGCGTCGTAAAAAGTTAAAACAACACAAACCTAAGTATAAAAATGGCGTTCTTCGTCTTTTTAGTCAACATGCGGCAAGTCCTATGAAAGGTGCTTACCTGGAGTATTAATAGATATTAGTTACAGGAGGCTTATATGGAAATAAATCAATTAACATTTTCTAAGAATAAAACGCAAAAATTTATTACAATCGGAGAGATTATGCTTCGATTGACCCCTCCCAATTATGAAAAAATCCGTATGGCCTCTTCTTTCGAGGCAAGTTACGGCGGAAGTGAAGCCAACATTGCGCTTGCGCTTGCAAATCTCGGTATTGACAGTACTTTTTTTACTGTTGTTCCTGGAAACAGTCTGGGGAAAAGTGCTGTCCGTATGCTGAGAAGTAATGATGTACATTGTGCACCTGTGATCTTAAGTACGCCGGAGCAAACACCTACACATCGGCTTGGATGTTATTATATGGAAGCCGGATATGGAATTCGCGCCAGCAAAGTAACTTACGATCGGAAAAATAGTGCGATTACAGAATATGATTTTAGTCATTATGATTTTGAAAAACTTCTGGAGAATTTTTCGTGGTTACATTTGAGTGGAATTACTCCTGCTCTTGCTCCGAATTGTCGGGAAATGATTTTCACTTGTCTTAAGATTGCTAAAGAAAAAGGACTTACGGTAAGTTTTGACGGAAATTTCAGAAGTACTTTATGGACTTGGGAAGAAGCCAGAGATTTTTGTACTCAGTGTCTCCCGTATGTGGATATATTACTTGGGATAGAACCTTATCATCTTTGGAAAGATGATGGAGATCACAGTAAAGGTGATGTGAAGGATGATATCCCTCTGCAGCCAGATTACAAACAGCAGGATGAAGTGTTCCGGGCGTTTGTCTGCAAATATCCCAATTTGAAATGTATTGCCCGACATGTGCGATATGCCCACAGTGGGAGTGAAAATAGTCTGAAAGCCTTTATGTGGTATCAGGGAAAAACATACGAAAGCAAGTTGTTTACTTTTAATATATTAGATCGTGTAGGTGGAGGAGATGCTTTCGCTAGCGGTCTGATTTATGCAATGATAAATAATTATGAACCCATGGATATGATTAATTTTGCAGTGGCAAGCAGTGCTATTAAACATACAATACGAGGAGATGGAAATATTACAGATGACGCATCAGCTATTCGTAGCCTGATGGATATGAGTTTCGATATAAGACGATAGGAAAGGAATAGAAAAGAATATGGAAAAAATAATAAAAACACTTGAAGAACAATTTTATGGTTACGGAGTCGTTCCGGTAGTTGTGTTGAACGATGCGAAAGATGCAATACCACTTGCAGAGGCGCTTATAAAGGGGGGACTTCCATGCGCAGAAGTGACTTTCCGTACAGCGGCAGCGGAAGAATCAATTCGTATAATGTGCAGCAAATATCCGGAAATGTTGGTAGGAGCAGGTACTGTTCTGACAATAGAACAGGTAAAACGAGCTGTAGAAGCAGGGGCTAAATTTATTGTAAGTCCTGGGTTTGATCCGGAAATCGTAGACTATTGCCTGGAAAATAATATTCCTGTTTTACCTGGATGTGTTACTCCTTCTGAGGTGGCAAAAGCAGTAAAGCGAGGAATGAGAGTTGTAAAATTTTTCCCGGCAGAGCAGGCTGGTGGTCTCCAGATGCTGAAAGCAATGGCAGCACCGTATACGATGTTGAAATTTATGCCTACCGGAGGAATCAGCACAAAGAATTTGAAAGATTATCTTGGATTTGAAAAGATTATCTGTTGCGGAGGAAGTTGGATGGTAAAAGGTGATATGATCGAAAAAGGTGAATTCGATAAGATTACTGAGATGACCAAAGAAGCGGTAGAATTGGTGAAATCTGTTCGTGGATAAATTGAAATAAGTTAGAATCGGAGGAAGAATATGAATCTTAATTTGAAAACCAAAAAGGAATGCACATTTGACGTGGTGTCTCTTGGAGAAGTTATGTTAAGACTGGATCCGGGTGAAGGAAGAATTCGCACTGCACGCAGCTTTCGCGCGTGGGAAGGCGGCGGAGAATATAATGTAGTTCGTGGCCTAAGACGTTGTTTCGGGTTAAAAACAGCCGTAATTACAGCTTTTGCAGAAAATGAAGTGGGTATGTTGATGGAGGATTTTATCCTGCAAGGTGGTGTAGATACGTCATTGATTAAATGGATGAAAACTGATGGAATCGGAAGGATTTGTCGCAATGGTCTGAACTTTACAGAAAGAGGATTTGGAATTCGTGGAGCAGTAGGATGTTCTGACCGTGCTAATACTGCGATTTCCAAAGCAACACCAGAAGATTTTGATTTTGAATATATTTTTGGTGAGCTGGGAGTTCGCTGGTTACATACTGGAGGAATATATGCGGCCTTATCCGAACAGTCCTGTGAAACAGTTCTGACAGCTATCAAGACTGCTAAGAAATATGGCACAGTGGTATCTTACGATTTAAATTACCGTCCTTCCATGTGGAGCGCAATTGGGGGTCTTGAAAAGGCACAGGAAGTTAATAAAGAAATTGCAAAATATGTGGACGTTATGATAGGGAACGAAGAAGACTTTACAGCGTGTCTTGGACTTGAAGTTGAAGGAAATGATAAGAGCCTGAAAGAACTCAATCTGGAAGGTTACAAAAAAATGATTAATCATGCTGCAGAAGTTTATCCTAATTTTAAAGCGGTTGCAACAACTCTTCGTGAAGTGAAAACTGCCACTGTTAATGATTGGAGTGCTATTTGTTGGTCTGACGGAGAAATATATCAGTCTAATGAATATAAAGGATTAGAAATTATGGATCGTGTAGGTGGCGGAGATTCCTTTGCTTCGGGACTAATCTATGGTCTGATGACTTTTGAAGATGCAAAAACAGCTGTAAATTATGGTGCGGCTCACGGAGCGTTAGCAATGACGACACCTGGGGATACTACGATGGCAAGCAAAAAAGAAGTGGAAGCAATTATGAATGGTGCTGGAGCACGTGTGAAAAGATAAGTAAAATGAAGTAGTCAAATAATATTATTAAGTTTATTTTGTATGATCGTGTTGCCGCATATTGCTACCTACCCCTGCATACATTGTAAAAACGATGAATGCAGGGGTTTTCTATGAAAGATTATATTGAGGAACGAGCGGTAGAGATTGCGTACTATATCATTGACCATAAGGCGACAGTGAGGCAGACGGCGAAACAGTTTGGAGTTAGTAAAAGTACCATACATATGGTAGTAATAAAATAGAACGGTTTGTGAGAGCAGTATATGTGGTGAAATGAATAGAGGAAAAAGGAAAGGTCGGAGGGTTCCGGCCTTTTATGATGCCTAGATTGAATTGCAAATATATAGATGTTATACTTTGTTTAAGTAAAGTGAGATAGTATATCTTGTTTTATCGAGAGTGTGACAGTGAGTTTTATTATGTGGATCCTGGTGATAGAGATGAGTATATTTCTTTGGGTGAATACTTTAGTTATTTGAAACAGGAGGGAAAATGAGATATGGATAAGTTTTCGGAGAAAAGTTTATTAGCTCTAGGAGAATATTATGTTTATGGATTGATAGATCCCAGAAATAAAAAGCTCTTCTACATTGGAAAAGGAACAGGACAGAGAGTTTTTGAACACGAAAAAGAAAGTTTGGGAAATCCAGATAGTGAAAAATTGAAATTAAAAACGATAGCTGAGATAAATGCAACAGGTCTTGAAGTTAAGAAAATCATTATCAATTGTAACCTGACAGAGTCGGAAGCTTTTGCGGCAGAAGCAGCACTGATTAATGTGTTTAACTATATTGATGATATTGGATTAACAAATATTGTTGCAGGACATCATTCTACGGAAGCTTTGTTGGTAGATGATTTTGAAAAAATATACGGTGCTGAAGAATTACAGCAATCAGATATTCGACATAAGATTATGATTATTAAGATAAATCAGCTTTATCAAAAAGAAATGTCAGAGGACGAACTTTACGATTCTGTACGTGGTGTTTGGCGGGCTTCCCTTAAAAGAGTGAAGAAAGTAGAGTATGTTTTTGGCGTGTATAATTCTTTGATAGTTGCTGTGTATAAGCCGACAGAGTGGTATGTATGTAAAGATGCTCACGATAAATTGCCGAGACAGGATATTCAGTTGACATCAAAAATGGAGAATAGAGTGTTTTTTGTTGACGAGGGATTTGAGAATAATGAGCCGAGGGATGAGGCAGAGGATTTTTATCTGTATAAATCAATTGCTGGGTTAAAAGTGAATCAAAGTGCACAGAATCCGATTACATATTT
>JBJENW010000297.1:0-45732 GCA_051880395.1 Lachnospiraceae bacterium | reverse complement strand
GATTTAAGAACACTTTTTGTGTTTCATCACCTAATTCCAGTCCGTCTGATTCGTGACAACGATTGCTGAAGGTGTAGATTGGCAATTGTTTTCCAAACGGGTCAAAGGTGCAGATGAAGATCACAAATGTTTTCGGCAGTTGTCGGTAATCCACACCTTTTTCCAGCAGGTTCAGATCGAGCATGCCTTGATAATAGCGTGAGCGTTTGGGCAGATTGAAATTCGATGATGTCTGCATTTCGATGTCGTAGACGGTTCCTTTTTCATCGTCCACGTACACATCGAGCCGTACGCTCTTGGAGTCGGCAGTTAGGTCGATCGTTTTCTGTGATTCTGAAAATTGAATCTCTTTGATTTTCACTTTGAGGATCATTTCCAAAAGGTGTTTGCAGAGTCGTGGGTGTGTGGTCATGATCTTGCAGAACATGAAGTCATCGGTGATGGTCAGTTCTTCGTACTTTTTTTGACGGATGATTGGTGTCCGGCTGCTTCTGTTTTCTGTCATAAGAAGCTCCTTTCGTTGGTTTGTTGGGAAATCTTCTTTGACGGAGTGGTGCGCTTGGAAATCCGCAGCCTGATACGTTTTTCTTTTATCTTAGCACAAAAAGTGGGAAAATCCTAGATTTTATTTATATTTATGTGAAAAATAGAAACGCAGAAACTTTTTTAGAAAACAAAGAGTTGTTTGTTGTTCTATGGTTTGTTTAGGGATTTTCCGAAGCGGAACACTCCGGTTGTTCCATCGGAAGGATGGAAGGGGTGAAAGAAAATTTCCACAATAGGGTAGCATGGTTTCGGAAAAAATGCAAGAGATTTTTAGAAAGTTACGTGAAAAATAGAAATGGATATTACTCTTCGATTCCGAGACTTGCACTTGGCTGCGAGGCTACGGGCAAATGAAGCCGAACAGCCAAAATCCAGTCCTTTTGCCGTAGGCGAACTTCAAATGGGTTTGACACCAACCGTCCGTGTTATTCCAACATCCATTTCTGGGTTTGGTAGTCTGGGAATTCACGGTGCCAGGCAAAGGGTATGGAAAGGCCCCTACGGATGTGGCTTATATCATTTCGGGTATCAAGAAAAAAACGCGTGTATTGTTCGGTTGGGCAGGTATCCGTATTCCTTAGTGAAGTAACAGTGTCAGAAAAAATAGTTATTGATAAAGCTGGGAGTGCATGGTAGGATTTTGATGTAAATTGAAATTATGGGAAGAAATGGAAAGAGAGGAAAGGAAATGAAGAAGTTTCTAGGGAAACGCTGTCTTGCATTTTTATTATTGTTGACAATGATTGTGACGCAGTGCATGCCGACAACAGTAGTAGAAGCAGCAACAACAAAAAAGACAGTTGCCGTAAAGTCAGTGAAATTAAGTAAAAAAACATTGCTATTGGATAAGGGAAAGAGCGCAATGTTAAAAGTGACGATTTCTCCAAAATCAGCAAGGAAGGCAAATCTTCAATGGAAAAGCAGCAAAAAGTCTGTTGTAAGTGTTAGTCAAAATGGAAAGATCACGGCCAAAAAAAAGGGAACTGCAAAAATTACGGTTACAGCAAAAAGTGGTGGAAAGAAAAAAAGTGCCAGCTGTACAGTAAAGGTGCTGATACCGGTTTCAAAAGTAAAACTTTCACCGAGTAAGGTATCGGTAAAAGTGAAACAGAAAATGCAGTTAAAAGTGAGAATTTTCCCGTTAAATGCATCGTACAGAAAAGTGGTATATAAATCCAGTAATACAGAAATTGTAACAGTCGATTCGAAAGGATTGATCGTTGCAAAAAAACCAGGAAAAGCGAAGATCGTGGCACAGGTAAAGAACACGAAGAAAAAAGCGTCGATTCCGGTCACTGTAGTAGAAGAAACAAAACCATCGACATCAAAACCGTCCGAGGCAAAACCATCCGAGGCAAAACCATCGGAATCGAAACCATCCGAGGCAAAACCGTCTGAGGCAAAACCATCGGAAACAAAACCATCCGAGGCAAAACCGTCCGAGGCAAAACCATCGGAATCAAAACCATCGGAATCAAAACCATCCGAGGCAAAACCAGGGACAGACATCCCATCAGCTTCAAAACCGTCTGAAGAAACGCCGAGCATGCAGCAGCCAAGTAAAGAAATGCCGGCAATGACACCATCCAGTCCGTCGGAAAGCAGCAGTATACCACAAGTGAAACCGAGTACGGTTTCAACACCAAAGGAATCTGTGTCTGAGAAACCTTCCTCAGAAAGTAGTACACCGAAGGATCCGCTGCAGTCAAAATTAGAAGGACTGATCCAGATCGTAAAAAAAATGAAACAGGGTTTTACGGATGAAAGTGAAAGAAAAAAAGTCGAACAGATGATTCAGACGGCAGAGGAGGCAGTGGAAAAGAAACAGGGAATGCAGGAGCAGGTGAACATTTTACAAGCATGGAAAACAGCATGCTATAATTCGATCACAATGTATATAAAATTGGGAAGCAGATCGTTGACACACTATTGGAGTTTTGATTATGAATTTTGCCATGCAGATTATGTGATCAGACAAAAAGATGTAGAGAATGTGTGGTATGAGGTACCGGATGTGACCAGCAAGGTCGTGGATATACGAAAGTCAGATGAGGCCGGATATACGCATGAAGTATCTGTGCAGGCAGCAAACAGCTATACGGTGGTATGGAAGATCAATCAGATCGTGATCGCAGAGAAAGAGCCTACATTAGGAATTAAATCTGTGTCGGATGGAGAGAATGAAATTTATTCCTATTCTATCAAATATCGCGAAGAAAAAGATGGAAATCTTGTCTATCATCTGAGCATTCGAGGAGAATCGCCGAATGGATTAACGGAGGCATTTCAGGTAATTCCAAATCAAGAGGGAGCTTCTGTAAAGTATGAAAAAATGCAGAACAGCAGTTATGCCAAGCAAGTGACGATTTCTATGCCGGGTGCAAAAACGGTTGTTTATTATGTAGATTACAGCATGGAAGATAGTCTTTGGGATTTGTATCAGGTGAAACTGGATGGGAAAATCTACACGCCGACGAGAAAGTATGATTCTTCGGTAGGGTACGTGTGGAACGTTGAAAGCGATTATCAGGAAGGACAGAATGTGGAAGTGATTCCGGCCCGCAAGGATACACAGGCAACTGTGATGGCATCGGACAAGCAGGCGTATGAGAAAAAAATAACATTCAGTGCGAATGGAAAAACGTCGACGGCATATCTTTCTTTTACGGAAAATAAGACAAAAGCAACGCCAAAGATTTTGGATGTTTACCGAAATGGAAAAGAAGAAACGTGGTATATCAAAAGCGATGCAAAGGGAAATCAAATCCTGTATGTGAATGACTTTTTGAAAGAAGATGAACTAAGTCTTGTGCCGGTAAAAAAGAGTACGGTGGTAGAAATCAAGGATAGTTCGTTGACAGATTATGTAAAAGAGGTCGTTCTTACGGATAAAGAAACGAAACAGTCACAGACATACTATGTTCCGGAAGAAAAGGCATCAGAATCATCGGATGAAGAGGAAAGTACGCTCAAAGTAGAGAAGATTGTGGATGGCGAAATACAATATGTTCATAATGGGAACGAAATGAAGCCGGATTTTGATGAAGATTGGAAAACGAAGAATGGCGTCCGTTACGATGTGTTGATTCTAAATGGATTACAAAAACCAACGAAGTGGAATCAGCTAAAGTTTGAGACAAACCAGAAAGATGCAACAGCGCGCATTGCAGATTCGGATAAACCGGATTATGACAAAACGGTCACGTTTACCTATCGCGATGGAAAAGAAACGAAAGTGTACTATATAAAGTGGAAGCTTATAAATGCAGTTTTTAACATTGACTCGGTGATCGTAGATGGAAAAACATACACAGCTGGAAAATCAGATGGACAGTTTCAGTATGACCGTGAGGACGATATAGGATCAGAGTATGTGTTTGATGGAGCGTATGAAAGAAAGTTGACAGTATATGGTTCTTCGTTGGATGGCTCCTCGAATATAGAAGTAAAACCCAAAAACCCACTCACAACCGTCAGCGGGCCGGATGAAGACCAGATTGTAACACTGAGCTATCAAGGGGGAACAGAAACCTATACGAAACGATATAAGATTCAGACAGAACTGGCAGAGAGTGTATGGCATATGCAGTCAGTCACGGTTGGTGATACAGTATTTGCATCCGAAAAGAAAGCGGCAGATGGTACGATTCATCCGTATTATTATACGGTTTCTAGTGACACATTGAAGCTTTTTGGACCGACAGAAACGTTCGATGGTGATCTGGTGAAGGATTTACAGCTTGGGTTTGCAGAAGGAATGGATATAAAATATCAGGTTTTGAATAGTAACCGAAATGATTCTTACGCAAAAATCCGAATGGAATATCAAGGAAAGAAGAAATATCTGAATGTACAGTATCAGATGCATGAGGATGTATGGAATATCAAAGAGATTAAAATCGGGGATCAGGTGTATCCGCTTTACAAATCTGGAATGGATAGTGGCAGCAATTATTTTAAAGTGACTTCGTCTAATATCATAAATATGTATGGAGAAAAGGTGGACCTTGATCAGGAGTGGATACTTTCGATGGAAAAAGAATGTGATGGAAAAGAGGTAAAAGTGGAAGATTCCGATAAAGACAGGTATCAGAAGAAAATAACCGTTTCTTATTTTGGACAATTAAAAAAATATTATGTAAGGTACCGATAGATAAGGCGGGTTCAAAGAATAGAGTGGATCGGAGTGTATAACGGAGGCTGTTGCAGCCTCCGTTTTGCAGCCGGACAGGCGTGAGGCTTTTTAACAAATTCTTTTATGATCCGTTACAAATCATCGGCATTGTCAACAAAATTTGACAAAAATGTCATTTTCATCTTGCAATATTAATTTTTTGGAATTATAGTGAAAGATAGTGCGTGTATCTCATGCACTTTATGTTATGCTTTTCCACGAAGACTGCCGCGGGGCAGTTTTTTTGTGTGCAGCAAGCAGGAAATATAGTATTTTTTTAAGGAGTTATGTTATGGAACACAAAGAAACATTGAAACCAAAGCTATTTTCTGTGATGAGAAACTATTCCAAAGCGCAATTTGGAAAAGACCTCGTCTCTGGTATCATCGTAGCCATTATTGCATTGCCGTTGTCGATCGCATTGGCACTTGCTTCCGGCGTTGGTCCACAACAGGGAATTTATACTGCGATCGTGGCAGGATTTATCATTTCGTTTCTCGGTGGAAGTCGTGTGCAGATAGCAGGTCCGACGGCGGCATTTGCATCGATCGTCGCGGGGATTGTCGCAACGGAGGGGATGGATGGACTGATCATTGCCACTATACTTGCCGGTATTCTTCTGATTCTGATGGGTATTTTTCGTCTCGGCAGTCTGATCCGTTTTATTCCATATACGATTACAGCGGGATTTACGTTTGGAATTGCTATCACGATTCTGATCGGACAGATCAAAGATTTTCTCGGACTGACGTTTCAGCATGCGCCGGTTGAGACGATGGAAAAAGTCGTAGAGATTGGGCGAAGCATCTCTACATTTAATCTGCAGGCATGCATCATCGGTGTCATAGCGCTGTTGATCTTGATCTTTTGGCCAAAGGTATCGCAGAAAATACCGGGTTCATTGATCGCAGTGATTGTCTGTGCATGCCTTGTCAAATTTTTCGATTTACGTGTAAATACGATCGGAGACCTTTATACGATCACCTCTGATCTTCCAAGTTTTAAAATGCCGGCCATTACGCTTGAAAAGATCCGTGCGGTTGTGCCAAACGCATTTACGATCGCCATTTTAGCGGCCATCGAATCGCTTCTTTCCGCGGTTGTTGCAGATGGTATGATCGGAAGCAAACACAATTCGAATATGGAATTGATCGCGCAGGGTGCCGGAAACATAGGATCTGCCTTGTTTGGCGGTATTCCAGCCACCGGTGCGATCGCTCGTACGGCTGCAAATATCAAGAACGGAGGACGTACCCCGATCGCCGGGATGATCCATGCGGTTACATTGTTATTTATTCTTGTTGTATTGATGCCATATGCGGCTTTGATTCCGATGCCATGTATTGCAGCAATTCTATTCCAGGTTGCCTATAATATGAGCAGTTGGCGTGAGTGCGTCGAATTAGTAAAACATGCGCCAAAAAGCGATTCTCTGGTACTGATCACAACGTTGGTGCTCACGGTTGTTTTTGACCTTGTCATAGCAATCGGTGTCGGACTGATACTGGCTTCGCTTTTGTTTATGAAACGGATGGCAGAAGTGACCGAAGTTGGCGGCTGGACATATATTGATGATGAGGATGAGGATGTCGATAACATTAATCTTCGTGTGGTTCCCAAAAATACGCTGGTCTATGAAATCAATGGGCCGATGTTTTTTGGTATGACCGATAAATTTACCGAGATGATTTTTGATGAAAAAAAAGAAATTTTGATTCTTCGTATGCGTGGGGTACCTGCCATTGATGCCACTGCCATGCGTTCGTTAAAGAAAATACATCAGCGCTGTATGAAAAACCACATTACATTGATCCTTTCCCATGTAAATGAACAGCCAAGGAAGCTTATGGAAAAGAGTGGTTTTGTCGAAGCGGTCGGTGTCGATAATTTTTGTGATCACATCGACTCTGCACTTGCACGTGCAGAGCTTATCGGAGCAACAAATCTTTAAAATTCACTTTCTTAGGCTTTGGGCTTGTCTCTATATGGTAGTTTATGGTATGATGACAACTGTATAAGTCTATTTTGCGGGGGCAAAGGGACTTAGAGCCAGAAAAACCGAATAGACTTGCAGGAGATAGATACATAGAAAGAAGGTATTTGGGGATGGAGAAGGAAGTTATCTTTCATGTGTTGGGGATTATGGAGACAAAAGATGAGGGAGAAATTCGCCGTGCGTATCATGAACAACTGCGTCATACCAATCCGGAAGATGATCCGCAGGGATTTCAGCGGCTTCGACAAGCTTATGAGGAAGCACTTGTCTATGCAAGAAAACCGGACGAGACAGCGAAAGAAGAGGAAGAACCAAAGACAGAAATCGACTGCTGGATTCAAAAAGTGGATGCAATTTATCAAGATATCCATTCACGCGCAGATTGCGAAAAATGGAAGGAACTGTTAGAGGATGAGGTGTGCGTGGGGCTGGATACGGAATTAGAAACACGCGAGAAACTTCTGGTATATCTGATGGATCATGTGCAGCTGCCACATGCAGTCTGGAAACTGATCGGAGATACCTTTGATATCGTGGCAGAGATCGAAGATTTAAAGCAGGTGTTTCCTGCGAATTTTTTAAATTATGTCTGCTATTATATAGAAAACGAAACATTTTTACCGTATGAATTGTTGGATTACCGTGATCTGGAAGAGGACGGAAGCAGTACAGATACATATTTGGAGGCATATTTTTCTATTAAGCGGAAACTGGATGCGGGCGAACTGGAGGAGATCGAGCAGAATCTGTCTGATCTGGAGGCATACAGTGTGTACCATCCGTTTGAAGATATTGAGTGGATCCGCTTTTTCCTTGCAACAGGGAAAAAAGAGCGAGCAGTATCACTGGCAAGATCTGTAATGGAGAAAGACTGGTATCAGCGCACAGACGTTTCGTTGCTCTATGCATGGCTGTATGTCGGAGAAGCACTGTATGAAGCTGGGGAAAAAGAGAGAGCGGCTGCACTCTGGGAGCAGATTCTGGAAGAAGAGCCAAAGTATTATCGGGCAAAATTTGACTACTGCCGCTATCTTTTGGAAAAAGAAGACTACTATGAAGCAAAAGAACAGCTTTTGGAGCTGATGGATCTGGATGATCGAAATGAGGAAGCGGTTCAGATGATCCATGAGGCAAATGACCACCTGATCGCTCAGTTTAAGGAGGAGCTTGCCGAGGGAAAAGAGGATGAGCACTTTCCGGGACAGGAACTTCCGTTGGAGCTTGGCTGGAATCTGTTTCAGAATGATCATTTTGATGAGGCAAAGAAGCTTCTGACAGAACTTGAGCCGGATGAGGAGCATTTATACGATTATAATAATCTGTTTGGCTGTTTGTTGTATCAGATGGAGGAATACCAGAAGGCGATTCCATATCTGGAAAAGTGGCTGAAGCTAAATGAAGCGCTGACGGATGACGGAACGGAGAAAACACGCAAGCGGATCTCCAGACGCGGTCGTGCCTGCCATACGTTGGGCAGCTGTTATTATAAAGCGGGACGAAATGAAGACGGGTATGCCATGATGCAAAAAGCGATCGCAAATTATAAAGATCCGGCAGAAAAATTAAATGGAATGCAGTTTTTGGCAAATCAGATCTTAGAACAGAAAGAGTATGAAAAAGCAATTGCGATTTCCGAACAGATCCTTGCAGAAGATGATACGTTTTATCCGGCTTATCTGATCCAACAGGAGGCGTACTATTATCTGTACCGCGGACAGGAAGTGGTGGATAATTATTATCGTGCGATCAGTATTTTTCCTGGATATTATAAACCGTATCTGTATGCTGCGATGGTCTTTTTTCAGTATGGGCAGTACAAAGACGCAAAGGGTGTGTTGGATCGTGCAAAGGAAAATGAAGTTGAATTTTCGCCGTGGATGAAGCTGTATGAGGTGAAGATCCTACGAAATTTAGAGACGAGTGCAGAAGCGTACAAACAGATGTTTGAGCTATTGGATGAGCTGGATATCATGCTGGAAAAAGGCGAAAAACACGATCTGGAGGATGTTTCTGAGGTGGCATTTGAACGTGCTGTTTTGTACTGGAATCAGAACAAATTTGCGCAGGCGTTGGAAATGCTGCAAAAGGCACTTGTACAGAATCCAAAGCGGATGCAGTATCGCTTGGTGCGAGGGCATATCTATCAGGATATGGAAGAATACGAAAAAGCACTGGAAGAATATGCAATGGCACAAACGGCATATGAGAAAGCACCCGATATTTTTTATGCCCAAGGGCGATGTTATGAAGCACTCGGACAGCAGAGAAAAGCGCTTTCTCGTTATCGGGAATGTTTAAAACGGGATGCGCTTTATCGGGATGCCAATGAGAAACTATCTGATTATTATGCGGAAAAATATCAGAGGCATTATCATAAAAAAGATTATGAAAAAGCGATCCACTATGCGACAAAGCAGTTGGAATCGCAGGAAAGCGGCTACTATTATGTGAACCGCGGTCTGATCTATATGGATGCATATGATTTAAAAGAAGCAATTGCTGACTTTGAAAAGGCGCTGGAATTTATACCGGAGGACTGGGCGGCATGGAATAATCTTGGATGTTGTTATAAGTATTTAGGCGATTTTGAAAAGGCGGTAGAGTGTCTGAACAAAGCGGCTGCGTGTATGCAGACATCCGAGAAACTGCCGTATGGCAACATGGCGGACTGCTATGAGGCACAGCAGGATTTCGCAAAGACCAGAGCATGCTATGAAAAAAATCTGGAGATGTTTCCGGATGACCTGTCTTTGTGGGAAGAGATAGGAGATACTTACTATAATGAAGGAAATATGGAAAAAGCACGAGAGGCATATGAGCATGCAAAAGGCAGGGAAGAATACTATACAAATTTAGGGGACATCTGCCTGCAGAACGGAGAAAAGCGAAAAGCGGTCCGTTTTTATAAGAAACGCATTAAGGCGGCGGATGCGGAGGCAAAGAGCAGTGCCTATGAGAATCTTGGAAATTTATATACGGATGAGCGGGAATTTCGAAAAGCGATCGCGTCGTATAAGCGGGCGACGGTGTTTGAAAAGGAACCAGTCGAATTATTTGGACTTTATGCAAAAATCGCAAGAGCCTATGTGATGCTGGGGGATCGTGCAGCAGCAAAAAATTATGCAAGTCGCGCAAAGGAGATGTTTGCACAGTCGAATCAAGGAACCGAGGAAGAATTTCTCGACTTTGAACCACGTTCGCCCCAAAGGTACGGTGTGTTTGGCTGGATCTATTTTTGTTTGGGGCAGACAGAGAAAACGGAACAGATGTTTCGGAAAATGGGGCAGATGCTTCGATGTCGAAACTGCCGGAATCGGGAATGCTTCGAGAGCTATTTATATCTGGGGCTGTTATATGAGCTTCGGGAAGAGTATGATGCGGCATTGACATGCTATCGAAAAGTATTAGAAATTGTGCCGAATGATATTGAAACGAAAAACTGCGTGCGTTATGTAGAAAGAAAAATAACAAAACAAAAATGATAAGAAAGGAGGCAGCAGGATGATCATTGGAATTGATTTGGGAACGACAAACAGCCTTGCCGCTTATTTTACGGATGACGGACCGAAGATCATACCGAACCGTCTTGGAAAATCATTGACACCATCGGTTGTCAGCATGGATGAAGAAGAACAGATTTATGTAGGAGATTCCGCGGTAGAACGAAATCTTTTATTTCCGGGCAGCACGGCAAGTGTGTTCAAACGGGATATGGGAAGTAAGAAGAAATTTAAGCTTCTGCACCGGGAATTCACGGCAGAAGAACTGTCTTCTTTTGTGCTGCGCGCATTAAAGGAAGATGCAGAGGCATATTTGGGAGAAACCGTGGAGGAGGCAGTCATCAGTGTGCCGGCTTATTTTAATGATGCCAGACGTCGTGCAACGAAGCGTGCCGGAGAACTGGCAGGATTAAAGGTGGAACGTATCATCAGTGAGCCGACAGCGGCTGCCATTGCATATGGTTTATATCAGAGCAAAAAAGATGCTCGCTTTCTAGTATTTGACTTAGGAGGCGGAACATTTGATGTTTCGATCCTGGAGTTGATGGATACGATTTTGGAAGTGCGTGCAGTTGCAGGAGATAATTATCTGGGCGGCGAGGACTTTACAAATGTATTGGAGGATTTATTTTTTGAAAAGTATCCGGAATTAGACCGGATGACGTTGAGTGAAAAGACTCTGCGCCATATTCACAAACAATGTGAGATGTGTAAACGTGGATTTTCGAAAGGACGGACTTCTTCCATGAAGTGTAAAGTCAAAGACAAGGAATATCCGTTTGAACTGGATCTGAATGCCTATGAGACGGCCTGTCATGACCTGCTTGATAAGATTCGGCAGCCGGTAAAGCGAAGCCTTTCGGATGCACACATTCATCTTTCGGATATCGACAAGGTCGTACTGGTAGGCGGAGCAACGAAAAGCCCGGTGGTTCGACGTTTTGTCGGAAAACTGTTCAAGACTCTGCCGGATACCAACATCAATCCGGATGAGGCAGTGGCACTCGGGGCGGCGATCCAGGGAGCCATGAAAGAGCGAAAAGATGCGATCAAGGAGGTCGTGCTGACGGATGTCTGCCCATTTACACTTGGCACGGAAGTTGTGCGCGAGTGGGATAAGGGACGCTATGAGGAAGGGGTATTTTGCCCCATCATCGAGCGTAATACGGTGATTCCGACCAGCCGGACCGAGCGGCTGTATACGGTGAAGGATAACCAGACACAGATTCGCGTGCATGTTCTGCAGGGCGAGAGCCGTCTGGCAGCAAATAATCTTTCGCTTGGCGAGCTGACGGTGGAGATCCCGGCAGGAAAAGCGGGCGAGGAAGCGGTTGATCTGACGTATACATATGATATTAACTCCATTTTGGAAGTGGAAGTAAAAGTCGTCTCTACCAATCAGGTTACCCGACAGGTATTTCGCGGGCAGAATGTAGATATGACAGACGAGGAGATCCGTCAGCGGTTTGAGACACTTTCCTATTTAAAAATTCACCCGCGTGACCGGGAAGAAAATAAGTACCTTCTTTTAAGAGGGGAGCGCCTGTATGAAGAAAGTCTGGGAGAAAAACGGCTTTATATCGAATCTGCGCTGCATAAATATGAAGAGGCATTAGATAGCTACGATCATGCGCGAATCGAGAAATCAAAGGAAGAATTTCGGAAGTTTTTGGAAGAGTTAGAGGAGTTTTAAAAAAAGGGCGCTTTGTAAAGAGAAAGCAGAGTGCTCTTTTTGGAGTAAAGTTATGAAAGAAACAAAGAAAAAAATTCAGATTCCCGGAATCGGGATGCGAATCATAAAATCTGCGCTGGCAGTATGGATCTGCTTTTTGATCTCCATGCTGCGTGGAAATGCCGGAATCGTGTTTTACTCACAGCTGGCAGCGCTTTGGTGTATGCAGAGTTATAAAGAGAATACGAAAGCGAAAGCATTTCAGCGAAGCATCGGTACCACGCTTGGGGCACTGTATGGACTGGTGGTGCTTTTGGTAACGATGCGTTGGGATATGAATTCGAGGAAAATGGAGATCGCATATGCACTTTTTGTCTCTGTAATGATCGTTGTGGTTTTATACACGACTGTTTTAATAAAGAAGAAGCAGGCATCGTATTTTTCCTGCGTTGTATTTTTGAGTATTGTTGTGATCCATTTTACAGACGTGAACCCGTATCTGTTCGTCTGGAATCGTTTTCTGGATACGATGATCGGTATTTTCGTGGGAGTAACGGTCAATTCGATCACGTTGCCGGTACATCGCAGACGGGATATATTGTTTGTATCCGGATTGGACGATACACTTTTGAATAAAAATGATAATATGTCTTCTTACAGTATTGTAGAGTTGAATCGAATGATCGATGACGGTGCTTTGTTTACGATTTCGACGCTTCGAACACCGGCATCGCTGCTCGAACCTTTGCAGGAGATCCGTTTAAAATTGCCGGTGATCGCAATGGATGGAGCTGTTT
Organism: Lachnospiraceae bacterium; assembly: GCA_051880395.1. Classification (GTDB taxonomy): domain Bacteria; phylum Bacillota; class Clostridia; order Lachnospirales; family Lachnospiraceae; genus JBJENW01. The sequence goes on along the minus strand of JBJENW010000297.1, from coordinate 33,047 downwards.
TGTATGACAGTGTGGAAAAACGCTATCTGCGAGCGTATGTGATCTCGCCTTCTATGTCACGGGAAATTTTTGATCTGGTACAAAAAAGCGGACTTTCTTGTTATTGTAATGTGATCATGGACGATCTGCTTTTAATCTATTATCCGAAAAATTTGGATGAAGTAAATACAGAGATGGTGCAGAAACTGCGTCGGTCACCGTATCGAAATTATGTTCGAAGACCACTCCCGGATGGGGAAGAGGTCGTCTATTTTATGCTGTTGGAGAAAAAAGAAAAGCTGGAAGCATTTTATCAGAGTCTTCTGCAGCAGGGATATGGAGAAAAATTAAAGATGCTGTTTTATGAATCAGAGGATTATCCAGGATACTGGTATCTGAAAATCTATAATAAGAATGCATCCAAAAAACATATGATCAAATATCTGACTCAGAATCTGGATGTCAAAGAAATCATGACGTTTGGCAGTATTCCGGATCAGTATACGCATCTGATCGAGCCGGGAGATTCCAATCAGGTGGTCAGAATGATGCACAGTGAATTTGAACCAATTTGGCTAAAGCGGCGCAAACAGAAAAGTTTATTGCATAAATAGGGAAAAACGGGTATGATAGTACTATGCGAATGAAGGGAGGATTCGCAGGCGGGAGGAAAAAGAATGAATAAAATGAGAGAGAGATATTCCATTTTGAAAAAAAATCTGTTACAATGGCTTTTTGGTGAGGAAAAAGAAAAGGACAGAGAAGGATGAAAATGAAAAATAGATTTGCCATATGGTATCAAAAATGGATCGAACCGTGGATCCCGTCGTATGCAGTCTGTTCGTTGATCACTTGTTTTTTATGGAACAGCATCATTTATACGGGGACGCAGATTTGTATGAAACATGCGTACCATTATGAGCTGTCGATTCCTTTGGATGAGAAGATTCCGTTTGTTCCGGAGTGGATTTTTGTATATGTCATATGTTTTGCGTTTTGGGCAGCCAATTATATCCTGATCACCCGTGAGGGGAAGGAAGAATGGTTTCGATTTGCAACGGCAGATATGTTATCACGCGTCATCTGCGGATTGTTTTTTGTTTTTCTGCCGACCACAACGGTTCGACCGGAAGTAACTGGAACGGGATTTGCTTCCTGGCTGGTCAGATCGATCTATCAATTGGATCTGCCGACGAATCTGTTTCCGTCGGTGCACTGTCTGGTGAGCTGGTTTTGCTTTATCGGCATCCGAAAAAGTAAAAAAGTTCCGCGTTGGTATAAAGTGTTTTCCTGTGTGTTTGCGTGTCTGGTGTTTGCCTCGACACAGTTTACAAAACAGCATTATCTTTTGGATGTGATCGGAGGTGTAGCGATCGCGGAACTATGTTACTGGATATCTATGCATTGTAATTTATATCAAAAATTAGAGTGGATATTCGGGCGTCTTGGACAGAAAATATTTGGAGATTACAGTTATGATGGATAAGAAAAAAAGCATACTGAATATCTTATTTTTGATATTAGTATTTGGATTGACGATCTATGGTGTGTTTCACGGACAGGATCTGTCGCAGTTGTCGGATTGTATGGCACAGGCGGATATCCGTTATTGGCTTTTTGGAGTACTTTGTGTGGTTCTGTTTATTCTGGGAGAATCGGTGATCATTTTTTATATGATGCGAAAAGCAGGGCAGAGCGTGCAGATGGGACATTGCTGTCTGTATTCGTTTGTCGGATTTTTCTTTAGTTTGATCACACCGTCAGCAACGGGTGGACAGCCGGCACAGATTTATTATATGAAAAAGGATCAGATCCGTATACCGGTAGCGACCTTGATTTTGATGATCGTTACCATTACGTATAAAATGGTACTCGTGGTGCTTGGAATCGGAGTCTTCGTGTTTCGTCCGCCACAAGTGATGCAGTATCTGCAGCCGGTGATGGGCTGGTGCTATCTGGGAATCGCATTGAATGTCTTTTGTGTGACATTTATGCTGATTTTGGTGTTTCATCCGACGCTGGCGGAGTCTATTGTGAAAGTGGGCGTTCGTTTTTTGGGAAAACTGCATCTTTTGAAATCTCAGAAGAAAATCATCGATCGTGTGGAGCGTGCGATGGAGCAGTATCGCGGTGTGGCTGATTTCTTTCGGGAAAATACCCATGTGGTCGTGATCGCATTTTTGATCACGGTTGTGCAGCGAGTACTCTTATTTTATGTGACATACCTGACCTGTAGGTCATTTGGAATAAATGGAACTGATGTGGTGACAATTGTGCTGCTTCAGGGAATGATCTCTGTTGCGGTGGATATGCTTCCGCTTCCGGGCGGAATGGGGATCAGCGAATCCCTGTTTTTAAAAATCTTTGCGCCGATCTGTGGTCAACTGACACTGCCGGCAATGGTGGTGAGCCGTGGATTGGCTTATTATACACAGCTGCTCATCAGTGCGCTGATGACAGTGGTGGCACAGCTTACGATTGGACAGAAAAAAGAAACAACGTAGGAGACAGGAAAGAGGGAAAAGAGAGGAAGTGGCGTTATGATAGGTTTTTATGATTACACGGTAATACTTACATACATCAGTTTGGGGATTTCAGTTTTTGGAATGACACAGGCACTCGATGGAAGGTTTCGGGTGGCAATCGCATGTCTGGCATTGTCCGGAATCTGCGATATGTTTGATGGAAAAATTGCGCGTACGAAAAAAGGACGTTCAGAAGAAGAAAAAATGTTTGGAGTTCAGATCGATTCTTTGTGTGATGTGGTCTGTTTCGGTATTTTGCCGGCTATGATCACCTATTGTCTCGGATTGGATGGGATTTGGGGAAAATTCATCATTGTCTATTATGGAATCTGCTCAGTGATTCGCCTTGCTTACTTTAATGTTTTAGAGGCAAAGCGGCAGCAGACAGAGGAGGGTGCAACAAAATACTATCACGGATTGCCGATCACTTCGATGGCGATCGCACTTCCAATTGTATATCTGATCGGATTTTTTATCCCGACGGCGGTATTTAGAGTATTGTTATTTTTTAATATGCTGATCGTGGGAACATTGTTTATTGTGGATTTCCCGTTAAAAAAACCATCAGCAAAATCTACCTGTGTGATGGCAGCGGCAGCCTGCTGTGCCCTGTTTGCCATTTTAATTTTTACAAAAATAAATCTGATTCATTTACCGGCAGGACGTGAATTGATCTTAAGTAATCGAATGAAATAAAAGGAGGGTCTGTATGAAGACATTTGATCGTGCAGGCAGCCTCATCGCGAATGATACTTCGCAGGAGACGGTTCTGGCTTTTCTCTATGGGACAAAGCCGGGCCGCTTTCTTTTACGTGCACTTGTGCATCCGTGGGTATCAAAATTGGGCGGTGCAGTGCTGGACAGTCCGATTTCCTGTGTGGGAATCAAACCGTTTGTGAAAAAAAATAAGATTGATCTAAAGGAATATGAAGAAAAAAAATATCGCTCCTACAATGACTTTTTTACTCGACGCATTAAGGAGGGTGCGCGACCGATCACAGCAGAGCCACAAGAGTTGATCGCACCTTGTGACAGCCGTCTGAGTGTGTATCCGATTACGAAAGATGCGGTATTTACCATCAAAAATCGAACGTATACCATGGATTCTCTGCTGCGGGATGAAAAACTGGCAGAGCGATTTGAGGGCGGTCAGATGCTGGTATTTCGCCTGACGGTTTCGGATTACCATCATTATTGTTATGTTGACAGTGGAAGAAAGTCCCGTAACCGGAAAATTGCAGGGGTGCTGCATACGGTGAATCCGATGGCAAATGATGTTTATCCGATTTATACAGAGAATAGTCGGGAATATTCTCTATTGAAGAGTGATCATTTCGGCACGGTTCTTATGATGGAAGTGGGGGCTCTGATGGTGGGGAAGATTGTAAATGAGGATGAACGATGTAAGGTGAAGCGTGGACAGGAAAAAGGACATTTTGAATTTGGCGGATCGACTGTGATCTTATGTTTTCAAAAGGATGCCGTTACTGTCGATGCGGATATTTTAAAAAATTCGGCTAAGAATGCGGAGACGCGTGTGCTTCTCGGCGAAAAAATAGGGAAAGCAGGAAGGACAGAACGATGAAGTTTTATTTGGCACCGTTAGAGGGAGTGACCGGGTATGCATACCGCTGTGCCTATGCAAAGTATTTTGGTGATGTGGATAAATATTTTGCTCCGTTTATATCAAGCAATCACGAAAATAAACTGACACCGCGGGAAAAAAATGATATTTTGCCGGAGCATAACAAAAATGTAGCATTGGTACCGCAAATCTTATCGTGCAATGCCAAGGATTTTGTACACACGGCAGAATCGATCGCATCATTCGGATATCGGGAGATCAATCTGAATCTTGGCTGTCCGTCCGGAACGGTCACAGCGAAAGGAAAGGGGGCCGGTTTTCTGGCAGACCCATTTGCACTGGAGCGTTTTTTTGAGGAGGTTTTTTCGCATACGCAGTTGGAAATTTCCGTAAAAACGCGCATTGGATATGCCGACGCAGAAGAGTTTGAGGATCTTTTGGAAATTTTTAACCGGTATCCGATCAAGGAAGTGATCGTCCACCCACGGACACGCAAGGACTTTTATAAAAATACACCTGATTGGGATGCGTTTGAGTTGGCGATGGAAAAAAGTGACCATCCGGTAATTTATAACGGGGATATTTTTACGAAAGCGGATTATGACCGACTGCTCGGCCGTTTCCCGAATCTGGAGGGGGTTATGCTCGGACGCGGTATACTGAGCCATCCGGATCTGGTGTCTGTGATCAAAGGGAAGGATACGGTTACAAAAGAGACATTGCTGACATTTCATGACGAAATCTTGGCGGCGTATGTGGAAATTATGTCCGGGGAGCGAAATGTACTGTTTCGTATGAAAGAGCTCTGGGATTACATGGGATGTAGTTTTACAAATGCAGAAAAATATACGAAAAAAATTCGAAAAGCGCAGAATTTGCAGAGCTATCAGGCGATCATTCATGCGCTTTTTACAGAACAGCAGTTGGTGACACCTTGATATATGCAGATATCAAAAAGAAAGGAGTGGATCAGATGTTACGAATCGGATGTCATTTATCTTCGGCAAAGGGATTTTTGGCGATGGGAAAGGAAGCGGAACGAATCCATGCGGGAACGTTTCAGTTTTTTACGAGAAATCCGCGTGGCGGAAAGGCAAAAGCAATTGACCCTGCCGATGTAGAAAAATTTCTGACTTTTACAAAAGAACATGATATACAGCAGATTTTGGCACATGCGCCGTATACGCTGAATGCCTGTGCGGCGGATGCGGGGCTTCGGGAATTTGCGAAAAATACGATGGCGGATGACTTGGAGCGAATGGAATATATTCCGGGAAACTGCTATAATTTTCATCCGGGGAGTCATGTGAAACAGGGTACAGAGACAGGGATTTCTTATATTGCAGAAATGCTGAATGAAATATTAAAGCCCGAGCAGCACACGACGGTTTTGCTTGAGACGATGGCGGGAAAAGGAACCGAGGTAGGACGAAACTTCGAAGAATTGCAGCAGATCATAGAAAAAGTCGAGCTTGACAGTCATTTGGGTGTATGTCTGGACACTTGTCATGTGTGGGACGGCGGATACGATATCGCAGAACATCTGGATGAAGTGCTTGAAGAGTTCGATCAGGTGATCGGTTTGGAACGCTTAAAGGCCATTCATTTAAATGACAGCTTAAATCCGCTCGGGGCACATAAAGATCGTCATGCCAAGATCGGAGAGGGCTGCATCGGAAAAGAAGCACTGGCTGGCGTGATCAATCACCCGAAACTGCGCGATCTGCCGTTTTATCTGGAAACGCCGAATGATCTGGACGGCTATGCGGCGGAGATTGCGATGTTGAAGGAGGCAAGAGAAGCATGGGAAAAGAATTAAAGACAAATGCGATGCGTATGCTGGACCAAAAAAAGATTTCCTATGAAATTTTAACTTATGAATGTGACGAGTTTATTGATGGACTGCATACAGCAGAAGCGACGGGAGCGCCGGTGGAACAGTCGTTTAAAACGCTTGTCATGCAGGGGAAAAGCGGCGGATTTTATGTATTTGTCATACCGATCGCAGAGGAAGTGGATTTAAAGAAAGCAGCGAAAGCCGTGGGGGAGAAATCGGTGTCGATGATTCCTGTGAAGGATATCACGAAAATTACCGGATATGTGCGCGGCGGCTGTTCTCCGCTCGGAATGAAAAAACAATTTCCGACAGTACTTCATAAATCGGCACTTTCTTACGATAAAATATATATCAGCGGCGGTAGGATCGGAACAAGTATTGCATTGTCACCGGATGACCTTTGCAAAGCGATTCCTGTGATAATGGAAGAAATCACGATGCATTCCGCAAAATAGACAGCTCGGGCGACACCATCAGTATAGAGCAGAACAGGAAACAATTGGGAGAACGGCAAAAAGGGGTTTTTGCTGTGCAAAGTATGAGGGAAGATGGGAGAGAAAGGGTATGAATCAAACAGAGGGAAACAAACAGACGATCGCAGATTATTTGAATGAAGGATGTACGCAGAGACAGGAATTTCAAATCGGAATGGAACTGGAACATTTTGTGTTAAAACGAAACCGCAAAAATGTGTCCTATGAGGAGCTGACGGGGGTCATGCATAAAATGATGGAATCAGGGGTTCCTTCTTATGATGAGGAAGGCTTTGTGAAAGGTTTTTTTAATGAAGAATTTGCGGTCAGTCTCAAAGCGGCCGCACAGTTGGAGGTTCGTATTTTTCCACAGGAATCAATTGCACAGGTGCAGAAGATCTACGAGAAATTTGTAAAGAAATTTCAGTGTGTGACAAAAAAAGACGGCTATACGTTAGAAACATTTGGATATCAGCCGATCGCGACAGCAGATACATTGAAGCTTGTGCCGAACAGACGATATGAGTATATGAATGCATATTTTAAAGAGACGGGGCCGTTTGGTGTCCAGATGATGCGCGCGACGGCAAATACGAGGGTGTCGATCGATTATGAAGATGAGAAAGATTACATCCGCAAATTCCGGCTGGCTTGTGTGTTAAGCCCGATTTTATCGCTGTTGACAGACAATGCGCCGGTTTATGAAGGACAGCCGTATAATCAGCATCTGCTGCGTGAACGGTTGATGGGGCAGGTCGATGCGTCCCGTTGTGGAATTCCGGAGGGAATCTTTGATAAAACGTTCGGGTTTGACAGATATGCAGAGTATATTTATACGAGACAGCCGATTTTGATCTTTCAGGACGGCGAGACAAAAATTTTGTTTCGTCAGACAGCCGATGCCTATTATGCGGATAAAGAATTAAAGAAGACAGAGGCGGCGTATCTGCTGGATACCGTATTTCCGCAGGTGCGCACGAAACAATATATTGAAATCTGCTGCGCGGACAGTATGCCGCAAGAATATGCGATCGCGTTTACAGCATTGATCAAAGGAATTTTTTATAATGAATCCTCTTTGAGAGAAATGGAGGAGACATTTACGGTTTTACAGGAAAGAGAGATTACGGATGCAAGAGATGCGCTGGTTCGTGAGGGATATCAGGCAAGTGTTTATGGAATTCCGGCGGACGCGGCGGCAAAGAAAGTGGTCGCGGCAGCAAAACGCGGTCTTCCGGTACAGGAAGAAGCATTTTTGGAACCACTGGAAGAGTTGGTAGAACAGCGTTGTACACTGGCTGAACTTGCGCATGAGATGCATCAGATCAGTTGTTAAAAGGAGAAAGAATATTGAAAGAATTTATGAATTCATTGAAATCACAGGTGATGCTTTCTGCAGTACTTTGCATTGTACTAGGGTTGGCATTTATCATCTGGCCGCTGAAGATCACATCGATCATCTGTCGTGTCCTGGCACTCATTTTCATTGTCATGGGCGCAGAACGTGTGATTCGGTTTCTGCAAAAGCATGCGCCGACATTTGTCTGCGTACTCGGAGGACTGGAGTTTTTGATCGGTCTCTGGATTTTTGTGAAACCGCAGAGCATTCAGGCGTTGATTCCGATCATCATTGGATTTTTACTGCTTTTGCATGGCATTCAGGACGCAGCAATGGCATGGCGTGTGAAAGAAAGCGGTGCCAGCAGCTGGTGGTTTGGTATGCTTTGCGCGGTGTGCAACATTATTTTCGCATTGATCTTAATGTGCAATGCACTCGGTGTTGTAAAGATCGGAATGATGTTCATCGGTGCCATACTTGTCTATGATGGTGTGAGTGACTTTTTTGTGGCAGCGAAAGCAGATCGTGTGTTAAAAGAATTTGAACAAGATGCCAATGCCGTAGACACGACATGGCGGGAATAAAGGAAGCAGAGAAAAATGAGACAGATGGAATTTAAGATGGAACGAACGGGATTACTAGAAGTAGGGCAGGTACTGCCTGTGACAGAAGGAAAATTGCCGACTTCATACTTTTATACACTAGGAAAAGCGTATGCGATGTCGGCAAACTATACATTTAGCGAACGCTTAAAATCCCGAGAGGGAAAAGTGGTCGATATCAAGGAAACACCAAAGGGTTTTTTTGTAACGGTAGAATTTGATGAATAAGAAAAAAGGAAACTTGCAGAGATTCGCGAGTTTCCTTTTGGCATACGACATTTGTACGAACATGTCAGTACACTAGTCGGCAATCGGGTGAAAGACAGGCGTGCGGTTTTCAAACGTGCAATAAGAAGAAAAACCGGCTTTTTTGAGCAGTTCGATCCCGGTCTGGACATTTGCGCCGATGCGTTCAACATAGTGTGCATCAGAACCGAGCGTAATGATCGTTCCCCCACAGTCTTTGTATAACTGTAACAGAGGAAGGGACGGCATGGTTTCCCCGATGGTCTGATACAGACCGGAGAGGTTTAATTCGATTCCTTTCTGGCGTTTGATGACGGTTGTAAACAGTGTGCGAAATTGCGCTTCATAGCGGGTCAGGTCCAGACGGATGCCGACATCTGCCATGTAGCGGAGCGGATAGGTGACATGACCGAGTACATCGAAGTCATAGCCTTCTGCAAGTTCCTGCATCCAGTTCAGATAGCGGCCGTACATCTCATAGCAGTCGATGCGCGTGTAGTCGTAAAAATAGATGTCGTAATCCTGTTCCATATTGTGGATGGAGCCGATGACAAAGTCGAGTGGGTAGTCGGAAAGAAGGCGTGCGGCCTCTTTCGGGTTTCGCTGCGGCTGGCCGAGTTCGACACCGATACGCACGGTCAGTTGGTCTTTATATTGTTCTTTGACAGCGGCAAGTTGTGGATAGAGTGTATCTGCGTCCAAACGATAGGACAATGGTTTGCCGGCGTAAAGGTCGGCATGATCGGTAATCGCGATCTCATCTAGTCCGACCGCGATGGCTTGCTCGCAAATCTCATTGAGTGGAACACGTCCGTCAAAAGAGAAAGCAGAGTGCATATGAAAATCTGAGAGAAAATTTGGTTTCATGAAAAAACTCCTTTCTTTTTTCTCAGTGTACCACAGAAAAAATGATTCGTTAATAGAAAAATGGCGGATTGTTATAATTGTTATTTTTTGAAGGATGTACTAGAAAAAAAATAGAATTTGTAGTATATTAAGAATAGCGGATAACTAGGCGAAAAGTATTAGTATTTCGGAAACGGCCGCACAGGCAGATTCTGGGATGCAGGAAGAGAAAAGGAGTGGAAAAACGTATGAAAATTTCAACTAAAGGACGCTACGCACTGCGTTTGATGCTCGATATTGCTTTGGATACGAGCGGAAAACCGGTTCGGATCAAAGATATTGCGAAAAGACAGGGATTGTCCGATAAATACTTAGAGCAGATCATTCCGGGTCTGACGAAGGCAGGGCTCTTAAAAGGAATCCGCGGGCCACAGGGCGGTTATTTATTGTCCATGAGACCAGAAGACTATACCGTATCGACAATTTTGCATCATACAGAAGGAAAACTGGCGTTGGTATCCTGCCTGGAAGATGAAGTCAATCAGTGTCCACATTATGCGGACTGTGTGACGATTTATGTATGGCAAAAGATCAGTGATGCGATCCAGGATGTGACAGATCACATTACACTTGCAGATTTAGTAGAGCTGAGCCGGAACAAAGGCGGGACATATACGATTTAGGAATGTTTCGGGAAATGAGGGCGTATGAATGAGAAGGAAGAAGTGAAACTGACGTTCTCTGGTGTACTGGTAAAAAATGGAGAACGATTGATTCAAGTACGATTTGAAAGAGAGAATGGAAACGGACTCGATGTGGCAGAGGGAACATTGCCTGCGGGAACGATCCATTCGAGTAAGGGGTACAGCGAAGAGGAAATCGCGCAGCTTCAGATTTATTTACAACAGAATCAGGCGGAAATTATGAAAAAGGCAAAAGAATTAAATAATATCATGCACTGGTTTTGAGGCTGACAGCATTGAAAAATGGATGGAAGGATGCAGAAAAATATGATAAATCAGGGAAGTAGAGGAATGGTGGACCAACTACTTGCGGAGAGTTTTAAAGAGCTTGCAGCGAAGCAGTCGTTGGAAAAAATTACGATCAAAGCGATCACGGATCGTGCAGGTGTGATCCGTCCGACTTTCTATAACCATTTTCAGGATAAATATGAGTTACTGGAATGGATCATAAAAACAGAAATCCTGGATCCGACCCGTCCGTTGATCTTAAACGGGATGATCGATCAGGCGCTTATTTTGATGTTTACCAGTATGGAAAAGGAAAAAGACTTTTATTGTAAAGTGTCAAAGACAGAGGGACAGAATTCATTTGAAGATATTGTACGAAAATGTATTCAGGATGTGCTCGAAGACATTTTTGGAAATAATCTGAAGCGCGAAGCAAAAAAATCAAAGTGGTTGACGACACAGCATTTAGCGGAATACTATGCACAGTCGATGACGTATATTTTCATGACATGGCTGAAAGAGGAGATGGCAGTGGATGCAAAAGAGATGGCATCGATCTATATGTATCTGATGCACCATTCGGTAGCGGATGTTTTAGAGGATGATGGTACTGGATGACGATAGTACATACGAACTAGATATACAATTTGAAATCGGTGTAAAATGGAAATAGACAAAAAGGTCGAAATGTATAATTCACTCATACAAAGAAAAAAGATTGGATATGTTCAGATCCGGTCTTTTTTTTTATACTGTAAAACAAAGAGAGGTTCAAAAAAAATTTTGGACATACCGATAAATAATCAGAAATGTAAACCAGCCACTAGTGTACAGTGCACTAGATCACAGACAGATATGTGACAGGCGGGAAAGGAGAATTAGGATGATTAAGTTTGGAAAGAAAGTCGTAAAATTCAGAGTACCGATTTTGATACTCAGCTTTCTCTTGCTGATTCCGGCGGCGCTTGGGTATTTTCATACCAGAGTCAATTATGACATTCTGTCCTATCTTCCGGGAGATCTGGAGACGATGAAGGGCCAGGATATCATGCTGGATGAGTTTGGGGCAGGAGCGTTTTCGATATGTGTCGTGGATGGCATGAATGAAAAGGAAGTGCAGAATCTGACAGATCAGATCAAAGAGGTCGAGCATGTCAAAACGGTTCTTTCGTATGATTCTGTTACGCAGGGAAGAATCCCGATTGAGGTAATGCCAAAAGACGTACAGGAAATCTTACAGAACAAAGAAAAAAATGAGTCACTTTTGATGGTCATGTTTGAAACATCCATGTCGGCAGATGAAACACTGGATGCAGTCGCAGAAATTCGAGGTTTGACAGATAAACAATGTTTGCTCAGCGGTATGTCTGCAACCGTAACGGATATGAAAAATATTTCGTTAAAAGAGGTTCCGGTGTATGTGTTGATCGCAGGAATTCTTTGTATCATTGTGTTGGCGATTACGATGGATTCGTTTTTGGTTCCGGTATTTATGCTTTTAAGTATCGGCATGGCGATCGTATACAATTTAGGAACAAACTTTGTTTCAGGTGAAATTTCCTTTATCACGCAGGCACTTGCAGCTGTTTTACAGTTAGGAGTTACCATGGATTACTCCATCTTTCTGTGGCACAGTTATGAGGATAATAAAGAGCGTTTCCCGGGTGATAAGAAACGGGCGATGTCACATGCAGTATCCAATACACTCGGATCTGTCGTCGGAAGTTCGATCACAACAGTGGCAGGATTTTTGGCTATGTGCTTTATGACATTTACGTTAGGACTTGACCTTGGTGTGGTGATGGCAAAAGGTGTAGTCATCGGTGTTATTGGCTGTGTTACGATTTTACCGTCCATGATTTTGATCTTCGATAAGCCGATTGAAAAAACCAGACACAAAGCATTGGTGCCGAATATGGATAAGTTTGCAGGATTTATTACAAAACATTATCCGGTTATAGCTGTACTAACGATTATTGTTGCAGTTCCGATCATTTATGGATATACGCACACCAGTGTGTATTACGATCTGGCCGGTACGCTTCCAAAGGATTTAGAGAGTTGTATGGCAAATGACCGTCTGGAGGAAGACTTTGATATGGGAGCCACGCATATGATTCTGTGTGACCCTAATATGAGTGCAAAAGATGCCAGCAATATGATCAACGAGATCAATAATGTGAAAGGTGTCAAACAGACGCTTGCACTTGATGCCATCTGTGGACAGAACTTTCCGAAGAAAATGCTTCCGAAAGAGGTTTTAGAGGTAATGGAAAGTGATCATTATCAGATGATGCTGGTAAGTTCAAAATACAAAACAGCCACCGATGAGGTAAACGAACAGTGTACCGAATTGAAAAAAATCGTAAAAAAATATGATTCAAAAGGAATGTTCATCGGTGAGGCTCCTTGTACAAAGGATTTGATCACGATCACGGATAAAGACTTTAAGACGGTCAGTGCAGTATCGATCGGTCTGATCTTTTTGATCATTGCATTTGTATTTCGATCCTTGATACTACCGATCATCTTAGTATGTGTCATTGAGTTTGCCATCTTTATCAACATGGGTATTCCGTATTATACGGGGACGATCTTACCGTTTATCGCTTCGATCGTCATCGGTACCATTCAGCTGGGTGCGACTGTCGATTATGCGATCTTAATGACAACAAAATATAAAAAAGCACGCTTTGACGGTGCAGACAAACGTGAGGCGATCACAACTGCGTTAGCATCCTCCGCACAGTCGATCGTGGTCAGTGCATTGAGTTTCTTTGCAGCAACGATCGGTGTCGGTGTTTACTCCAGTATTGATATGATCAGTTCCTTATGTACCTTGATCTCACGAGGTGCGATCATCAGTATGGTCGTTGTATTAACGGTATTGCCGTCTATGTTTATGATTTTTGATAAAGTAATCTGTAAGACGAGTAAAGGGTTTATTGATAAAAATTCAAAGGTCATTACAGAGCAGAAGAATCAGTAGAGTCGAAGAAAGGAGAATAAAATTATGAAGTATGCAGAATTAGAAAAGAGATTTAAAAATAAATATTCGATCAAGATGGTAGCAGGTGCACTGGTCGTGGCACTGGCAGGGGGCGCAATGGGTGGTGTTTGCAGCACACAGGCCTATGCAGAAAAGAAAGATTCTGACAAGGAAACAGAAAAGACAGATGAAAAAGAAGAGGAACTGAAAGAGAAACTGATCGATCAGCTTTCTGATGTTGCAAAAGATAAGAAGGAGAGTAAAACTGATAAAGAGGAAACCGTCTATGTGATCGCGGATTCGAATGGAGAATCTCAGGACATCATTGTCAGCAACTGGTTAAAGAACCATGATAAAAAAGAGGAGCTGACAGATACCTCAGATCTGGATGACATCGAAAATGTAAAAGGTGACGAAACATTTACACAGAATGGAGATGAGATTACCTGGCAGGCAGACGGCAACGATATTTATTATCAGGGAACGACCGATGCAGAGGCACCGATCACCGAGAAGATCACATACTATCTCGACGGAAAAGAAATTTCCCCAGAAGACCTCGCAGGCAAGAGTGGAAAAGTGACGATTCATATTGATTATACAAACAATGCACAGACCGAGAAAGAAATTAACGGAGAGAAGGAAACGCTGAATGTTCCGTTTACTGTTTTAACCGGGATGATCTTAAATGATGATTTTACGAATATTGAGATCGATCACGGAAAAGTCATCTCCGACGGAAAAAATAATGTAGTTGTCGGTATGGCGATGCCTGGTATGGCAGAAAACCTAAAGGTGACGCAGGAAGATTTAAAAGATGGCGATACGCTTCCGGATTCTGTAGAGATTACAGCAGATGTAAAAGAGTTTTCACTGGATATGACAATGTCGATTGCCGTTCCGTTGAATGAGGATACATTGGACATGGATGCTTTGAGTCTGGATGATCTGGATGAAAAAATGGGTGACATGACAGATGCTACAGAACAATTGACAGACGGAAGTGGAAAGCTTGCAGATGGAGCAAAAGATTTGAGAGACGGTGTGAAAGATTATACAGACGGAGCTGCAAAGATCGATGGATATCTGGGAGATTTAAAGACAGGTGTTTCTCCTCTGGCGGAGGCGGTTCCAACGCTTTCGACTGGTGTCGGACAGTTGTTCTCAGGTGCGAAATCTGCAAAGACGGCGATTGATACCATTAACAGCGGAGCACAGAGCCTTTCTCAGGCAACCGGACAGTTGAAAGACGGAGCCGGAACATTAAAGAGCGGTGTATCGAGCGTCAATGACGGAGCCAATGCCTTATTGAAAGGTTCGAAAGATCTGAAAAAAGGTGCAAAGACACTGAGTGACGGAGCAGGTCAGGTCAATAAAGGGGCAGCCAGTGTGTCGAGTGCTGTGGGAGAGATTCACAGTGGAGCCGGAAAATTATCCACCGGTGCGCAGTCACTGAAAGAGGGATTTTATAAGGAAGATGGCGCAGTGAATGGTTCCAAGAGCCTGTCGGACGGTGCGGCAACACTTGCAACCGGAAGCAAGGATCTGGCAGACGGTGTAAAACAGGTATCAGATGGAAGTGCTTCTCTTGCAGAAAACAGTAAGACACTGGCAGCAGGTGCAAAACAAGTCAGCGACGGTGTCAGCCAGCTGACCGGAGGATTGAAAGATATGCTCACACAGGTCAATACATTAAATACAACAGTTGCAAACTTACAGCAGCAACAGGCATCCTTCGGATATGGAAGCACCGATGCAGCGGCAGCAGATCTGACAAATGCGATCACAGATCTGACCAATACAGCCGCAAGCTATGCGGCAACCGGTCAGTTGTTGTTTGATGTCAACCAGACATTGAGTACACAGGCAGGAATTCCGATGTATATGTCTATGAGCGGTAGTTCCTATGGCCTCTCTGATGCAGCAGGTTTTAAAGCAGCTTTAAATGCAGCAGGACAGGGTGCATATGGCGGATATGTCGATCAGTTTGTAGCGGCACAGAGTGCACTGGCAGAAAAACAGGCAAATGTTTCAGCAGTGGCGGCAAAGGCAATGCAGTACGCTGGTGTCAGTGGCGGAGTGGAAGCGGCACAGCAGATTGCAGGTCCACTGGCATCCGGAATCAACGGTTCGGGGCTTTCAGCTGAAAGCCTGGATACCCTGGCAGCCGGAGCAGCATCTGTTGCAGACGGTGCTTCTCAGTTACAGGCCGGAGCTGAGCAGCTGGCAGCCGGAGCAGCATCTGCATCGAGCGGAGCGGCTTCTGTGCGTGATGGGGCAGCTACTTTGAGCAGTGGAGCAGCCTCTCTGCATACAGGAATCAATGCACTGGCATCCGGAACAAAAGAGGTATCGGAGGGATTGGATACCCTGAACACCGGAAGCGGAACATTACAGAAGAATCTGACCGGATACAAAGATGCAAACGGAAAACATGTCACTGGATTATGCGAAGCGACCTCTCAGTTAGCAGAAGGTTCTAAGACGTTATATAAAGGAACCGGTGATGTGGTCAATGGTCTGGCAGGTACGACAAAAGCAGACGGAAGTCATCAGACCGGATTAGTAGAAGGAACCAAAGCGTTATTGACCGGTTCAAATACCTTAGAACAGGGATTGGTAAAGATGCACGGTGCAGTTGCAGGTGCGACAAATCCGGACGGAAGTCACCAGACCGGACTTGCAGAAGGAACCGCACAGCTTGCAGATGGTCTTGGAACACTACGGGACGGTCTTGGAACACTTGACGAAAAAGTACCGTCACTGACCGCAGGAGTTGCATCCCTGACATCGGCAGTCAGCCAGTTAAAAGACGGTTCTGCGGAGCTGGTATCGAATAACAGTAAACTGGTGGATGGAGCATCGGATCTTGCAGATGGAGCAAAAGAACTGAGCGAGGGATTGGAAGAATTTGACGAGGAGGCGATTCAGAAACTGGTAGACGCATACAACGGAGATGTCAAAGATCTGACGAGTCGTGTAAAAGCTGTCATGGATGCCGGAAAAGAGTATAAATCTTACAGTGGTATTGCAGACGGTCAGAATGGCAGTGTGAAATTTATCATTCGTACCGATGCAGTGAAAGCTGACGAGGATGACGAATAAGAAGAAGCGGAAACGCCAAGGAGGAGCAGATGGACTGGTGGGAAGTTTTATTGATCACAATCGGAATATCACTTGACATCTTTGCTGC
Organism: Lachnospiraceae bacterium; assembly: GCA_051880395.1. Taxonomy (GTDB): domain Bacteria; phylum Bacillota; class Clostridia; order Lachnospirales; family Lachnospiraceae; genus JBJENW01. The sequence continues at coordinate 16,462 of JBJENW010000297.1, read as the reverse complement.
CACAGAATGTGAGGGGGCGCTCACGGCACGGGTTGAAAAGAAATCATTGTTTCTGATCACGTTGGCAATTGGAGCGACACAGGTAGGTGCATTGTTTATCGGTGCGTTTCTTGCCGGGATGGTGTATCCGTCGAAAAGTACGGATAAGCGTCTGGTACTTGTGCTGGTAGAATTAATCTTATTTGCCGTAGGCGTGCGTATGATACGAAAGGCGATCAAGAATGAGCGGATCATGGAACATCGGGTGGAGCGTGTGGAATTGAAACGGATGTTTCATATGATCGCCATGACCAGTGTCAATACGATATGTATTGGAGCGGCATTTGCATTCATGGGGACCGATCTTCTGCTGATTTTATCAATGATCGCAGCAGTGACCGTAGCAGTGGTGATCCTTGGAACCTATACGGGGTATCACTTCGGATATGAGCAAAAGTCAAAAGCCTATGCCATCGGAGGAGGGATCCTTCTGGCAGCGGGTGTAGATGTCGTGATCAAACAGATTTTAATGTAATAAAACGTGCTGTCGGACAGAATGACTTGTCCGACAGCACGTTTTTTATGGTAGAAAATCACAGTTAGGAAAGTGGTAAATTCTCTGTATTCGGCTGAAGAGTTGTGAAATCAAGGAAGATGCGAATCGGATGATCGTTTTCTCCTATATTTACAACTGCATCCGTCAGAGCAACTGTCTGCGGAAGAGAAATCTGCAGATAGTTTGGATTTCCATTTGTATCCGCAATGACGGCCGCGGTTTCTCCGCTTGAAAGAGCCAGCGAACGTAAGTATGCACCATCGGATGGCTTTGTCTGAATCAGCAGAGTGGTCTGTTCTCCTTTGCGGATCAGATACATTTTATCTACAAATCGGTTATAAGCAGATGTTTCATCCCAATCTGGTTCATAGAAAGAACCGGAAAGTGCGTACTGGCCGTCCTCGACAGGGATGACTTCCTGTTCTTTTTCTTTGAAGACAGCATTTGCATAATCAAAGACGAGTCGACCGGTCACTTCTGTTCCTTGAATGCTTAGCCGGACGATGATACTTGGATTGTCCTGTCGCATCGGAAGAATAAAGGTCTCTTCTTCTTTTTGTGCATCTACAAAGGTGCTTCCGTCATAATACTGAAGCTGGTCGACTCCGATCGTCTGAACATGGGCTGTCATTTCTTTATCTGAAATTTCAAGTTTTGCTTGTCTGAACAGACTGTTTTGCGCAAGCATGGTATCATGGCTCAGCTCATAGAGGGCAGCAGTGGTATCGTAATCTCCGTACTGCCAATCATAGGATACGGTTTCTGGTGTTGCTTCAAAGTGTAAGGTGGTTTCGGCTTTGTTTTGTACTTCATCCACAGCGGAAATGACAATGTCATAATTTCCGAACACTTCCGGAACATAAGACAGAGGAATGCCATCTTCTTTGTTTTCTGTTTCCGGTAATTCGCCGGTTGAAAGTACTTCCTGGCTGATCGCATTTTTTACGGTATAGCTTATTTTGAATGCGCCTTCTGCGTCTAAGATCATCAGGTTTGCCTGGTATGTTTCACCTGTTTGTACGGTATCTGTTTCTGCGGTTGTTACAATGGTAAATCCATTATAATTGACCGTCTGAATCTGATTGGTCTTTGCATATTGATCCATTGCAGAACCGGCCGGTGTGTAGATGGTAAGCCCCTTGTTTGCCGGGATTGCAGCGAATCCAACAGAGGTCACATTGTTTCCGACAAGGATAGTTTTAATCTTTGAACAGCTGGTAAATACACCAAAGTCCAGAGTCAGTTGTTCCGGCTGACTCAGATCAACAAAGGTCAGATTTTCATTTAACATAAATGCGCCCCATGGAAGAGAAGTCACATTTTTTGGAATGCGGATACGTTTGAGTCCGGCATTGGCAAAGGCACAGTCCTTTATGCTTTTTAAACTGTCCGGTAAGTCGACAGAGGTGAGAGACTTACAGTCGTTAAAGGCATACGCTTCGATGGTCTCTACTTCATTTGAAAGTACGACTTTTTTCAATAGCTGTGCTTCATCAAAAGCACGGCAGGCAATTGTTTTTACAGCGTCTGGAACCTTGAAGGTTTCATTTGGCTTTGCAGCTGGATATTTTAACAGCGTATCGTATTGTTTCGAATAAAGGACATTCTCTCGGTCTGCGTAGTGCGTATTTGCATTGGATACGGTGAAACTTTCCAGTGCGTTACAGAAGGAAAAGGCAGTCGGGTCTAAATCTTCCATATCTTTTCCAATCTGTACATATTTTAATTTTTCACATCCTAAGAAGGCGTTATATTTCAAGGTCTTCACAGAATCAGGAAGCGTCAGATACTGCATTTCATCTGCGTTTTCAAATGCATTTGGTTCAATCGTCTCAACACTTCTTCCAATAACGACGTTTTTCAGTGCTTTATCATTGCGGAAGGTGTCTTTTGGAATGGATTGCAGGCTGTCGCCGATGACAAGGTTTTGCAGGGCAGTGCAGTTTTGCATTGCTCCCTTTCCGATTTGGGTGACACGATCCGGTATTTTAAAGGAGACGATCGCTTCGCAACCGTCAAATGCCTGCGCACCGATGGTTTCAAGTTTCTCATTTAAGACCAGATCCTTTAAACCGACGGCTTGGTAAAAGGCTTGTTCATCTATTTCTTTTACACTGTTTGGCATGGTGAAATAGGATGCAGTCCGTCCGCACATATACGCGTAAAGTGTGGTTTTCTTTTTGTCGAACAGGGCACCGTCGTCAACGGTGTAAGCGCGGTTGTTCTTATTGATATTGAGCGTTTTTAGTTTGGTACATCCGAGGAATACACTTGAAGGCAATGCTTTCTTTCCGGAACCGGTGGAACCGATGAGTTCCACATTTGGTCCGATCTTGACGGTTTCCAAGGCGCTGTCTTCGGCAAATGCATTTTGTCCGATTTCGGTTAACGCATCATTACCGATCCACTCTTTTAAGTAGAAGCAGCCGGAGAAGGATTGTGCTCCAACCCGTTTGCAGCTTTTTGGCAGCGTGACGGATTCAAACGCACAACTGCGGAATGCATAGTTGTCAATTTCCTCTACGCTGTCAGGCAGGTTCAGGTCATGCAGTGCGGTAACATTAAATGCTCCTTCATTGATCTTTTTTAATTTTTCCGGAAAATGGATATCATCCAATGAAGTACAGCGTCCAAATGCATACGATTCGATCTCGGTCATATCATCCGGCAGTGTGATATGATTCAGATTTCCGCAATAATAGAAGGCTCTCGAACCGAGTTTTTTCAGCTTCTTCGGAATTGCAAAGGAATCAATTGCCGTATACGAAAATGCATTGCTTCCAAGTTCCGCCAGATGACTATCTTTTGGTACCACAACTTTTTGAAGTGCGGTGCAGTTACTGAACGCATAATCCTGTATTTTTTCCAGACTCTTTGGAAGTGTCACTTTGGTGATCTTTGATTTTTGCGCATAGGAAATGGCATTTGTCGAGATCTCTTTGACACCTTCCGGAATGGTGAGCTCGGTATTTATTCCGGTGTATTCGAGTAATACGCCATTGTCGTCAATCTTGTAATCGTCAGATTCCGATGGAGTGGACACATCACTGCTCTGGTCTGCTGTCTGGTCGGTATGGAGTTTCAATTTCTTTTCGGTGACGTTCATCGCATAGTCAAACAGATCGATCGTCACTTCTTTTGGGTCAATATTTTTCTCTTTTAATTGTTCGAAAAGCGGTGTCAGGTCGCAGTGCAGGGTATACACTTTATCCCCGTTTTCGTCTACCACATCCTTGCCTGATTCTGTTTTGTCCGGGTCAGGTGTGACTTCGGCAGGCAGAACATCCTCGTTATCATAAACGATCTGATAGCCGCTTAAATAATGATTGTCGGTTACAGTCAGACTCAGATAGGTGTGGTCGTCTTCTGTAGTGACTTGATAGGATTTGACTTTGGAAGGGGTCTTATCATAGGCAAAATCAAAACTCCAGGTATCCGGTTTTGACCCGTCTGTTCCGGCAGCAGTGGCAGAAACTGTACAGGTATAGGTGCCCTCTGGTACTTCCTTTCCATCTTCATCTGTTCCGTCAAATGCCGGAGGATTGTACATGAGAGCCTCGGCCCATGTGACAACCTGATTTTGATATAGATAAGATTTCATCACCTGATCATAGTCAAACCGTTTTACGACGTTTCCCTTGGAATCCGTGAATTCATAGCTTAAATGGTCGACATTTCGAAGCAGACCGATCTGCGTGGAGAGTACCGAGCACATCTGCTGCAGGCTGTCCGGGGAGATGACATAGCGGGATGGGTCGATCTTTGTCTCACCAGTGAGAATCTTGTAGAGCAGATTCTGACCAAGATAGTCCATCACATTGCTTACTTTATTGTAAACAAGATTGCCGAACATATGATAGTCGTCCAAAACACTGCCATCAAAAATTGGAACTGTCTGCCAGTCGCCAAAGAAACCTAAATATGGAAGGGTTAGATCGACGCTGTCTTCGCTGAGCAGGCGGACAAATCCTTCGACATAATTGCCGTTAGGAAAGTTTTGTTTTAACTGAGCTTTACAATCGTCTGTCAGGCGGATGCTCACGGTAATATCGGCACTTTTGTTTGCGGCAACAGTTACCTGGTTGTCTGCAGTTACGCCATCATAAGAAACGGTGGCACCGTCTCCATTTTTGTCTTTACAGGATTGAGAAAAGCATCCTGTTTTTGTCAGCTCTTCCAGTAATACAGAGGTATCTAATGTATAGGTTTTTTCTTTGTTGGACAGATTGTTTACGGTAAAACGGAAAGAATAGGTTCCGTCTGTATTGTATCCGAGTTCCGCTTTTGGTTTATCCGAATCAGGGACACTCAGATACGCTTCTGATCTCACAAAGTCTTCGATATTTGCCAGACCGGCACCCTGTTTTCTTGGGGAATAATATTCTCCATTTGTGTCTTTTGTTGGAGTTGCAGTACTCATCAGCATGGCATTGGCAATCTGATATTTTTTCTGCGCATTCAGTTTTGGATAGGTTTCATTCAGATACTGTTTTGCATCTGCGAATAAACCGGCAATATGAGGGGATGCCATGGAGGTACCGCTCATTAAACTATATTGGTTGTCTAAGACACAGGAGTAGATATTTTCTCCAGGTGCGGTGATTTCCGGTTTCAGTTTCAGATCTGGTGCGCATCCCCAGGAAGAGAAATCAGACATCTGATAACCCTTCGGATTTTCTTCCGTACCAAAATACTCCTTTGAGAAAGAGAGTTTTTTTGTTTTTTGCTCTCTTAAATAGGTTCCGTCTTCCTGCGTGATGGAGACAGCCGGAATTTTATACGCATCCACCTGCATGGTAAGGGCACCGGACTGATTATTCATGATGACGATTGCTTTTGCGCCGGCTGTGACAGCATTTTGGGTTTTATCAGAAAAGGAAATTTCGCCACGTTTTACAAGTGCGATCTTGCCTTTCACGTTTCCGGCTTTGGAGAAATCTTCCGCAGTACCGACACCGCAATATACATATGGATAAGTTCCGTTCAGATCATAAATCTTTGGATCGCTTGGTTGAGAGGCATCCGTAAAATAGATTTTTTTCTCACCTGTTAAAAAGTAAGGTGCATTGGTAATATGAGTGCTGATCATACTTGCAACGGACATTGCGGCAGGAAGCGTAGAAGGCGAGCCGACGATGGCATAATCCGGATCGGTCGCATAGGCAAGTCCTTCCCCACTTTGATTGCCGACGGCAGCGTTGTTGCTGTTTCCAGCGGAAATTGCAAGATTGATACCGGCGTTTTGGACTCTCTGGTAAACTGTCTGCTGAATTTCGTTCGAGTAAGAACTGAAACCGGCACTGGAACCGAGACTCATATTAATGACATCTGCACCGAGTTTTACAGAATCGTCGAGAGCGGCGAGTAGAATATCATCGGAAGTGCTGCCACTTGAACTGGAAAATACTTTCATCATCATCAGCTGTGCATCCGGTGCAACACCCTGCAGTTTTTCCGTGTTAGCGGCAATCGTTCCGGATACATGCGTACCATGCTCGCCCGAGGACTGCCCGCTTCCCGGTGCGACATCGGTATCCTGGTCTGCGTAATCATATACATAAGGAACTTTCTTGTTGATATAAACCTTATCGATATATGGATTTGTTGCAGAAAGAGATTTCTGATTGATCAGATTTTCAATATCACTTTTTTGATATTTGACATCTTTTGGCATGGTAGAATTGAATGCATCGTGGTGGACATCCAGCCCGGAATCTAACACAGATACAACCGTTTTCTTTCCAGTGTAGCCGCTTTGATTTGCCAGATTAGCACCAACCATCTTTGAACTGTTTGCCATATTTTTCTCGATCGGAGCTTCTGGCTGTTCCATATAATAGCTGTTTGCCACATAGGCATGTTTGACACTCGAAAGAGCCCGAATTTTTTCGAGGTTTTGAAACTGAGTCTTAACAGAAAAACCGTTCATGACAACATAATAATCATAACCAAATGTTACTGGTGATTGTTGTACAGAAAAACTTCGTTTCTGATTCGCGTTTGGTGTTAGTAACTGGCTGATCTGTGATTTTGCCTGTTTATGGGCCGATTCCAGAGTTTGAGTAGAAGAGGAAAAACTTCCGAACATGCGTGCAGAAGCTTTGTTCTTTTTCTCTAAGAGCGGATCCTGTTTTAATTCTACAATGATCGTTACTTCATCGGATTCTTTGTGTGAACCGTCAAGATCAGAGATTTTATCAGAGTTCGGTAAGAGTTTTCCTTGCTGAAGCTGTGATAGAATAGAGGTTTGTTTTGCGACTGTTTCTGATTTTGGCGCAGTCTTTGCCAGAATTGGAATTGGATTTGTCCCGATACTGGAAGCCACAACAGCTGCGGCAAGCAGAGAGGCGACTTGTTTTTTTAAATCTTTTTTCCTCATGTTTTTTCCTCCTCGTTCTCTCCCCACATTCCCCTTAAAAGTCTGCAAAAACGGGTGCAAAACTTTTCCGTAATTATAGAGGCAGAAATGAAAGTTGTCAAATATGATGTCCGAAATTTTTGCGAAAAAAACGAGCGAAACTTTATTTTATAAAGAAAAAAATAAATAAAAACAATTTTTATAAATAAACAAATATGATTATAAAAACAAACAAAGGAATTCATAAATTTTTATTAAATTTTTACAGTCTGCCTCTCGGTAAAACAGCAAGGGCATCACAAACTGTGTGAATCGTAACGAAGATTTGGAAAAAGTACTTGAAGGAATGACGGCAATGTCATAAAATAAGTATTATCCGTGAGCAATCGCCAGAAGTTTTTCTTTTAGTGAGTCTTGTCGGTAAGGGTCGAAATGGGAGCAGGCAGCTGTTAATGCTTCAATTTTTCGGGATTCCCCTTTGTCTGCATACAATTTTGCCAGCGATAAAAAACTGTTGCTGACATCGCTGTGGATGCTGACAGCGTACTCAAGGATAATCTGGGCATGAGAGTCGTCTCCTGCCTGCAGTAGTTTCTCGGCATAGGAATCAAGTGACCGGAAAAGCGTGGCACAATTTGTATCGCACTCGGTGAGAAAATCGAGATTTGCAGTACCATAGGTTAATTTTAAATCGGTATTGCTGATGCCCGTAAGATTTACAATCTTTTTTTGGGATAATGCGTAAAGATTCTCTTCCTCAGCACAGATTTCCGGCTCAAAATGACGGCCGAGTGCAAAGGAGTCTAAAGGAATCTGTATGTAGGAAAGTGTGCTTAAATCTTTCCGGCGAACTGTGTTTGCAGCGCGCTCTCGATCCCAGAATGCGTCTGTTGAGTCTTTTTCCTGCTGTTTTGTGCGGGAAAGAAAAAACGACATGATCAGAATAAATGCTAAAAATATCCCAAGACATGGAAACATATAAGGTCCATCCTTTCTTCTATGTTTTGTGGCGTCTGGCGACGCAGGTAAAAAATAAAATCATGCGTGCGCAGTGTTAAGCGCAGAAAGGAGATCATACATATGAAATACAGTACGAAAAAAAAACGAAACCGCATCTTTGCAGGAGTGATCGCCGTGATACTGATCGTGGCAATGGTCCTGCCGCTGGTATTATCGGCTGTTTCATAAGAATCCATCCTTTTTTACTATAAAGTATTTCTGTTTTTCTGTCAATGCAAGGTGGATTGCAGGTTTTACAATAGAAAAAAATGTGTTATAATGGCGGGGAAAATGAGTGATAAAGATAAGGAAAGGTATAACGATGAAGAAGAAAAAGATTTTGATACCGATACTGTGTGTGGTGTGTGTGTTAGGAATTGCGATTGGAGCATTTGCATTTTTACAGATTCGCGTGAAAGCGCATGTGGCTCCGGAAGGGGTGATCACAGAACATATATCGATCGGAAATGTTGATGTGAGCAATATGAAATTAAAAGAAGCACACGAAGCGGTAAAAGCATCCGTAGACAAGATACGAAAACAGAAATTTACCATTCAGGCAGGGGAAAAAACACTGCAGGCAACCGCAGAAGAGCTTGGTGTTGTCTGGGAAAATGAGGATGTAGTGCAAAAAGCAGAGCGGTATGCAAAGACTGGAAATCTGTTTACGCGCTACAAGGAGGAACGAAAATTAGAAAAAAATGGAAAAACATTTCCATTGAGTTATACGGTGGATGCGACAGTGGCGAAACAATATCTGACAAAGCAGCAGGAAGTTGTCAACCAGGACCCTGTAGACGGAAGTTTGAGCAGAGTAAACGGGACATTCCAGATTACCGAAGGAAAAAATGGCATAGCATTAAATGTCAATGCATCTTTGAAAAAGCTGCAGCATTTTTTTGACAACTGGGATGGAAAAACCGGACAGATTCAGCTGATCTCGGATGTCAAAAAGCCAAAGGGAAACAAGCAGACACTTGAACAGGTGACAGATGTGCTCGGTACATATACGACCGATTACAGTTCATCGGCAGCTGGTCGAAAAACGAATGTGCAAAATGGTACCTCAAAGATTAACGGAGCACTGCTATATCCTGGAGAGAGTTTTTCCGTGTATGAGGCAGTCAGCCCATTTGACGCGGAGCATGGGTATGCACTGGCAGGCTCTTATGAGAATGGTACGACGGTAGAGACTTACGGTGGTGGTATCTGTCAGGTATCTACAACACTTTATAATGCAGTCATTCGGGCAGAGTTAGAAGTCACAGAACGATTTAATCATTCGCTGATCGTACATTACGTCAAGCCTTCGGAAGATGCAGCGATTGCCGGGACTTATAAAGATCTGAAATTTAAGAATAATCTGGATACACCGGTCTACATCGAAGGAGCGGCGGATGGAGCAAATGTTCGTTTTACAATCTATGGGCACGAGACACGTCCGGCAAACCGTGAGGTTTCTTTTGAGAGCGAGATCATAAAAGAGATTCCGTCCCAGACGATTGAGGTACCAGATGGGACAAAACCGGTGGGATATCGGGAATCTTCAGGAAGTGCGCACACCGGATATGTGGCAAAACTCTGGAAAATTGTAACAGTAGATGGAAAAGAAGAGAGCAGAGAGGAATTTAACTACAGTGAATATAAATCCACGAATGTGACAGTGACGGTCGGAACGATGCAACCGGAGCCGGAACCGAGCGAACCATTAGATCCGAATGCAGATCCAAATGCACCACAGGATCCGAATGCAACGCAGGATGCGGGCGAGCAACAACCGCAGGATGCGAATGTACAGCAGGAGGAAGAAAAAAAGAAACAAGAACAGCAGCGCGAGGAAGAAAACAAGGAACAAGAGCAGCAGGCAGAAAAAAAGGAACAATAGTAGAAAGAGGAAAAATCAATGCAGATGCGGGAAGGAAAGATTGCAGAGGCAGTCTGTCGCCGTTCGGTATTGCGGCAGCTGCAGACAAAACCACAAGAGGAAGAAAATGAGTTTACTTATACAGCGAATCCCGAGATGATCTTCTCGTCTGATGCGGGTGCACGAGGTGTATATCGCGTGGCAAATCACCTTGCGGCAGAAAAGGCTGTTCCGATTGGCGTATTGACACAGCTTTTACTGCCGGTCACTACACAGGAAGAGGAGCTGAAAGCATGGGTGCGTCAGATTGATGAGGCGTGCAAACTGGCACATTTGGCGGTGTTAGGCGGTCATACGCAGGTGACAAGAGCAGTCAGTGAACCACTATTTTCCTTTACGGGAATCGGAAAAAAGAAACAGAAACAGATACCGCAGAAAAATTATGCAGGCTTCGATGTGGTGGTAACGAAGTGGGTCGCATTGGAAGGAACTGTTTTGTTAGCAGAGAAGAAACAGGCAGAATTACAGACACGTTATCCGCAGGCAATGCTTGATACGGCGAAAGAGTTTGCTCAGTTTCTTCCTGCATGGGTGGAGGCCGCGCACGCCCAAAAGTCCGGCAGCTGCATCATGCAGGACGTTTCTGAGGGAGGCATTTTTGGTGCACTTTGGGAGCTTGCCGAGCGAGCAGGGGTCGGACTGGATATTGATTTGAAAACAATTCCGATTCGGCAGGAAACGGTGGAAATCTGTGAATTTTTTGGCTTGAATCCGTATGAGCTTTGTGGGCAGGGGAGTATTTTAATTTTTACGCAAGACGGAACAGCTCTTTGCAGAACGTTGGAAAAAGAAGGAATTTCGGCAACTCTGATCGGAAAAACAACCGATAAAAATGACCGCGTTCTCTGGAATGAGGACGAAAAACGATTTTTAGAACCGCCGAAAATGGATGAAATTTATAAAGTATTATAAATAGAAAGGTATGGAGGAAAAAAGAAAATGCGTGAAAAAATTTTAACATTTATAGAAAAAAACAGCCGGGTCGATCTGGCTGAACTGGCTGTAATGCTGGGGGTCGATGAAGCAGCCGTCGTAAAAGAATTAGAGGAGATGGAGCAGGAGCATGTTATCTGCGGCTATCATACACTGATCGATTGGGAAAAGACAGGCATTGAAAAGGTGACTGCGATGATCGAGGTGCGAGTGACACCACAGCGGGATCAGGGATTTGATAAAGTGGCAGAACGCATTTACAATTATCCGGAAGTGAATTCCGTATATCTGATCTCCGGAAGTTTCGATTTAATGGTGACATTGGAGGGAAAAACGCTGCGTGAGGTCTCTCAGTTTGTGACACAGAAATTGTCTACACTGGATGCGGTGTTGTCTACAAAGACAAACTTTATCCTGAAAAAATATAAAGATCACGGAACCATTATGGCTGAGCCGAGAAAAGACGAAAGGATGCTGGTGACCCCATGAGAAATCCATTATCAGAACGTATCGTAACAATCGAACCGTCCGGAATTCGAAAATTTTTTGATTTGGTAAATGAGATGGAGGATGCCATCTCTCTCGGTGTGGGGGAACCGGACTTTGACACACCGTGGCATATTCGCGACGAGGGTATCTATTCACTGGAAAAAGGAAGAACATTTTATACCAGTAATTCCGGACTGAAAGAACTGCGGACGGAGATTTCCAGATACATGAAACGGAAACAGGGACTGACATATGACAGCACACACGAAATTATCATCACTGTGGGCGGAAGTGAGGCGATCGATATCGCCTTTCGCGCCATGCTCGATCCGGGTGATGAGGTGCTGATCCCGCAGCCAAGTTATGTTTCGTATGAACCATGTGCCGTTTTAGCAAACGGAGTTCCGGTGATCATTAATTTAAAGGCAGAAAATGAATTTCGTCTGACAGCCGAAGAGTTAGAAGCAGCGATCACCCCAAAGACAAAGGTCTTAGTGCTGCCATATCCGAATAATCCGACGGGAGCTATTATGGAAAAGGCGGATCTGGAAGCAATTGCAGAGGTGATCATCCGCCATGATCTATATGTATTGAGCGATGAGATCTATTCGGAACTGACATACGCCGGAAAGAAGCATATGTCGATCGCATCTCTTCCGGGAATGCAGGAGCGGACCATTGTGATCAACGGTTTTTCAAAAGCGTATGCGATGACCGGATGGCGTTTGGGTTTCGCCTGCGGACCACGGGTGATTCTAGAGCAGATGTTAAAAATTCATCAGTTTGCGATCATGTGTGCACCGACGACGAGCCAGTATGCGGCAGTCGAGGCACTTCGAAATGGTGATGAGGATATCGTTAAAATGCGTGACGAATATGATGGCAGACGCAAATATCTGCTGCATCGGTTTCAAAAAATGGGAATTTCCTGTTTTGAACCATACGGAGCCTTTTATATGTTCCCATCGATTCGGGAGTTTGGCATGACTTCAGATGAATTTGCAAATCGTCTGTTGCAGGAAGAAAAAGTGGCAGTTGTTCCGGGAACGGCATTTGGTGCATGTGGCGAAGGATTTTTGCGTGTTTCTTATGCGTATTCCTTAGAGGATTTAAAAGTAGCATTGGAACGGATTGAGTCGTTTGTTGATCGACTTAGAGAAGAAAAGAAATAGAGGATACAATGGCAAAGTTAAATATTGTTTTATTAGAGCCGGAAATCCCGGCAAATACAGGAAATATCGGTCGTACCTGTGTGGCGACCGGTACGCGTCTGCACCTGATCGAGCCACTCGGGTTCTCGCTGAGTGAGAAGGCACTGAAACGGGCAGGTATGGATTATTGGAAAGACCTCGATGTGACGACCTATATTGATTTTAATGATTTTTTGGAGAAAAATCCGGGGGCAAAATTATATTATGCGACAACAAAGGGGCGTCATGTATACAGTGAAGTACAGTATGAACCGGATTGTTACATTATGTTTGGAAAAGAAAGTGCAGGCATACCGGAAGAAATTTTAAAAGAGCACGAAGAACAGTGTGTGCGCATTCCGATGATCGGGGAGACACGCTCATTGAATTTATCAAACTCTGTCGCGATCGTGTTGTATGAGGCGTTGCGGCAAAATAATTTTGATCATATGAAATTGCAGGGGCAGCTGCATCATTTAAGCTGGGAGGATTAAGCAGAATCGCATGAATATACTAAAAGCGAAACAGGTGGTACAGGAATATATCCGCCGCGACGAAAACGGCGATGTGGAATCCATTCAGACAGCACTTGACCATGTGGATTTTGAAGTGCAGCCGGGGGAGTTTCTTGCAATATTGGGACACAACGGCTGCGGAAAATCAACGCTTGCCAGACATCTCAATGCACTTTTAGTACCGGATGAAGGAACCCTGTGGGTTGACGGAAAAGATACCGCGGATGCAGAGAGTCTCTGGGAGATTCGACAGACAACCGGGATGGTATTTCAGAATCCGGATAATCAGCTGGTGGCGAGTGTAGTGGAGGAAGATGTGGGATTTGGTCCGGAAAATATCGGGGTTCCCACAGATGAAATCTGGGAGCGTGTTGCAAAAAGTTTAGCTGCAGTGGGAATGCTTTCCTATCGTCATCATTCGCCGAACAAGCTTTCCGGCGGACAGAAACAGCGTGTGGCGATCGCAGGTGTTGTGGCGATGCAGCCAAAATGTATCGTTCTCGATGAGCCGACGGCAATGCTTGATCCGTTGGGCCGAAAAGAAGTGCTCGAAACGGTAAAAGAGTTGAATGAGAAAAAAGGTGTGACGATCATTTTGATCACGCATTACATGGAGGAAGTTGTTTCGGCTGACCGTGTATTTGTTATGGAAGAGGGAAAAATTATCCTTCAGGGAACGCCGCGTGACATTTTTTCGAGAGTGGAAGAATTAGAGGAACATCATCTTGATGTCCCGCAGATCACACGTTTGGCACATGAACTGCGAAAGAGTGGACTCCCTTTATCCGAGGGGATTCTGACTCGCGAGGAATTGGAACAGGAATTGTTATCATTGTATAGACAGCAGAGAGGAAAGAAGGAATAGCGTGTCGATCATTTTAGATAAAGTCAATTATGTGTATAGCGCAGGAACACCCGAGGAAGTTCATGCTCTGAAAAATGTTAACCTAAAGATAGAAGATGGTGAATTTATTGGACTGATCGGGCATACCGGATCCGGAAAATCCACGCTGATACAGCTGATGAACGGACTGGAAAAAGCGACAAGCGGTGGGATTTATTATAATGGTGCGGATATTTATGATGCGGATTATGATCTTCGCACACTGCGCACAAAAGTCGGGCTGGTGTTTCAGTATCCGGAGCAGCAACTGTTTGAGACGTCGATTTTTAAAGATGTTTGTTTCGGACCGATGAATCAGGGATTGAACGAAAATGAGGCCGGGTTGCGAGCAATTGAGGCATTGAAACTGGTCTCAATGCCGGAAGAGTTATATTATCAGTCGCCGTTTGATCTTTCCGGCGGACAGAAGCGGCGCGTGGCGATCGCAGGTATCCTTGCCATGCGGCCACAAATGCTGATTCTGGATGAACCGACAGCTGGTTTGGATCCACAGGGGAGAGATGAATTATTAGAATTATTGAAAAAAATGCACAAAGAAAAGCAAATGACGATCGTTTTGGTTTCTCACAGCATGGAAGACGTGGCAAACTATGTTTCCCGCATTGTTGTGATGGATCATGGCGAAAAAATGCTGGATGGAACACCACGGGAAGTGTTTTCTTATAAAAAAGAATTGGAACAGATTGGGCTTGCCGTGCCACAGGTGACGGATCTGATACAGGAACTGCGCGAAAAAGGTTTGCCGCTTTCGGCGGATGCGATCACGGTGGAAGAGGCAAAACAGGTGATCTTACAGGCATTTGGAATGGAGGAGACATGATAAAAGATATCACACTTGGGCAATATTACCCGGCAGATTCTCTATTGCACCGATTAGATCCGCGGGTGAAATTGGGCGCAACCTTTTTATTTGTTATATCCTTGTTTCTGGTAAAAGGGATTCCATCTTTTTTGCTGGTGACATTGGGGCTTTTTACAGCAATTGGACTTTCAAAAGTGCCATTTTCTTTTATGGTGCGCGGACTTCGGGCAATCGTGGTACTTCTTGTTTTGACATCAATATTCAATTTGTTTCAGCCGGGGACACCGCTCATAAAAATCTGGATTTTTACGATCACAAAAGAGGGCGTGAAACAGGCTGTTTTATTGTGCACACGGTTGATCTATCTGATTCTTGGAACATCCGTGATGACACTTACAACAACGCCAAACCAGTTGACAGATGGACTGGAGACCGCATTACGTGTGTTTCAAAAGATTGGTGTTCCGGTGCATGAGTTGGCAATGACGATGTCGATCGCACTTCGGTTTATACCGATTCTGATGGAGGAGACCAATCGAATCCAAAAGGCGCAGATGGCAAGGGGAGCTGATTTTGAAAGTGGAAATTTGATTCAAAGAATAAAACGTTTAGTACCCTTGATCATTCCGTTGTTTGTCTCGGCATTTCGGCGCGCAAATGATCTGGCATTAGCGATGGAATCCCGTTGTTATCATGGCTCTGAGGGGCGTACACGGATGAAACCGCTCTGTTACCAGAAAGCGGATCATATCGCTTATGTGGTACTGGTTTTGTATTTCGCAGGCGTTGTTTTGCTCAGAATTTTTATGTGAATGGACATCCGAACACACTACCATTTCTGTCAAAGCTACGTTTTTACACTTATATTCATTATGAAGAACCAATCAGGAATGAGAACACAGAAAGGAATAGAAAAACAGATGAAACGAGTGAAATTAGTCGTTGCATACGACGGGACAAACTATCACGGCTGGCAGGTGCAGCCGAATGCGGTCACCATCGAGGGTGTTTTAAATGCGGCACTTACGGAACTTTTACATGAGAACATCGAAGTGACCGGTGCGAGCCGTACAGATGCAGGTGTGCATTCGATGGGAAATGTAGCAGTGTTTGATACGGATACCCGCATGCCGGCTGAGAAAATTTCTTATGCGCTGAACCAGAGACTGCCGGAGGATATTGTGGTGCAGGATTCCTGTGAGGTTACAGCCGATTTTCATCCTCGTCATGGAAAGAGTGAAAAAACTTATCTTTATCAAATCCAAAACAGTCGTTTTCCACAGCCGCTTTCTCGAAATTACACGTATTTTTATCACTATCCGCTAGACGAAAAAAGAATGCAGGTGGCTGCAGATTATCTGATCGGACGCCATGATTTCAAGAGTTTTTGCTCCGTTCATACGCAGGTAGAGGATACTGTGCGGGAAATCTATGCATTGACGGTCAGCCGTATCGGAGAGCGCATCGAAATTCGTGTTGCCGGAAATGGATTTCTCTACAACATGGTCCGTATCATTGCCGGAACGCTCATTGATGTCGGGCGGGGAGTATTAGAACCGGAGAAGATTCCTGACATTCTCGCGGCAAAAGATCGCAGTTTTGCAGGACCAACGGCTCCGCCGCAGGGACTCACCATGCTCGGAATCCGTTACGCAGACTCATAGTAAATTCGGATTTGTTTGGCCACCCACTACTTTATTGGTCCCACTACCTTTTGGGGAGTTTGACGAAAAATATCTCAACCGGGGGAGTCCCTACGCGGACGTTTCCGGCATTCGGCTGGGAGCGAACACAGGGGCGGCTGGTTCAAAAG
>JBJENW010000296.1:0-1587 GCA_051880395.1 Lachnospiraceae bacterium | reverse complement strand
ATACGATAAGTTCGAATGCCATGGGTTCTGTGCATTATACATCGCCGGAACAGGCTAGAGGTGGGTTCAGTGATACAAAGAGTGATATTTATTCTATTGGTATCACTCTATTTGAGATGGCAACAGGTCAGGTGCCTTTTGATGGAGATTCGACAGTGTCTGTTGCTATTAAACATTTACAGGAGGAGATCACTCCGCCGTCAGATATAGTCCCGGACATTCCGTTCAGTCTTGAGCAGATTATTTTAAAATGTACACAGAAAAACAGTGAGAGACGTTATGCGAGTACTGATGATCTGATTCGTGATCTGAAGAGATCACTGGTTGATCCTGACGGGGATTTTGTTGTCATTCCGCCACTGCGCAATGCAGATACTGTGATTATTACAGACGAAGAACTGGATGATATACGTAGTAATTACGATGATGAATACGATGACGAGTATGATGATAATGACGAATATAGTTATGATGATGAACAGTATACCCGGTCTTTTGATGATGAATACGATGACGAGTATGATGATTATGATACAGGAGATAATCGGGTCAGGAGAAAAGGTTCCGAAGAAGTGAACCCGAGAATGAAAAAGATCATGAAGATACTTACAATCGTTGTGGCAGTTATTATTATCTTTATTGTTATTTTCGCAATTGGAAAAGCAGCCGGTATTTTTAAGTCTTTTGGGACAGGAACCATAGCAGAAGAGACCACTGATGAAGTAAAAGTACCAAGCATTCTGGGAATGACTGAAGAGCAGGCAAAAGCTGAGCTTAAGAAAAAAGGTCTTGGTATTCAGGTGGTAGGCGAAGAAGAGTCCGATAAGTATGGAGAGGGCATGATCGCTAAACAGACTCCTGGTGCAGGCGAGAAAGTAAAGAAAAATACACGAGTTGAGGTTATTATAAGTTCCGGACTTACAAAAGAGGAAGTTGAAGTGCCGGATGTCAAAGGCTACGATGAAGAAGACGCACAGAAAATGCTTGAAAGTGCAGGGTTGAAAGTAGGAACTCCTGATTTTGTCTATAGTGATGATTACGCGGAGGGTGAAGTAATAGGAACAACTCCTGATGCCGGCAGTAAGGTGGCAAAAGATACAGAAGTTATAATGAAAGTCAGCAAAGGATCTGAGAAAGCAACTGTTCCGAATGTTGTCGGAAAGAAAGATGCAGATGCACAAAGTGCTTTGAAAGCAGCCGGATTGGAAGTTAAGGCAACTTATGATTATGACGATACTGTTGAGAAAGGAAAAGTAGTATCCCAGAGTATTTCCTCAGGTAAAAAAGTAGCTGAGGGAACAGAAATAGAAATATTGATCAGTAACGGGAAAAAACCGGAAGAAAAGGTAGCAGTTCCAAATCTCAGCGGAAAAACCTATCAGCAGGCAAAAGCACTTTTGGAAAGCTATGGCCTGGTAGCTGTAAATGGCGGCGAGGAAGAAAGTGAAGAAGTTATTGGAAAAGTCAGCAGATGGGAACCTTATAATACGACTGTAAAGAAAGGTACAAAGGTTACTATTTGGATCAGCAGCGGTTATGATGAACCGGATCCTGATACGGGTGAAGATTCTGGTAACAGTCCAACGG
>JBJENW010000295.1:0-1587 GCA_051880395.1 Lachnospiraceae bacterium | reverse complement strand
ATACGATAAGTTCGAATGCCATGGGTTCTGTGCATTATACATCGCCGGAACAGGCAAGAGGTGGGTTCAGTGATGCGAAGAGTGATATTTATTCTATTGGTATCACTCTATTTGAGATGGCAACAGGCCAGGTGCCTTTTGATGGAGATTCGACGGTGTCTGTTGCGATTAAACATTTACAGGAGGAGATTACTCCACCGTCAGATATTGTCCCGGACATTCCGTTCAGTCTCGAGCAGATTATTTTAAAATGTACACAGAAAAACAGTGAGAGACGTTATGCAAGTACTGATGATCTGATTCGTGATCTGAAGAGATCACTGGTTGATCCTGACGGGGATTTTGTTGTCATTCCGCCACTGCGCAATGCAGATACTGTGATTATTACAGACGAAGAACTGGATGATATACGTAGTAATTACGATGATGAATACGATGACGAGTATGATGATAATGACGAATATAGTTATGATGATGAACAGTATACCCGGTCTTTTGATGATGAATACGATGACGAGTATGATGATTATGATACAGGAGATAATCGGGTCAGGAGAAAAGGTTCCGAAGAAGTGAACCCGAGAATGAAAAAGATCATGAAGATACTTACAATCGTTGTGGCAGTTATTATTATCTTTATTGTTATTTTCGCAATTGGAAAAGCAGCCGGTATTTTTAAGTCTTTTGGGACAGGAACCATAGCAGAAGAGACCACTGATGAAGTAAAAGTACCAAGCATTCTGGGAATGACTGAAGAGCAGGCAAAAGCTGAGCTTAAGAAAAAAGGTCTTGGTATTCAGGTGGTAGGCGAAGAAGAGTCCGATAAGTATGGAGAGGGCATGATCGCTAAACAGACTCCTGGTGCAGGCGAGAAAGTAAAGAAAAATACACGAGTTGAGGTTATTATAAGTTCCGGACTTACAAAAGAGGAAGTTGAAGTGCCGGATGTCAAAGGCTACGATGAAGAAGACGCACAGAAAATGCTTGAAAGTGCAGGGTTGAAAGTAGGAACTCCTGATTTTGTCTATAGTGATGATTACGCGGAGGGTGAAGTAATAGGAACAACTCCTGATGCCGGCAGTAAGGTGGCAAAAGATACAGAAGTTATAATGAAAGTCAGCAAAGGATCTGAGAAAGCAACTGTTCCGAATGTTGTCGGAAAGAAAGATGCAGATGCACAAAGTGCTTTGAAAGCAGCCGGATTGGAAGTTAAGGCAACTTATGATTATGACGATACTGTTGAGAAAGGAAAAGTAGTATCTCAGAGTATTTCTTCAGGTAAAAAAGTGGCTGAGGGAACGGAAATAGAAATATTGATCAGTAACGGAAAAAAACCGGAAGAAAAGGTAGCCGTTCCAAATCTCAGCGGAAAAACCTATCAGCAGGCAAAAGCGCTTTTGGAAAGCTATGGTCTGGTAGCTGTAAATGGCGGCGAGGAAGAAAGCGAAGAAGATATTGGAAAAGTCAGCAGATGGGAACCTTATAATACAAGTGTAAAGAAAGGTACAAAGGTTACTATTTGGATCAGCAGAGGTTATGATGAACCGGATCCTGATACGGGTGAAGATTCTGGTAACAGTCCAACGG
>JBJENW010000294.1:0-1588 GCA_051880395.1 Lachnospiraceae bacterium | reverse complement strand
TAAAAATTCCTTTGCTTCGTGAATTTTCTGCCCCCGGTTGTCTCCGCTTAACAAATCATCTGCACTGATGTCATATTCCCCGATCCATTCAAATCCAGTATCTTTATCCAAACGAAATGCAATAGATTTTCCTTCCGGTGCAAGGGAGCTTTTCACATGGCACACCACACGGATTTCCGGTTCATCCTTGATTCTTCCGACAATCAGTACGCTTCTGGCTGCTGCTTGAAAATCAATAGAACCAAGTCCACGGTATGACGATTTCCCATTACTGTTTTTGTTCATGTGACCGATTAAAATAATCGCACAATGATATTTTTCAGCAAGTACAGCCACACGCTTCATCAAGGGACGGATTTCATTTGCCCTGTGCATATCTACATCAGTCCCCAGAAAACCCTGTATCGGGTCTAAAACTACAAGGCGTGCTTTTGTCTGTATGATAGCTTCTTCTAATCTGGCATCCATCATAGTCAACGCCTGATCGTTATCATCAATTACCATCACTCTGGAACAGTCTGCACCTGCTGAAAGAAGTCGGGGCTTAATGGTATCACCCAATCCATCCTCTGCAGTCTGATAAATTACATTTACCGGCTCCAGAGCCATTGTTTTTTCCTCCAAGGCTGATTCATCACTGTTCGATGGTAATACCGCCTCGCCTTTTGTCAGCTTTGCAATAATCTGCAACACCATTGTGGTCTTGCCCTCACCAGGATCTCCCTGCACAATCGTAACTTTCCCAAAGGGAATAAAGGGATAAAGCAGCCAGTCTATTTTTTCTATCTCTACTTGTTCCATATTTATCAGTTTTAAATTCGGTTCATCTCTTCTGTTATCCAAAATTACCTCCATTTTCTGTTGAAAGAAAGTGGAGACTTTGGTAGAATAACCTTAGTATTTGATTTGGATTTTCTACCAAGTCTCCGCCTTTAGGTGTTTGCCGACACTTAAAGGCTTTTACTTTTCATCTTCCAATACCTCTGTCTTAAAATCACTTGCTTTCCATGTTACGGAACAATCATTACCAGTGATTTCAATTACCTGTTGCATTAATGCCCGGCAATCTGCCAGCACCTCATACAAATCCTCTGTTTCCAGATGTTCCAGACGTTCCCACAATCTCCGTATTTCAAGGCTTAACCGATCACTTTGATATTTACCAACCGCAATCTTTACTTCCTGATGGAGTACCGACTGAATGAAATATTTCCCTTTCGGAAGTCCACTCACTGTAATGCGGGCTTCTAATTCCCTGCGTTCCTCAGGTGTCATCCGAAAACAAACTGTCTGATTGCGTTTTCTGTCTTTATCTAATCCACTCATTACAAATCCTCCCTATATTCACTGTCCAGCCGTTCAGCCAATTTTGTCTGCTTATTTGGATAAAGATGTGCGTAGGTATTCAGCGTAGTTTCCACTTTTTCATGTCCGAGCCGATTTGCAATCTCCAGTGGTGAAAATCCCAGTTCGATCAACATACTTGCATGGGAATGCCTCAAATCGTGTACTCTTATCCGTTTTACGCCACTTTCTTTAATTCCTCGCTGCATTTCATGCTCCAGATAATATTTTGTAATGGGAAACA
>JBJENW010000293.1:0-8727 GCA_051880395.1 Lachnospiraceae bacterium | reverse complement strand
CAATAATGTTAAAATTTGTTGCATATTTCTTTTTTCTTCTGTTAATATAGATTGCGTAACCTGCTCTAGCATCTGTTCCTTTGACTCGTTTACAATTTCTTTTGCCATATCTGCATCACGAATTCTCGACTCTGCATATTGCGTATTTTCTGCTGTATTATCATCTACTGATTTTCCAAATTCCAAACGATTTTGTTGCGCTCCGATTTTTGTACGCTGTGCAGAAACCTTTTGAATTGCTTTTTGTACAACTGAAATGGATGCGCCAGCATTCGATTCACTCAATACCTGAACCACATCTAATCCAAGATCTTTGCAACTTAGCGGACCTATATTTAGGAACATTCCTTCTCCGCTATTTGCTCCCATTTGAATCCACCATTGATTTCCTGCCGATATGGTCGTTTCCGTTGCAGGCTTTGTCTCTCCAGTATTTGTCCCGCTGTTCCCTGCTATATTTTTATATGTAAATGTATAATTTCCATTGCTGTCTTTTGTCGTATCATCTCGTCCAAGAAGAAAGCTGTCTTGTGATACTCCATCAATTTCTACAGGCTGAAAGCCGTTTTGCCAATCCGTAACATCACTTAGCATAAGCGGATCTAATGCGCCTTGACCAATCGCTGAAGCAGCCCCATATCCAGGTGTAAGCAAATATGTTCTGTTTGAACCAATTGCAAGAACTTCTCCTCCAGTAAGATTCAATGTCCCACTATTCAATGGCAGACCACTCATGTTTGTTCCGCTTCCGATTCCCGCTCCACCTTCATTTCCAACAGCAACAACCGTTCCTCCAGTAATGACTACATCCGCACCAGAACTTCCAAATCCACCACCAATTCCTGCTCCTCCATCTGTATTTCCTCCTGATGCATAAACTACTCCATCTGTAATCGTGATTAAACCGCATTTTGCCGCAGATCCATAAAAAAATGTACCACTTCCAATTCCTGCTCCTCCATCTCCTCCATACGAATAAGTCTTTCCACCATTGATTACTATATTCCCACACTTTCCTTCCAATGCGCCACCGATTCCTGCCCCTGTTAATACATCTCCAGAATAAGCATGTATTTCACCGCTCTGGATCAAAATATTACCTGCATCTTCTTTACCGGAAATGAAATCTCCTCCAATCCCAGCAGCTGCTCCTCCCCCAATTGTTTCTAACAGTCCGCTTCCATTCAACGAAACCGTATTTCCTGTGGTTACAGAGATGGCTGCATAATCAAAGATGTCATTCTGCGTTGCCCAGTATCTCCCGCCTTTTAGCTTATTTGTCCCGATAAAATTAATTTCATTGTTTCCAACACATTCAACTGGTGCCCCTTCATGCCCCGATGGATATGTTGTTCCTTGATTAAAATCATTTTCAATCGTTACATTATCCAAATATAAAATTGCATTTTCACATATAATCCCACTATTATTCAAATTTGTGTTTTCTATCGATACCGTTTTTCCCGATCCGATATGAAAGGACTTTCCGTTTAAATCTGATGCAATTTGATAAATATATCCATCTTCCAATTCATAGCTGCCATCCACATTTTGTGTTAAAGTTCCAACATTCGCTGCGTTCAACAACATCTTTGTTCCACTTGGTAACTGCATCCCTGAATCTACGCCTGTCATCTCATTTGTTTCTGAATTTGTTTTATATGGTTTGAAAACAGACATCGAATTAAAGGATGTATCTGTTCCAATATGGTTAATCTCCAATTTCAATTGACTAATTTCATCCTGGATTGCTTGACGATCCTCTACTGTATTGACTCCGTTCGCTGCCTGAACCGTTAGTTCATTCATTCTTTGAAGCAAAGCGTGTACCTCGCTAAGTGCTCCATCCGCCACTTGGCACAGCGATATTCCATCCTGAATGTTGGAAGATGCTTTTTCTAAGCCACGTATCTGACTTCTCATCTTTTCTGAAATTTGTAATCCTGCTGCATCATCCGCACTCCGATTGATTCGGTAACCCGATGATAATTTTTCTATTGCTTTTCCTTTTCGATCAGATGCCGTTTTTAATTGGCGATTTGTAGATTGCATCTGTATATTGTGTGTAATTACCTGCAAAAAAATCCCCCCATAACTCGTTTCAAACAGGCCTTTTTTACTATATGTGTGATTTTCCAGCCTTTATTTGTCCTATCACTGTAACAACTGCAGCAGCCAATCCGAAGCTTTCACATCCTGTGACAGCATTGCCTCCCCTGCCTGCTGTATGATATTTTGTGTGGAATACTGTACCATTTCTTTCGCAATATCTGTGTCTCGAATCCTTGATTCTGCTGCCTGCGTGTTCTCTTCTGTATTTACATTGTTGGCATAGGTATGCTCCAGGCGGTTCTGATAGCCTCCGTATGTCGTACGGACACTCGACAGCCATTTGAGTCCTCTGTCTACATTTCGCAGTGTCTTTTCTGCCGCTTCCCGCGTCATTCCGGATGCCTTTGACATTCGAAGGATTCCGGCGTTGATCGTAAATTTGGGAATGACAGTCTCATCGCCTTCTCGGCCACTGTTTTTGATCAGCAGGCCGGATCCTTTATCTTCTATGTCAAAGTGATTATCAAATAGTGTATTAATTGCTTTATTTTGTTTTTCATCTCCGGATAACGTAAATTTTGTATAGTCATTTGATTGCAATGATGCAACTGTATTTGTCAGCATTTTCTTTACTGCATATTTTGCATAAGCTTCTGCCGCCTGCGCAACCGCCTGATCACGATTTTGATCAATATCATACTGATTGGTTCCATCATCAAAATATGTTTTTAGATCATATTCTTTCACAGCAGTGGATGGTCCGGTATAGATTACTTTTCTTCCGTCTGCTCCTACAACCTCCTTACCAAAAGCGTCCGCTTTTTTACAATATTTATCCGACTCTTGATTATTTTGTGTATCCCACAAGCGTACATAGTCTCCGCCTACTGTTGCAGGAGTATCAATCTTCAAGTACTTTTTTACATCTGCAAAATTATAATCGTAGGACAGGCTCATTATATCTTTTCCATCTGGATCGGTGTCTTTTAGTTCAAAATTATATGTCTTCATGCTGTCTTTATCATACGGTACAGTATAAAATGTCGCATCTCTTTCATTTATAGTTGGTCGATTATCAAATACGCGCAGTATCGGTCCATCCGCGGCATACTGGGTATAATGAAAATCCATCACATCATTAGATACAATCTCAACGATTTTTTTTGCTAAATCTGTACCTGTCGAAACACCATGTTGCTCCAAATCTGTCAGATCGATTTCTAATGTGAAATTATTCCCGGACTGTGTCTTTTTATAACGGCAACCGTTTACATCGCCTGTCGGGTCTGACACAATATTTTTAAATTGTATACTGTAATGATTCGAACAAGTTGCACATGTCGTATCAAATCCAGTTCCATTTAATTTATCTAAATCGCTTGCCTGCGTAATACTACTAAAATTAATAAATGCTGTATGATAAGTTTCCCCCTCCTGCACATCACGATTACTGTGCGGCATTGATGCATCTAATGTAAAATTGTCACTGAAATACCCATTTGTTGTAATGTTGCTTGCTCCAAGAACTTCATCTAATGTTTTTGGTTCTACCTCTACAATTCCATTCAGTTTATTTTGTTTTATGATGTCAAGTCTGTCTGCCAGGAATCTTTCCAAATATCTCTGCACATCCTCTTTCACCTGTGCTTCCTGTGTATCCGTTGTTCCGGATACTTCTATTGGTTGTGCGCCATTTTTTGTTCCGGTCCATGTAACGGTTGGTGGTGTTTGCGTTGAATCGTATGTGATACGTTGATTCGCTATCAGGGTATCTTTCTGCGTATCAAAGTTTCTTCCCATGGCACTTTCCTGATCATAGCTGACCGTTACATTTGATTTCGTCTGAACGCTTAGTATATTTCGATCCGCCTTTGTCGGGTCTGGGTTCTGAAAATCTGCATGGATATCATAATCTGTAATAATCTGATTCGGCTTTATCACCATACCATCCAATCCATCGATTACCGAGTCTTCACTTGTCACGTCTGACAACTGAAAGGTGAATGAAATTCCTGTATCATCTGCCGGATTCGTATTCTGATCAATATCCTTATATTCATACGTGATGGTCTGACTGATCCCTTCTCCTGTATCCCATGCTTTATTAGGATCTGTATTATCCCACGGATCGATTCCCATACTTTTCCAAGAACGGAAGGAATCTGCAATCGGTGTACCACTGCTGTCAGAGAGCCAGATTCCTCGATTACCTGTCGGAGGATAACTTGGAGTGGTCGATGTCGTTGGTGGATATTCTCCGGCATGAACAGTATAAGAACGATTCGATACAAAAGCTGCCTGATTTGAACATGCTTGTGCCAGTACGGAGGTAATCTGTACTTTATTTTGTTCTTTTTTGTCACCCTTCATTGTGACTGACACATCTGCGTCCACAGCCTTCTCCTCCGCTGTTCCTGCATAATTGCTGCTCCACTTATAAATCATAGGTCCTGTCTGTGTCGAATTGATGACTTTTGCCATATCCGATGCGTCTTGTGCATCCATACCGATGGTAAAGATTAATTTTGCACTGCCATACTGTAATGTCCAGTCCCCGCCATGGGCCCCTGCTTCTGAGTATGGGACGCCATCCTCATCCACTAAATCTTTCCATGCGCTGATAGTTCCGTCAATATTGATCCCTCTTCCATCTGCAGAGATGGAAATTTGACGAGAGATTTCCGGAACCTTTGCACCGTCCTCACAGTGAATTTTCAAGTCGCTGTCTGTTTTCGGATCATGATAGATGTAATCGCCACCTTTAAATAATTGTTCCACAACCGGTGGCGGTGTTGTATAAACCATGGTATTATCTATATCATCCCATGGGATTCGTTCTCCATGAAACACCATACCGCCGTATGTGACATCCCCCGTCTGATCATCAAACGTGGCATTATAAATTTTTACATCATCCAGTTTTCCTTCTACATCCAGCTTTCCATAATATTCTAAAAAGACCGGCTCTGTATTAAACTCTGTTGTATCTGAAATGCGATTCATTTCCTGACGAAGCTGCTGCATTTCTTCTGTAATCGCTTCGCGATCGCTCTCTGTATTTGTATCATTTGCCGCCTGCACGGCCAACTCTTTTACACGGTGCAACATATCATATGACTCATTCATGGCTCCGTCTGCTACCTGAAGCCAGGATACGCCATCCTGTACATTTTTTGCGCCACGATCCAATCCTCGTATTCTGCTACGCATTTTCTCAGATATACACAAATTCGCCGCATCATCTGCAGCCCGGTTGATCCGGTAACCGGAAGAAAGCTTCTCCATTGATCCTGTCTTTTTTGTATTTGCTGTATTCAATTGTCGTGTGGTAAACATTGCAGATGCCATATTACTGGCTGAAACGATCATTTTCTCCACCTCCATGTCTCATTTATTGTGTATGATATACCCCATTTATTACACAATCCTAATTGGAATCCATTCCAATACAATGAATCTTTTACATTTTGTTTATCGACACTTTTCTTCCAATTTTTACCTGTATCAGATATTTCTTTATAATTAAAGTTGTTGGTAGGAAACGCTGTATGAAACATTAGACAAATTGAGCTTTCTAATTTATATTCAAAAACAGGCACAGCAAAATCCATTGATTCTGCCGTGCCTGCTCCATTGATTGGCTGATTTTTCTTAGATTTGATATTCTTTGTACAATTTGCTCAAAATTTCCGGATTATCCAGGGCGAGTTCCAATTCTTCCATGCGGCCATCTTTCAAGAGTGCTTTCATGAGCCTGGCATGTTTTTTTTCTCCCCTTTTTTCTCCTTTTTCTTCTCCTCGTTCTTCTCCATCTTTCCAGCCTTTATTGTACGCTGTTTTTGTTTCATACTCCAAGATTTTTCCACCCATAATCGTATTCACCTCTTCTTCTATCTCTTCATATTTTCCTTCTGTCAACCTCTTTGCTACTGCCCGACACAGATCTTTTAATGTGTTCTTTTCCAGAAAGCTGATTGTTTTTTCTTTTTCGTACGCCTGATCGAGTTTTTCTAAGATTTCCATATAGTCATCATGAAGCCTCTGCCTCTTTTGCGGATTGTGTTCCAGTTCATCGAATTCTCTTTCATAATGGAACAGATAAAATGGAATTAAGAAATACAACTGCTTTTCAAAAATATCGCTGACGGAATATACCTGTGTTTTGATTACTGGCACATGATGATGGATTTCTCCCTCTGATGTTCGGATTCTTATATCCAGCACATCCGGCATGTCTGTCTGTTCACGCAGGTACATCACCGCTGATTTCGGATAGTCGATCACCAGTGTGTTTCCCTCCATCCGACTTTTGTTGATCGCGATTGCTGTGTCGTACTCGAACATCCGCACGATCATGGTTCCGTCTTTTGTGCTCTGGCATTCGATGTGAAACAGGTGTTTTCCGAGATTTGCGAATTGAATCTGGGAGTCTGTTTCTCGTTTTTTGCTACGTCGTCCTGTCTTTTTGTTTGCACCTGCAGTGTAAAGTTCGTTGTTTAAAAGCTGGATCTCGTCATCCAGCGCATACGTTGTGTGGAACACTTCGTTGATGACTGGAATGATCAGACGGGTACAGTCATTCAGAAGTGTCCGAAATACATCATCGTAAGCGGTGTTTTGTGTTTGTTTTTCGTTGTTCAATAAATGGTTTCTCCTTTCATTTTAGCATGAGGATATTTCTATGCCAAGTGTAAATTTTTGTGTTGATTTTTGGATTGTCGGAGCGATCTGCTCCTTGAAATACCGGAATGGTATTTTTTGAATGATCGTGAATGGATACAAACAAGGAGATTATACCTCATATATATGTCTTTTTCAATCACTTTTTTTGAGAGCCGGATTACTCCGGCTCCCTGATTTACATTTGTTTATTGAAATGGCTGTGAAAAATCTTATCACATGGGCAACGTAGGAAACAAATATAAAGAACATTACATTTGATTATTTTTTAGGCTACTGAATATTGATCATCTGCATATTAAAACAGTTAAACTATTCCGCAAAAAACTGCAAAACCTCATAACCGATTTTCAAAACGAAATTTTTGTTCATTTATTTGCTTGCATAAAAACATCAAATGATGTATAGTATAATTACAAATTGAGGTGTATGTTTACGGACTGCACTGTGGCGAGGCGGATGTATTCCGACCTCGCTATTTTATTTTCATCCTTCTGATGTAGTTTTTTAGATTTTACGGTCACATTTTTTGAATGTTTTATCCGTTTTCTTTTTTGTAGTCTCTGCAAAAAAAACCGTTCCCTATCCCCTTCAAAAATCAATTTCCACCAAATAACTTTTCCCATTCTGTTTTATATTTCTCTACAATCGAATAATGTGATAGCAAAAGTTCCATCGCCAGTGTCAGTCCCAAACTAAAAGCCTGTGATGCATCTCCCCCAAACATATGACAAGACTCATGCACATAAGTAGAAAGAGCATCAAAATATCCTTCTTTCCGAAGCACTGTTCTTTTCAAATAAATCTGATCTATCACTTGCTCTAAAATCTGGATACACTGATTTTCTCTTTTGTCCGGTTCATCGTCCTGCACAAATTCTCCATTTTCCTCACATTTTTCTTCCAGCGTAGGATAATGCAATAACTCAAACGAAATCTGAACAAGCATATATTCTTTTTCCTGCCTTTTTAACCAGGCTCTTGCCTGCGCTCGTCGGTTTCTATCCGAAATCGTATAAATTGGGGGCAGACATAACATCTCTTATATTGCTCTACCTTGCAAACATATACGGAGCCCTCATCTCCTTCCCATATCTTCTCCCCTAACAACGGATTTCCGATATAATAAAAACTTGTAATTGCATCTTGAAATAATTGAAAATCCTCTTCTGAAACCGGGTTCAATTCCAGACGACTGGTTTCCTCTTTTTCCTTACTTTTCACATCATATGCGAGCATCTCTACTTCCGTTTGATCAATCGTCTGTTTCACGGTGACGACATCCAGATTCCAGTCACCAGAAGACATCTGTATGTTCCAGTTAAAATCACGATGTGCACATAACGAAGCCACCTTAAATCCTTCTCCAAAGTATCCGGCATTCCCATTCTTTTTATCTGTCGTTTTTGTCGATGCCCCAATATGAAGCAGCCATTCATAGCTAAATGTCACTCCATCTACCCACATACTTAATTTCTCATTTTCATATGTATAATGGAACTTTTCTTTCCACATGTGCTCGTCTCTTTTCTCCCAATATATTTCATCTCATTCTTCTCTTTATTTTTGTTTTCGTATTTATTATATAATATCGTATATTCGATATAGTATAGTAAAAAAAGGGTATGAACGGATACATCATCGTATCAGCAATTCATTCATTTGCTTTTCGCTCTGAAATCCTACACCTACCTCTGACATTTTGTTGATCACATCTGCAGGCATTTCCGGATCATCCAGAGCGAGTTCCAGTTCTTCCATGCATCCATTTTTCAAGATTGGCATTCATTCGTCTGAAAAATTTTTCACGTCAAAATTTCTGAAAGAATTTTTTCTTTCAAAATCAATCGTTTTCCACATTTGTCCTTAAATTTTCGATACTTATTCCCCCGTATCTTATGTGTCCTGGCACTTGAACATACGATTCGATAAAAAGTAGCATACCGTTTGTTCTAAGTTAGAAAAACTTGGAACTTCCTTTTTCACCGTATCTGC
>JBJENW010000292.1:0-8729 GCA_051880395.1 Lachnospiraceae bacterium | reverse complement strand
GTTTTTTGCCAAGATGCCTGGCGTGCTGCGAAACGTCCGGGTATAGAATTCTCCCAGTTGAGATATTTTTCGCCCTCCAAAAAAGTAGTGAGCAGATGAACGTAGTGGTTAGCCCGACAAATAGAAATTTTCTTAATTCACTTAAATGTTGAAAAAAATCGGAAATGGCAGTATAATCAAATGGGAAAAAAGTCACAAAATGAGTAGCGGAGGAAAAAGAATGAGGAAGAAAGGCCGAAAAAAAGTGCATCTAATGCTTTTATTATATGTACTGGTGTTGGTGTTTGAATGTGCAGGTTGCAGCATGGAATCGACAAAAAAGGCCACACAAAAAGAAAGCAGTACAGAGGATAAAAATACAGATACATTTGAAGGATTACTGACCTACTTTATGGATACAGATTCATACGATTATGATGAAAAAAAGTTAGAACCGTGGAAGGAAAAGAAGAAGGAAGCGATTCTGGCAGAACATGATGCGGATCAAAACGGGGACGGAATGTATGTGAGGACCAGCTTTTTGCTATATGATGGGAAGACCGATCAGGCACAAAAAAAGCTTTGTGAAGTGATAAAAAAGACGGACAATGATAAAATAAAAGGGCGCTGTCATTTTGAACTCAGCCGGATCTATGCACAAAAAGAACAGTACGAAAAAGCAGAAAAAGAAGTCGATCAAATAGAAAAGATTTTCAAAAACAAAGAAGATCCTGATTTTTTGATCTTACTGAATACACAGATTTATGCAGATCTTTTGGAGTGGCCGGATGGAGTGAACAAAGCAGTTGCATTGATGGAAAAAACGAAAAAATTGGCGGAATCATGTGAATATGAAAAGAAAGAAGAAGTCTTAGCGGCACTTGCCGTGTGCTATTATTACTCAGGCGAAGAATTGAAAGGCATGGAGGCGAAAGTGGAAGGCCTTTCCCTTGCGGAGGAGCATAATAATATCGAGATGGTTCGAAAAATATCAGCAGATATCGGTATTGACTATATGGTAGCAGAAGATTACGAAAAAGCGGTAGAATATTTACAAAAAAGCCGCAGCATCATATTGAAGCAGAATGAGCAGGAGGATCAGGAATTATTACAATTTCATGTTTATGTCGCCAACAATCTGGTGGGCTGTTACGTTGCAAAGAAAGATACCGCACAGGCGTGGAAACAGTTGAAAGAAGTAAAAGAAGTCATTGAAAAAGAAGAAGAAGGAAAACGCAAGACAGATGATATCACCTATTCCATGTCATATGAAGCACAGTATTATACGGCGAAAAAAGAATATGATAAGGCACTTGCTTTAATGGACGAGGTCAAAGAACGTTACGAGGAGACGGACTATTTTTATTATATGAATTTTGACATCGGGTATCGTGAAGTGTATGGGGAACTTTACAATGCGATGGGGGAATATGAAAAGGCATTGAAATACTGGAAAGAAGTTGCAGATTTATATAAAGCCCAGGGCGTGGATACTCCGGATGATATCTGCCTTGGAGGCTTCTATAATGCATATAGCGGTATGGGAGATTATAAAAATGCGTTAAAATACAAGAACCAAATGTATGATGGGCTTTCCAAATCCTTCAAAGGAAAAGAGAAAGAGCAGGCAAATTATCTACTGGAGAAATTTGAGAGCGATAAACGGGAAAAAGAGATCACAACGCTTCAAACGAGAAATCGGATTTTATGGATCGTGGTTGGTTTTGCAGTTGTATTTGTGATCGTAACGTTGGGATTTACCATTGTTATTTCAAGAAAATCCAAAGAAATCAGACGCTTGAATCAGAAATTCCGGGAATTGAGTGAAAAAGACGGATTGACAGGACTTTATAACCGGCGCGCCATGGATATATATTTAGATCAGAACTGGGAAAAACTGATGGAAGAGAATGCATCCCTTTGTGTTCTGATGCTGGATGTAGACTATTTTAAGAAATATAATGATTTTTACGGTCATCAGGGTGGCGATGAGGTGCTTCGAAAAGTGAGTCGTGTGATTGCACAAAAGAGCCGGAAGGACGATATGGCTGTGCGCTACGGCGGTGAGGAATTTGTTGTGATCCTTCCGGGAATCACGATCGACAGCGCGAAGCAGGCGGCTGAGCGTATCCGGGAAGGAGTAAAAGCGCTTTCCATTTCACACGAAAAGTCGGATGTCGCAGACTATGTATCCGTCAGTATCGGCGTGGCACAAGCACAAGCAGGGCTGAACAGTGATCAAGTACTAAAACGGGCGGATGACGCACTGTATGAGGCGAAAAAAACGCGCAATACCGTGTGTGTATTTGAAGGATAGCATGCAAAGCGCGGAGTGTGCTTGCATTGATAAGAGGACAGAGTGGAAAAACTGGAGAAATGAATGATGGAGGAAAAGAAACCGACGAAACGGAAATCCCGTGTAAATATCAAACTTGCCACACTGGCGGTACAAAAAATTTTAAAAACGCAGACGGATGCTTCCCATCCAATTTCCATCAATGGGTTGGTAGAAAAATTGTGCCAGTCGTCCTATGGATTAGAGTGCGGGAGGGATACCGTAAAAAGTATTTTAGATGCCCTACAGGTTTGGGAAACGTGCATCTGTTGTAAGCAGGCGACACGAAAGAACTGGCAGGCGAAAAAGGAAGAAGGAGAGGAAGAGAAACAAACGGTTTATACCTATGATTATTATTATGATTCGACAAAGGACGAAACTGGATTGACAGATGAGGAAATCCAGTGGCTGATCGAAGACGTTATGTTTTCGAGTATGCATACGACCGATCAGGTGACAACACTGCTAAAAAAGCTGAAAAGTCTCGCTTCCATTTCCTGCCGCAGTCAGTTGAACTACACAGAGCAAATTCCATATCAGCACTATACGGCAAACGCGATGACACAGAAAAATCTGGTGCTTCTGCATCAGGCGATCGCACAGCAAAAGCCGGTACACTTTGTATTTAACGGGTATGGAGGAGAGCTGGTAGATGGCAAGGAGGAAGGGGAGAAGGTCAGGGAACTCAATTCTGTGAATACATTTACGGTACAGCCGATTCAGATCTGTGTTGTAGATCAGCGGTATTACCTGATCTGTCTGTTTGCCGGATATGAAAAATGGTTTCATTTTCGCATCGATTTGATGACGGATTTAGAGATTTTAAAGGAAAATCTCCAAGAGAAACGAACTATGCCGGTTGGCATGGATCGAGATGCACTTTCCCAATATCTCCTAGAGCATCCGTACATGTATTATGATGCACCGGGAAACACACCGGTTAATTTTATCCTGCGTGTGACAAAAATTCCCAACAAACCGAATGCCAGCATGACATTTTTGCAGGATGTGTTTGGAAACAGCTGGCAGGTGTGGGGAAAGGATACGAGCGAAGAAACGGTAGATGTGCGGGTGCGGTGTGTGCCAAGTGCAATGCAGGTATTTGTGCGCCAGTATATCGATCGGGTAAAAATTATCGGTCCGCCGAAGTATAAAAAAATAGTAGAAGATGGTCTGAAAAAAGAGTTTGAAGAGTATTGGAATAGAGAGTGAGAAGAGCACTCAAGACACAAAATACAGTGTTTTGAGTGCTCTTTTTCATACAATGAGCGGGATGCGGATAATAAACGTGTACCCCTTTGATAGAATACATACTGTCGAAAGGAGAAACGGTTTTTTCGGTTCCACAAATGATTACAAAATCCCACGAACGGTTAACCCGTGTAACTTTTTGACCTATTATAATAGATGTGTATGCACAAAACACAGCGTTTTTTTAGATACATGGGACACAGAGGAGGAGCGGTAATGATCGGGGAAAAAATAAGAGAACTGAGGATAAAAAGTGGATTGACACAGCGTGATCTGGCAGAAGCGCTCAAAGTAGTGCCTCAGGCAGTCTCTCGCTGGGAACATATGGAGGCAGACCCGTCCGTAGAGCTGCTTCCCAAACTGGCAGACATTTTCGAGGTGACAATCGATGAATTATTCGGCAGAGAGAATACAAAACGGGTGAAAAAATCCGATGAGGAAGTGCGTAAAATCGTGCGTGAAGAGATTCAAAATATGCTCGACGTCGCAAAAAATGCGTATGACAGGAGTAATGTTTTCTAGTGCACTGTCTCATTTGTATTTGCGAGACAGAAGTAAAAATGGGAATGGGCGGGGCATGAGAGGGACTATCAATGGTAAAAAACAGAAAGGGGAAAAAAGTAACCCACAAGGACAGTATATTTTTACATAAACAAATTTAAGAAAAGAAGGAGAAAAAATTATGAAAAAGAGACGGATGAAACAAATGGGAGCCTTGCTTCTAAGCTTGTTGCTGTTTTTAGCAGCAATGCCGGTGGGAAGCGTATCGGCTGCAACAACGGCAAAAAAATTGACGAAGGAGGATTTTGAATGTACCAAAATAGTTTGTTCCACACGCTATGAAGTCTTAGATTATCAGTGGGTAAGCAAATATTACGCAAAAACAAAACAACCATTTCGCTGTTCTGCAAGTACAGATGGTACCTGTTCGAAGATCATAAAAACCAAGCGGGGGATCACATTAAACAGTACAGCTGATCAGGTGCTTGAAGCATATGGAACAGCAAAAAAACAGAATTATGTGGCAGGAGAAAAATTTCATTCCTATATGGAGCAAAATAATCTGGGATTTAACATCACAAAGCAGAATACCTATTATTTTCAGTATACACTGAAACAGGGAAAAAACGAGTACAAGATGCGGTTTTATATTGATAAGTCAGATGAAAAAGTGTCGGATATCATTTTTATCACAAATCTGTCATCCCTTACGTTTGCAAAGAAAACGAAATCGGTGAACGTCAGCGTTAAACTGCCGAAGGGAAAAAAGATGATAACGAAGAAGATAGCGGGAAAAACAGTCAATATCTTGCCTCACGGAACAAAACTGGTTTTGACACCAAAACAGAAAAATCAGTATTTCCAGACAGATCTGCAGCAGTTTGATTCGTATGGAGATAAAATATCTGACATGTATAAGTTTGAGAAGATCACTGCAAAGACAAAAGTCTATGACATAGATCAGATGGTCAAAGAAAGCAGGGTATTCGATCCAAAGAAAAAATACCGAACGGAAGTGACAACGAAACCAAAGACCGTAAACCCGAAAAAACCTGGAAAGTATGTCTATTTTGCCATTCGCACAGACATACCGAATCAAAGCACCTACGGACCAGACATTCTGTATTTTCGGTTTCAGTAATGGATGAATTGGGAAAAGAAAAGGAGCGTTATTATGAAAAAAATAAAAAAACAAACGATTGGAATCGTATTATTGGTGATGGTTATGATCACAAGTATGATTCCCTGCGAATCCGTAGCAGCAGCTGCAAAACCGGCAAAGCTGGGAAAAGCA
Organism: Lachnospiraceae bacterium; assembly: GCA_051880395.1. Lineage (GTDB taxonomy): Bacteria > Bacillota > Clostridia > Lachnospirales > Lachnospiraceae > JBJENW01. Next base: position 3,369 of record JBJENW010000292.1, on the reverse strand, counting down.
GATTTTCAATACAAGACAGGCAGTTATAACTATAACCTGGTAGACAGTTGGAACTCAATGGGTTATACCTGGAACTATCTGGAATGTAACAGAGAAAATCCACAGGAAGAAAAAATCCGTACAAAACGAGGAATTACCATAAACAGTACCGCATCAGCAGTCGTAAAAAAATATGGAAAAACGGCAAAAAACAAGATCAATACAAAGGATTCTTTTTATCAGCATTTTGCATACGAGGAACAGCAGTATATGCCAAATACAGTGAAAAACTGGAGCTATTATTATGAGTACACCTATAAAAATGGTGGAACATACAATCTTCGCTTTTACATAGACAAGAAGAATAAAGTCGCAGAGATTGTATATTTGAAAAATATATCCAAATGGAAATGTACTACAAAAAAGAAAATCCAGCCTAAGTTTCAGCTTCCGGAAGGAAAAAAGACAAGCACGAAAAAAATCGGCGGAAAAAAAGTCACAATGATTCCGAAAGGAACGAAACTTACGTTGAACAAAAGTATGTTAAAAAAGCCATACAATGCGTATTCCTTCTGGATCTGTCAGTATGATAAAAATGGAACGGTCATCGCGAAGACAAACAATATTTATGGATATTCGCGTGTGTCAACCACAAATGTGATCGACCTGGAAAACGAGATCCAAAATCATTGTTTCCTGTGGGATGCAAAAAAACGGGCACATAAGATCACAAAGCGTGGAGACCGCGTCTGGTACGTGGATAATCCGAAGTTTGATGCGTTGGCAAAGGATACCTATTTTGCAATCGGTGTGGACCATGTGATGGAGTATGATCCGGATGGATATGACGGTGGGGAGAGTCATCTGGATGCTGTGACGGATTTTGCACCGGAAGTGTTGTATTTTCAGTATCAATAAATCTAAAGGAGAAAATGTATGACGGATAGAAGCAGTAAAAATGCAAAAAAGGTTTTCGCAGGTGCAATCAGTATCGTGGCACTAACACTGGCAGGTGGAGCAGGGTATCATGCGTATGCACAGTATCAGGTGGAACAGACGATTGAACAGGAGCAGGCAGAGGCAGACAAGGCACTACAGGAGTTTCAAAAAGAAACAGATCATGACAAAAAGTGCCAACTGCTAGGGCAATTTCTAGAACAACGGAATGATTATGCAAAAGACAAAGAGCAGTATGACAGTGTTCGAAAAAAAAAGAACGAAATTCTTGCTCAGATGCGAAAAGAGATGAAAGAGGAGTACGACGAACAGTTTGAAAAGCTGAAACTTGATTCTGTTGAAAAAATCAAGGATAAGAAGGCGTTGAAGAAGAATAAAACAGAGCTGAAAGCATTTCAAACAATGCTGCAGGAGGAAGGAGAAACAACGCTGGAAAAAGAGACATTAGACAGCTATCTGATAGAAATCGAGCAGCGATTGAAACAGGATACTGATAGACTGACGCAGATTAAGGAAGAAGAAAAAGCAGCGAAAAAGGCAAAAGAAGAAGCAGAAAGAAAAGCGGCGGAAGAAGCTGCAGCCGCAGAAGCTGCCAGAAAAGCCCAGGAGGAAGCAGAGGCTGAAGCTGAAAGAGAAAGACAGGTCGCAGAAGCAGCAAATAACCAGACAAATAGCACGAATACAAATAGTGGAAATAGCGTAGATACTGCGCCACAGCCTGAAACACCAGCGCCGGATTCAGCTCCAGCACCACAACCTGAAACACCAGCTCAAGACGGAAAAGTTCAAGCAGATGGAAAAATTTACCATCTTTATGATCAAAATGGTAATATCGCAGAACCTTCTGATTTTCAAGAAATATATGACCCATATGACCCAGTATTTAACTAAAAATTTTAAGAAGGAGCGATGCAGTATGAAAATAAAATACTACAATAGGTGGAAAAAATCTACCACATTAACGGTAAAATCAAAATATAATCAATAATAAAGGATAAAATTTTTATGAAAAAAAGAATGTTAAAACAAATCGGAGTAATTGCAATGAGTGCGGTGTTGGCGATGCCGACGACGGGTGTATACGCGCAGGAAGTACAGAGTAAAGATCAGGTGAATTGTGGTGAAGTGGATGTACAAAAAGAGAATGCAACAGGATGGAATAATCCGGCAGAAAATGTGATAGAACTTCCGCTGACAAATGATTGGGTTGATGGAACTGTTGATGAGGATAACCCATATCACTATGATGTTATTTTCGCGAATTATGAGATAACAGTTCCAAGAGATGGATATGTAACGGTATCAATTTCAGATCCAGACGATGCGCTTGGATTTAAAATTTATAACAAGGAGAATAAAACATGTTATTGCAAAGAAGAAAGTAAAAAAACGAAAACAATAGCTCTTGGAAAAGGTACATATTATGTTGGAGTATATTGTACATTCGGATGTGATCTTTGGACGGGTGATTACAGTATACAAGCATCATTTGAAGAGGTAGATATCGAGGATGCAGAAAATCATGATGGCTTAAATAGCGCAAAGATGATAGAAACGGAACCGGTTCAAGGGTTTCTAACTTGCGATTCGAATACGGATTATTATTGTTTTCAAACATATCCATTCACAGGATTGCATGAAATTGTATTGCGTACGGAAGTAACAAATGATTTGCAAATGGAGTTAATGGATGATAATGGGGAAATGATAGAGTGTGAAACCATAAGAAAAAAAGATAGTCAAAACAAATATATTTATAAGCTGGTGAATGGGAATGCCTATTACATCAAACTTTCACCAGCAAAAGAGAATTCCTATGTGACCGGAGAATATAGTATCATAATAAAATCACTTGTGTCAGGTATACAACTTGAAAAGGAAAAAATAGAGTTGTCTGTTGGAGCGAAAGCTCGGGTTAACGCGTGGATAACAGACTTAACGGTGGATAATGATGCTTTGGAATGGAGTGGTTCAGGAAAAATTGTAGATGTAACAAAAGAAGGAATTATAAAAGCAAAACAGCCGGGAGTTGCAAAAATTTGCGTAAAAACAGTAGATGACAGCGATATAGAAAAATATGTAACTGTTGTGGTAAAGCCGAAACAAACATCAGGTTTAAAATTGAAGCAGGTGAATGAAACAATAAAAGCCAGTTGGAATGCACAAGCAGGTATATCGAAATATGAGATGCAGTATTCCACAAATGCGAATTTTTCAAAAAAGACGACAAAGAAAATAGCAAAAACATCCGCACAGATAAATGCAAAGAACATGAATAACAAAACATGTTATGTGCGTGTGCGGGCATATTTCAATGATACAAATACAGGAAAGAATTATTATGGAAAGTGGAGTGCAGCAAAAAAGATAAAAATAAAGGTAACTATTCAGTACCCCTTATCCAAAGATGAACTCCGGATGACCTGAGATTGC
>JBJENW010000291.1:0-1595 GCA_051880395.1 Lachnospiraceae bacterium | reverse complement strand
CTGGATTACAAGGTAAAAATACCGGATTCCACGTCCGGAATTTCGAGAAAAACAATCAAGGGTGTTACCTATATTTACTATTCCTATGGCCGAAGATACGACCCTGGCAAAAAATACACGGTGCCGATCAACACAACCATAGGTAAATGTACGGATGGCAATTCGGATATGATGTATCCGAATACAAATTTCCTGAAATATTTTCCGGACACGGAGCTTCCGGAAATAAAAGATACTGCCTGCCGCAGTGGCTGCCTTCGGATCGGGGCATTCCTTGTACTGCGTCGTATCATTGCTGAATATCATCTGGATGAGATCATCGGCAGGCTGATCGGCCGTGACAGCGGACTGTTTCTGGATCTGATTGCCTATTCGATCATAGCAGAAAATAATGCCGGACAGTATTATCCGGATTACGCGTATAATCATCCTCTTTTCACAAAAGGAATGAAAATATACAGCGATTCAAAGGTCTCTGATTTTATTAACAGTATCACAAGAGACCAGAGTATCGCTTTTCAAAACGAGTGGAACCAGTCCCGTGATCACAGAGAAAAGATCTATATTTCCTATGATTCAACCAATAAGAATTGCCAGGCCGGAGACATCGATTTTGTAGAATACGGCCATGCAAAAGATGACAAGGGTCTGCCGGTGCTCAACTATTCTATTGCTTATGACCACAATAATTCAGAGCCACTTTTTTATGAGGAATATCCCGGAAGCATCGTCGATATCTCACAGCTTCAGCTGATGCTGGAAAAAGCAAACGGATACGGCTACAAACATGTCGGGTTCATACTTGACAGAGGATATTTCAGCAAAGAAAATATCCGATACATGGACAAATGTGGTTATGAGTTCGTGATCATGATGAAAGGCATGAAGGAACTTGTAAAAAGCCTGGTTCTTGAAGTAAAAGGAACTTTCGAAGAGAACCGTGCCTATAGTATCCGTGATTATAAGGTCAGCGGCATTACCGTAAAAAGGCAGCTATACCCATCCGATGAAAAAGAACGGTATTTCCACATTTTCTACAATGACCGAAAAAAGAGTTCCGAGCGTGAAGCGGTCGAAGCGAAGATAGACCGTATGTCAATGTTTCTGCAATCCCATGAGGGGACGAAGCTGGAACTCGGGCCAAACTTCAGAAAGTATTTTGACCTGATCTACTATCACAAAGGTCAGGAAGATGAAAAGTTTGAGTGTGCCCGGGAACTATATGATGTGATTGACGAAGAGATCCGTCTGTGCGGATATTTTGTCATAATTACATCAGAAAAAATGACTGCGGAGGATGCATTGAACCTGTATAAGAGCAGGGATGCCTCAGAAAAGCTTTTCAGAGGAGATAAATCCTATCTTGGAAACAGAAGTTTCCGTATACAGTCAAATGAATCCTTACATGCAAAAATCTTCATAGAGTTTGTAGCGCTGATTGTCCGGAACAGATTTCATAAATATCTGAAAGAACGCATGATAAACAGCGAGAGAAAGTTCAACTTTATGACGGTTCCGGCTGCTGTCAGGGAACTTGAAAAGATCGAGATGCTGCGTCAGCCGGACGGGAGCTACCGGCTGGATCATGCAGTAAC
>JBJENW010000290.1:0-1599 GCA_051880395.1 Lachnospiraceae bacterium | reverse complement strand
TCCCAAAAAGTATCGGGTTCGCAACTCTTTTCCTAAGCGAAAAATATCTCAACCTGTCGTTTCCAATACACAGTTTTGCCCCATGTGTGTATGCCCTCCGAAAAAACGTTTCGACGGGTGTAGGTGAGATCCAGTCCTTAGAGTTTCTTAGGCTCGAAGGCTCTCCTGAGAGGCTTCGAAACTCTTAGGACTTAGCTCGCCGGAACAGGAGTCGTGTTTTTTCGGAGGGCAGACACACATGGGGCAAAACGTCCGCATAGTATCCCTTCGGTTGAGATATTTTTCGCGCCATCCTCTTTTCAAAGAGTGGTGGCATCGATACCGTTTCGGGTGGCCGACTACGACTCAAGCATCCAGCTTAGCACATTTCTTTTCTGAATCCCATCATACTCCATTTCCCCAAATACCTCATCGAGTGTCAAAAGATATTTCGGATAATTGTCCGGAATCTGCTGCAATGGTGCAAGCTCTCGTTTCAACACGTTTTCATCCAAGGTTGTTTGTGCAACCTGATAATACACAGGCATTCCATTCTCCATCACAACAAAATCAACCTCCCCATCCGTTCCAAGCTGCCCCACATAAACTTCCTGATACCGTCTTTTTAATTCCAAAAAGACCACGTTTTCCAAGATATGTCCGATATCTGACGCAGAACTTCGCACCAGCATATTTCGCATCGCAATATCACAGACATAATACTTGTTTTTGGTTGTCAGGAATTGTTTGCCTCTGATATTATATCTACGTGCTTCGTAAAACAATAAGCTGTCCGTTAGTCCACGAAGATAACGGTCCACAGTTTTTGCATCAATTTTTTTCTGGTTTGATGTCATAGTATTTGCAATGGTTCCCGGTGATGTCCGATTGCCAATGTTATGCATCAAAAATCTGGTCACTGCTTCTAACATATTTACATCCGCAATCCTTAACTGTTTCACGATATCATTTAGAAGAATCGTATGATAGATTCCGCTCATATACTCTCGTGCTTCGTTTTCCCCATATCCATATTTTAAAACATACGGAAAAGACCCCGTCTTCAAATATTGATTAAACTGCTCGTTCAACGACTGTTTTTTGTTCTCTGTTCCTTCATGAAATTCCCGAAAAGAGAGTGGCATCATCGATAATTCCACATACCGCCCCGTCAAAAGCGTGGCCAATTCCCCGGATAAAAAATAGGCATTCGAACCCGTCAGATAAATGTCACAATTTTCCCGTAAAAACAAACTGTCTACTGCCTTTTGATACTCTTTTACCTGCTGTATTTCATCTAAAAACACATAATTCATTTGATCCGGAAGCATCCGTTCTTTCACATAGCGGTATAAGGCTTTATAATCTGTCAGTTCTTCAAACTCTAAATCTTCAAAATTAATTGCAATGATCTGCTCTTTTTTCACTCCATGTTCTAACAGATATTCCTGAAAAATCTGAAAAAGTGTGGATTTTCCACAACGCCGTACACCTGTTACCACTTTCATGATCTGCTGATTTTTCCATTTGATCAGCCAGTTCAGATAATCTGTACGTTCCAATCTTTTCACGACAATCCCTCCTTTTTATCAGTATATTCCATTTTTCTTTTCTTATCAA
>JBJENW010000289.1:0-1601 GCA_051880395.1 Lachnospiraceae bacterium | reverse complement strand
AACTTCGTGAGTGGTACGATGGATATCGTTTCGGAAGTACAGAAATCTATAATCCTTGGTCTGTTGCCAATTATTTCTATAATAACTGCCAGGCGAAACCATATTGGACCAATACCAGTGATAATGAGATTATCCGGGAGATCATGATATCTCTTACACCGGATATTGCAGAAAACCTTTTTGCACTGTTGCAGGGGCAGACCGTTCAGGCATCGTTAAATATGGATGTCATCTATCCGAGGATAACGGATGGAACAGATACCATCTTCAGTTTCTTGTTACTTGCAGGATATTTAAAACCGGTAAGTGATGCGGTTGAAACAGAATTTGGGACATTTATGGAGCTGGCGCTACCGAATAAGGAGATTCGCAGAGTTTACAATACAGAGATTTTATCCTGGCTCAGGGGGACAGTGGATGGCAATGTCATGGCAGGACTTGAAAAAGCACTGTATCTGAATGATGGGAAGAAACTTCAGGAATTCCTCCGGAAATATATGATTACCTGCATCAGTTGTTTTGATGGAGCAGCAGAAGGCTTTTACCATGGCATGATGCTGGGACTGGCAGCAGGTATGTCCTCAAGATATTACATCAGATCAAACAGGGAATCCGGAGAGGGAAGATTCGATCTTGTGTTGGAGCCTAAGGTACATTCTTTGCCAGGCGTTATCATGGAATTCAAAGCGACAAAGGATGATGCAGGTTTATCTGCATCTGCCGCTGAGGCTCTGAAGCAGATTGAGAATAAGCACTATGATACAGATATGAAGGACCGTGGAATCAAGGAAATCGCAAAATATGGCATCGCCTTTGCAGGTAAAAATGTAGAGATTGCAAATGGCTGAAGTTTCAAAGCAGGATGCATACAAGGGCAACTAAACGAAGATAATATTCCGCAAAATATCAAAATATAATTGATATATTGCGGAATGTTAATATATTATGCGAAATATATTGCGTAGTATGGGGCTTAACTGGAACTTACCATTACAAAAACAGTGGTGGAAGTAACTCTTCCAAACCTTTCTCCAACCGGTTGAATTCCGGTTAGTAATCAAATATAATATAGTTTTTTCCCTGAAATGCAGGATAAGGCAACGCTGAGGAGCGACCTGAGCGGCATTCAGGATTCCACAGGAGCAGCACTGAGCTCTTTATTCCTATGGAAACACAAAGCGATAAACCTCGGGGTTTAAGGGGCAAGGCCCCTTCTGTTATAATCATCCTTTCAGCGGATTTCCGGATGGCAAATGGCCAAGAAGAAAAGCTATGGCAAAGAATGCATATCTGACATTTGATGAAAGACAACACGAATGTGAGAGCTTCTTCCGTCAGTTTGAATGTATACACACATATCGGGTTTGATGATGCCGAGGAAGAATTGAAACGGATGGAAGAGTTCTGGAAGGCACAGGCAGAAATAGAAAAGAAGAATGAGAAACCAATGTCGCAGAAAATGTTTAAAGTAGTGTAGCAATGCTATGCGACAGAGACGCTCCAGTTATAATGGGGCGTTTTTTATGGAAAAGAATGGGCCTGTTTGATATAATTTTTAAGGAAAGCATCTGATTCAGCCAACAGAAAAGAGCAGCCGGATA
>JBJENW010000288.1:0-1602 GCA_051880395.1 Lachnospiraceae bacterium | reverse complement strand
TATACTGCATACAACTGTTGTGATATAAAATCACTTGCCATTGCATAAGTCTGTTCATTCAGCGGTGCATTTCCAAATTCTTCAAACAGAATAGGGAAAATGTCATTGTTCATTGAAACTTCACCTTTTTCCATAAGTAACTGCATAATTTTATTTTCCATCACTACCACCTTTTACCTTTCTTTGGTTGTTCCAGTTTAATATGTGACCACACTGCAGGCATTTGTTCAGTCTGAACATCTTCCCAGTTTCCTGATGAAATAGTTTCTTGCATCCGCATACACTGCATACAGGAACATGACACGTTTCACCCGGAAACATCCCGGCATTATTTTCAATCAGCTTCACTTGTATTCCCTTCCTGACTTGGTATCTTTCAACTGTATGCGTTCAATCAGTTCAAAACCGCATGAACGAATGATGAACTTCAACACCTTCACCAAATCATAAGCACGTTTATCAGCTTCACTTTCTTCCCGGCTTACCTGACCCACTGCAATAGATGCAGTTGGGTCAGAATATCCTTCAATATTTCTTCCACCTTTCACTTATTCATCACCGTCCAATTCATCGAAAATATCAATAATGGGTTCATTCATTGCCATTTCACAATTTGCCACCGCCTGAACATAATAGGAATCCTTCAGTTCAATTCCTATGGTTCTTCTGTCAAGGCGTAATGCCATATAATTTGATGAAGCAATCCCGGCAAAAGGGTCAAGCACTATGTCACCCGGATTTGTCCATAAGCATATGCAGCGTTTGATGACATCCAACTGCAAAGGACATATGTGCCTTTCATCTTCTTCTGCCCTTGCTGATTTTTTCTGTAAGGTGTTGGACTGTTTAATGTCCATCCATACAGGTGAAGCGTATTTCTGCCATAAATCAACCGGGAATGTTTCATCAGTGTGTTCAATCGGTTCAGGGTTTTCTCCTGGTTTTCTCATAGTTACGACATAATCAGGGATGCCCTGTCTGCTCATTGAACTGTCTTTTTTTATCTGCTTGTGTAAAAGCCCAAGTGCCTTAGTACGCTGCATTTCAGTAACAGGATTTTTCCAAATGCACACTTCACTGTGGAAAATGAACCCTTCATCAGTAAACAGCTTTATAAGTTCACCCCTGAAATCTTTCAGACCAATCACACCATCTTTCTGTTTCATCAGTGGTATGTTCATGCAGTGGAATGAAAGAAGTCTACCCGGCATGGTTATCCTGTAAAGTTCCTTCACAAGATATTTGAAATGCTCGTAAAATTCAGCATCGTTCTTACTGTTTCCCATATCCCTGTCACTGTTGGAATAGGTATATAAGGATGAAAACGGCGGTGAAAAAATAGTGTAGTGGATGCTGTTGTCAGGAATCCCCTTTACAACCTCACACGAATCTCCATGATACATAGAATAAAATTCCTCAATTCGCTGCTCTAAGATTTTCATTGTTAAATTCCTCCCATCTTGGTAAAATCATTTCAACTTCTGCATCATACGGACTTGTCAATCTGCAAGTCTGTTTCAGTTCCTTTTTCGTTATTTCCTTGGTCAGTTCAATCATTGCTTTCTGCATTTTGCAGTTGTCCTGTTCTTTTCGTTCAATATT
>JBJENW010000287.1:0-1609 GCA_051880395.1 Lachnospiraceae bacterium | reverse complement strand
CCGTATTTCCGTTCCAAAGATGCGATATTATCCTTATTTGTCCTGCTACTGTCTCTGGATGAAACTGTGATATTGTAGTAAAGCTTTTGATCCTGGTAAAATGCATCGTGAAACGTTCCGCTTGTCTTTGTTGGGTTTCCGCACATAAGAAGTTTATTATTTGCTCCTGTCAGTGTTCCAAGTACAGCCTCCATGATCGGTTCTGCGATACCGGAAGCCTCGTCCACAATAAAAAGCATATTATCCTCGTGAAATCCCTGCATATTCTCCGGTTTCGTTGCCGTTCTTGCTACAGCAAACCACCTTTCCCGTCTTCCATTCACATATACATACGTCTTTGTCCATTGAAGGATTTCTTTCAGAATCGGCGATCTGTCCATCCATTTTGAAATTTCCGACCACAAAACATCATGCAACTGCTGCCTTGTTGGAGCTGTTGCCACAACCCTTGCATCATAGTGGCATGTCAGGAACCATATGACAGCTATAGACTCCATACCAGTCTTTCCTACTCCCTGTCCGGATTTTATTGCCACGCGATTGTCAGATACCAGATGTTTCAGTGCCATTACCTGCCACCAGTCAGGCTCAAATCCTACAACTTCCTTTGCAAATAGAACAGGATCATTCCTGTAAACCGGAATTCGACTGAAAAAGAACTCTTTTCTTATCTTCTCACTCTCATTCTCTTTCATCTCCATCTTCTCTATCCTCTTTCATTTCTTTTTCCTCTTTTTCTGCCTGCTTCACTGCTTCTATCCACTGATCTATCGCACTTCCAACACTGTTTTCACGTTCCTCTTTCTTTCTCTCTTCCGCTATCCTTGCCATTGAGTCGATAGCTTTTGTCTTTCGATTCTGCACGCTGCTCAATTCCTGCTCCAGACGCATCATTGCATTCACTAGCGATTCCGCATTTGAAGAAGTTGGTTTAAATTTTAATTCTTCCTTGCACTGGTTGACCGCTTCCATGATTCTGTGTTCTCTTACATGGCATAACCTTATCTGATCGATCAGCATGATTTCTGTATCGCTTGTATTCAGTTCTTCCAGCATCTTTTTTTCTTCCTCACTAAGCGTGTTCCAGTATATTCCGGAATATGCTCCATGTTTTGTCTGATCCGGAGGCGGATTTGGATGCGGATTTCCTCTTCCGCCCTTTGCTTTTTGGTTTCCTTTCGGTCCTCCTCTTTCGCATGGCGGCCAGTTTCCTTTTTTCTTCCAGTTGCTCACTGTCCTTACAGTTACGCACAATTTTTCTGCAATTTCTGACAGATTACATCCGCTGTTGTATAGTTCCAGTGCCTTTTCCATCTGTTCTTTTCTTCCAGGCTTCTCCATCCTTCTCACCCCTTACTATATAAAAACAAGAAAAGCCACACAGATTTTACTGCGTGACTCTTCTTGTTTTACATTTCATGTTTACTGAAAAAGAAAGTTGATATTTCTATCTGATTACATAGTACCATTGTTTTATTTTTTCTACAATCCACTCTTTTTTACCACTTTTTCTAACCGGTTTTGCATCTGTAATTTTCTCAAAAACCTACCATGTAGGATGATAAAATCGCATAAGCGATCTTCAGATCCTTATAAACGGTCTTTTCTG
>JBJENW010000286.1:0-1618 GCA_051880395.1 Lachnospiraceae bacterium | reverse complement strand
ACAATGCCACATAGCGGACACCATGCTTCGGAAAAAATTCTTCCATCAGATACCCTGTCTGTACGTGGTTCCTTCCCAGACGGCTCTGGTCTTTCGTGATAACCAGATTGACCAGGCCTTTTTCACATGCCTGCAAAAGTCTCTGTAAATCAGGACGCTCTGTGTTTAATCCGGTGTACCCATCATCCTGAAACACCCCTACGATCTGCCATCCCTGCGAATTGCAGTAATTCGTCAGGATATCCCTCTGGTTGGAAATACTGGCACTCTCGCCATTCAGTTCATCATCCTTGGAAAGCCTGCAGTAAATACCGACTCTCCATGTATCACAGTTTTCTTTTCGTCTGCTGTTTTGATACATCATTGCGTTGTTCATCTGATACCTCCGTTCCTTTCGCACATCCTACGCAGATTTCAGATTACTGAACTCATGTTCATTATAATCCCTATCTGTCATTTTTGCAAGGTAATCTTTCCTTTTCGTGTCCTTTATTTTCTGTGCGATCACCTCTGCAAAGACCTGTGACGCATCCTGATTGCCATCAAAAAACACCTTAATATTTATAATCTTATTTTTTGTTGCCATAAAAATCCCCTCCATTTTCTGCACAAAAAAAGCAGCTAACCCATATTTCATAGACTAACTGCTCAATCACTGGCTCCATATTTTATTTTCTTAATCAAATAATCTCCGCCGGATTTATGAAAATATAATGAAATTTCGATTTTTCATTGATAAAAAACCAGATTAGTGGTACATTAGATATAGAAAGAGCACCCACTCCAAAGTGGATGCCTCTCGAGATGGTTATTTGTCCTTACGGACACCGCCTATCCTGTTGGCAGACAGGATAGGCATTTTTATTTCTTCTTGTGCTTTCTGTCAAGAAAGGCAAGAAACGCAACAATCAAGCTGCCAAAGGCAATCAACAAAGTCAATATGCCGATGACAAGAGACAAAATCTCATAAGCTGTCATAATCACGCACCTCCCTTCCTGTTTATTCCGTCACCATAAAGGCTTCGGTCTGTAAGGTTCGGGAGGCTACCACCCCGTCATGGGTAACTCTTCCATGGCATTTCTGCCACGGAATTATCATACCATCAATATCCAATGTTTTCAATTATAATCTGACATATTTCCCCATGAACAGACAGCCATCTCTCCTGTTTGTCATACGAAAAAATTTTTAGTGGCAGAGTGGCAGGCTTTAAGGTATCTATAAAATCCTGCCTTTAAACCAAAAATCCTGCCACCTAATCTTCTTTGAGCCGGACAGTATTTTCCCGTCCTGTTCCTTTTCCATACAAAAGCCGTTCCCCCATCCGGTTGCGGACATCACGCATGGTTCTGGATGAAATGTTCATCGTAGCCGCTTTTTCCTGAATGTCTTTCAGCGGTATCTCTTTTCCGTCTTTCAGCAGTTCCTCCATCAGCCTTGTTCCCCGTTCCAGTTTTGTCTCTGTCGGTTTTCCTTCTTTTCCATTCAGGAGATCATCCGCATTGATGTCATAGGCACCGATCCAGCGGAAGCCTTCTTCATCCCCCAGCTTAAACGCAAGGGTCTCCCCCGGAGGGGCAAGAGAGCTTTTCTCATGGATCAGCACTCTCGTTGTCG
>JBJENW010000285.1:0-1619 GCA_051880395.1 Lachnospiraceae bacterium | reverse complement strand
TGATATGATACCTCTAAAGTAGACAGGTTAAATAACCAAAATCTACTTTGGAGGTATTTTTATGGGGAGAAAACCCAAGTGTACAGTTGAAGAAAAAATTGCTGCTGTTGAGGATTACCTGAATGGAACACGTTCTGTTTCTGAAATCATGGTGGATTTATCGATAAAAAGTACACGAACCATAAGGAACTGGATACTGGCATATCAGAATGGGGGTATAGAAGCTCTCTGGCCTGTTACAGCCAATCACTCCTATTCTAAGGAGTTTAAAATTGAAATGGTTCAGAGATATATCGCCGGGGAGGGTTCTGTTACCGATTTATGCGCCAGATATGGAATTCCTGCACATGTTACACTACAAAACTGGATTTCATTGTATAATGCCAATAGAGAACTTAGGGATTATGATCCTAAGAGGGAGGTCTATATGGCAGAAGCACGAAGAAAGACAACGCAAACCGAACGCAAAGAAATCGTTGAACACTGTATTGCTCATAACCGGGATTATAAAGGAACAGCTTCCCTGTATGATGTTTCTTATGGGCAGGTGTATTCATGGGTAAGAAAATATGATACTGGCGGTGAAGAGGGCCTGTCCGATAAACGAGGGCGTCATAAAACGGATGACGAAGTCGATGAGTTGGAACGGCTGCGCCGGGAGAATCTGCGGCTAAAGCGCCAGCTTGAAGAAAAAGACATGGTGGTGGAACTGTTAAAAAAAGTGAAGGAATTCGAAGGGATGTGAGGCTTGGAAAACTACGGTTTGAATCAAAATATCTGGCAATAAAATATTTTTATGAAGAAAAGCAATGGAGTATCAACTGGATGTGCAAACAGCTGGGTATATCGCACGCTGCTTACTACAAATGGCTGCACCGGCCGGTTCCGGAGCAGGAATCTGAAAATATAAAACTGGCAGAACTGATAAAGGAGTATGATGAGCGGTTCGGGCATATCCTGGGATACAGACGGATGACAAGTTGGATCAACCATTTTAATCACACCAGCTACAGCAAGAACAGGGTGCACAGAATCATGAAGAAGCTGGGGATCCACTCCGTTATCCGTAGAAAGAAGAAGAAATACCAGCCGTCCAAACCGGAGACGACAGCGGAAAATAAGCTAAAAAGGGATTTCAATGCCACAAAACCTAACGAGAAATGGGCTACCGATGTCACGGAATTCAAGATTCCTGAAACAGGAAAGAAGTTATACCTTAGCGCCATCTTTGATTTATATGACCGTTTTCCGGTTGCATATGTTGTAAGTAGAAGAAATGACAACAAGCTCGTATTTGACACTTATGATAAAGCCCTTATGGAAAATCCGGATGCAAAACCGATTTTTCATAGTGACAGAGGATATCAGTACACCAGCAAAGTGTTCCAAGCAAAACTACAAAATCAGGGTATGGAACAATCCATGTCCAGAGTGGGGCATTGCATAGATAACGGTCCTACGGAGGGATTGTGGGGAATCATAAAATCGGAAATGTACTGTATGTACCAGATAACAGATGAACAGTCCCTTCGATCAGCAATTGACGGATACATGAAGTTTTATGCCGAGGAAAGACCTCAGGATAGGTTTTGCTGTAAAACTCCGTCAGAAGTAAGGCA
>JBJENW010000284.1:0-1619 GCA_051880395.1 Lachnospiraceae bacterium | reverse complement strand
GCTGTCTGCCATTTAATGTCTTTTTACCCATTCTCGTATCTCTCCTTTCCTAATTCTCACCCGCATGTTCTTTTTCGTAATCCTGAACCTTTCGAATGATATCACGATTATATCTTACCCAGTCACTATCAAATTTCTTAAGAAATGCATCTGTGTCTTTTTTCATAAGGAATGTCTGAATCTGTGCATCTACAGACATTTCTGCAGGGTAATAATGATCCTGATAATCTGCCATTCTTCCTTCTTCGATATATTTAGCCATTCCGTCAAGCATCGGAGAAAGTTTGAAATCTCCTTCTTTACAAGGAACGGAATTCTGTGCATCCAGGTATGCCTGAACATTTTCATCCTCCAGAAGGAAATCCAGTACTTCATAAGCTGCTTCTTTGTTTTCGCAATCTTCCATAACACAGAACTGAAGGTCAATACCGGAGTTCAGTTTGTTATCTGCCTCATTATTATTTACTGGCATTACAAAGGAATCGATATCCATTTCCGGATTTACTGACTGAATCTGAGGTACTGCATAACTACCGATGGTATACATTGCTGATTCTCCGTTGGCAAATGCGGTACATGCACCGTTGTAATCGTATGCAAACGGATCATCCGGTCCGTATGGCAAAAGCTCAAGCATCTTGTCAGCCACTTCTCTGTATTCCTCAGTGAAAGTTGTCTCTTCTCGGTTTACCTGTGCACATACATCATACGGTGCAGCACCTACTGCAATCGCATTCCACGGTGCCAAACAGGTCCATGTATCCTTGAATCCAAAATACAGCGGCAAAATGCCTTCCGCTTTGATTTCCTCACACAGAGCAATAAATTCATCCCATGTACTTGGAATCTCCCATCCATGTTCCTTAAACATCTCTCTGTTATACAATACACCTGCTGCATTGGCAGCATACGGAACTGCGTAAGCACCATCTAACGGTACGAATTCAAGCGCTTTGTCAATATCTTTATATGCCTGCTTAATATTCTCAAGCCCCTGGTAATCGGAAATATCCATAAGAATTTCCGCATCCATAAAGTTTGAGAAATTTACATCTCCGCCGATTCCGATAATATCCGGATTGTCCTCACGGATAAATCTGGTCTTCAATACAGTCATTGCATCATTCGGAGATTCGATTGTCAGATGTATGTCGTCATGCGTTTCATTGAATTTTTCTTCAATCATCTCAAACGTCTTGACCGCCTCTGGCTTGTATTGAACAAGATTGATCTGAACCTTTCCGCTGCTATCTTCTTTGTTTCCACAGCCCTGAAGACCCATGGCTGTAACCATACAGAGGATCAGTCCCATACTAATTAACTTTTTTCCTCGTTTATACATCTCTCATTTTGCTCCTTTCCAGCACATTGTCTGTTTCGCTTCCTGATTGTTCCCGGGATTTTATGTCATTCATCAGGTTTTCCGCTTTTTCTTTTTCAAAATCATTCTAACATACCATTATGCGTCTATAAATATCCGTATTTTTGCTGTTTTATATAAAAATGCTATTTTTCTTTATATATATTGAAGTCATCTAGCATTTTGGTATATTATGAATATAACTAATTCTAAAAGCGAGGATTTTTTATGGATAATCTTCTTTTTTCTGTTTTCCCAA
>JBJENW010000283.1:0-8958 GCA_051880395.1 Lachnospiraceae bacterium | reverse complement strand
CGTTTATTACCATGAATTATGAAGGACTAAAAGATGATGTATTGACAATGCTTTCCGGTGGGAAGATTTTTGTTGATACCGATACGTTTGGAAACGATTTATTTGAAATAGCTTCGAAAGACGAAGCGTTAACCGCATTGATCCATCTGGGATACCTCGCATATGATGCTGAGGAAGGCAGCGCATTTATTCCAAACTATGAAGTGGCGAAGGCATATCAGGCGGCAATCAATAAAGGAAATTGGCATGAGATTTCAAAATCAATATCAAGATGTGATGAACTTTTAAGGGCAACGATAGCAAAAGATGTTGATAAAGTAGCACAAATTGTCGAGCTTGCACATGAAACCTATACGTCCATCCTGAAATATAACGATGAAAATTCACTAAGCTGTGTGCTTACGATGGCATATTTTACGGCGCCTGCTTACTATAATATCGTCAGGGAATTTCCTGTAGGGAAAGGATTTGCAGACCTTGTGTTCATCCCAAGGGCAAATGCGGGAAAGAGACCTGCAATGGTGGTGGAATTGAAGTATAACCAATCAGCAGATTCCGCGATTCAGCAGATCAAGGAACGCAGATACCAGGGGGCATTATCCGGATACGGTGAAAAAGTATTACTGGTGGGCGTGAATTATGAACCTGATGGCGAAGAAAAAAAGAAACATACCTGTGTGATAGAAGAGTGGTTTTCATGAAAAAGTAAAAAAACTGTTTATAATGGACGTGGCCATGGTGGAACGGATAATGATCCACCATGGCTTTCTTTGAAGTGGGAAAAATTCTCAATATATATAACGTCGTTAATTTTTGTTTTACAGGAATAAATATTGTATTTTAGTGAAAAATGATACTGAGAAAACCTCTCAACGCAAGAAAACAGTTCTTGTTGACTGACGAGAGAGGAAATGCTACAATTCAAATAGTTAGCAAAGACTAACTGACAATCCACAGGAAAAAAATTTTATGAATGAAAATCAGAAAGGGGTTTATAATGTCATTAATCAACAAAGAAGTAAGTGATTTTTCCGTACAGGCATTTCAAAACAATGCGTTCAAAACAGTAACAAAAGCAGATTTGCAGGGGAAATGGAGTGTGTTCTTTTTTTATCCTGCAGATTTTACCTTTGTCTGCCCTACGGAATTAGAGGATTTAGCAAATAAGTACGAGGAATTTAAAAAAATTGGGTGCGAGATTTATTCGGTATCCTGTGATACCCATTTCGTACACAAGGCATGGCATGATGCATCCGAGAGAATTCAAAAGATTCAGTATCCAATGCTCGCGGATCCTACGCATGCACTTTCCAGAGATTTCGAGGTGTATATCGAGGCGGATGGTGTTTCGGAGCGTGGAACGTTTATAGTAAATCCGGATGGAAAGATTGTGGCGTATGAGGTAAATGCGGGAAATGTCGGCAGAAATGCAGAAGAATTATTCCGAAAAGTGCAGGCAAGCCAGTTTGTGCATGAACATGGCGATGAGGTTTGCCCGGCAAAATGGCAGCCGGGAGCAGAGACGTTAAAACCGAGCCTTGACTTGGTAGGACAGCTTTAATCTCAAATAGAAATGAAAACGGCATCGGTAGAGAGTGAAACCGGTGCCGTTTTTGAAAGGATGGATTTGTTATGGAACATTTATATGATGTCATTGTAGTTGGTGGAGGTCCTGCAGGACTGACTGCTGCCTTATATCTTGCCAGAGCAAAATACAGAGTGCTGGTTGTAGAAAAAGAACAGTTTGGCGGACAGATCACCATTACTTCTGAAGTGGTAAACTTTCCGGGAGTTTATAAGACCAGCGGAAAAGAATTAACAGAAACCATGCGAAAACAGGCACAAAGCTTTGGAGCGGAGTTTATGCTCGCAGAGGTAACCGGATTTGATTTGACAGGAAAAATCAGAAAGGTTCTCACAACCAGAGGAGAAATGTCGTGTTTTGGTATCCTTCTTGCGACAGGTGCACATCCGAGAAAAATCGGATTTGACGGAGAAGAGAAGTTCAAAGGGCATGGTGTGGCGTACTGCGCAACTTGTGATGGAGAGTTTTTTGCCCAAAAAGAGGTATTCGTCGTGGGCGGAGGATTTGCTGCCGCAGAAGAGAGCATGTTTTTGACAAGATATGCAAAGCATGTGACGATTCTGGTTCGGGGAGAAGATTTTTCCTGTGCCAAAAGTACGGCTGATGCAGCCAGAAACCATGAAAAAATAACGGTGCTGACCAATACCAGTGTGGTCAGTGTCGAAGGAGATACGGCACTGCGTGTTTTGAAATATAAAAACAATCAGACTGGGGAAGTAACGGAATACCGGGCAGAAGAAGGAGACACCTTCGGGGTATTCGTTTTTGCGGGATATGAGCCGGAGACGGCACTTGTGAAGGACTTTGTAACGTTAAATGAGCAGGGTTATGTGGAAACGGACGAACAGCAGAAAACGAATATGGACGGAGTATATGCGGCAGGGGATGTTTGCGTCAAAAACCTGCGTCAGGTGGTCACTGCTGTGGGTGACGGGGCTTTGGCGGCAACGGAACTGGAACGCTATGCAGCGAAAATGCAGAAAATAACCGGATTAAAGCCTCAAATAAAAAAAGTGAACCGACAGGAGGAGACGGAAAAAGAAAAGGAAAAAACAGATTATTCCGCTGGAGCTTTGTTTGATGAGGATATGACGGCACAGTTAAAAACAGTCTTTTCCAAGATGGAACATCCGCTGACATTAAAGCTCTACCTTGACACAAAACCACTGGCTGAGGAGTTGAAAAACTATGTAGAAGCAATGGCAGAACTCACAAATAAACTTACGGTAGAGATTATGGAAAATCACACAGAAAGTGAAACACCCTGTGTTCGGGTTTGTGGCGAGGACAAAACGGATACTGGGCTTGCGTTTCATGGCGTACCGGGCGGACATGAATTTACGTCCTTTGTTCTGGGCTTGTACAATGCGGCGGGAGAAGGACAGACAGTAAGTGAACCTGTGAAAGAAAAAATCGCAAAACTTGACAAAGAGGTGCATATGCAGATACTGGTTTCCCTTTCCTGTACCATGTGTCCGGAACTGGTAACAGCAGCACAGAAGATTGCAGCTATGAATCCGCTTGTCACTGCCGATGTTTATGATATCAATCATTTTGGTGAAAAAAAACAGAAATACAATGTGATGAGCGTTCCCTGCCTTGTGATCAATGAGAATCAGGTATCGTTTGGAAAGAAGAATATGGAGCAGATCTTGGAATTACTGTGAAGTTGAAAAAAGGATTTAACGAGAAACTACTTCAATAGGGAATCACTTTTCGGATTGACGATGAAAAAAGAAAATGATAAGGTATAAGAGGTTAGAAAATACTAACCTCTTATTACAGATTTATTGGATGCAGGCATTTGCCAATCAGGGAAAGGCATAAGAAAAAAGACATAATTGTCTAATCGGGACAAAAAAGACGAAATGGGACAGACAAACAAACGGTTGCTTGTTATAGTGAGGAAGTGCAAATTGGCACTTTTATTTTTGGAAAATGGTTAGTAAAAACTAATCAAGATCTGCTTACGTATGAACAGAGACATCCGATGAGTCTGTCTGGCGGACAGAAACAGAGAGTGGCAATTTCGGGGGCGGTTTTGGCCGAAAAAGAAATTTTGGTTTTCGATGAGCCGATGAGAGGTCTGGATTACGACCATATGGAGAAAACAGCGGAAATGTTACTTTCGTTTCTCGGAAAAAAGACTGTTTTTGTAGTGACGCATGATCTGGAGTTGATATTAAAATCCTGTACGCATGTGATACAGATAGAACAAGGAAGGCTTCAGGATGTGTATGAGTTGAATCCAAACGGAGTCAAAAACCTGAAGACATTTTTTAGGGAAGCACAGCAAGAAGGAAGGCGTACGACTGCTTAGAGAGGAGAGCGAACGATGCAAAATGGAAATTTGGTTGCAGAAGGCAATGGCTGTAAAGTGATTCAATTCCGCAATGAAAACGGCGATGGGACGATGACATTTTATGATGTGTTTCCCGGAATCGGATTAATCTATAACGACTTTCATATGAGCGGGTATCAGTCCGAATACCGACCGGATGCGGAGCAGTTTTGTATCGATCACTGCCGTGAAGGAAGGTTAGAATATCCGGCAAAAAATGATGCCTATTCCTATGTGGAAGCAGGAGATCTGAAATTTGACTGCAGATTGTCTCATACAGGAAAATTTGAGATGCCGCTTTCACATTATCATGGGATTACGGTGGCAATCGATCTAAATAAAGCAGAAAAATACCTGCAGGAAGAAGGAAAAGGGTTCCCCGTGGATTTAAGAAAACTTCGAGAAAAATTTTGTAAAGACGGACATACAACTGTGATTCATGACGCCTGTTCCATCGAGCATATTTTCGGAGAACTGTATCATGTCCCGGAAAAAATAAAGATTCCATATTTTAAAATAAAAATTCTGGAATTATTTCTGTATCTATATGCACTGGAACTGCCGGATTCGCCAAAAGAAAAACCATATTTTTATCGAACGCAAGTGGAAAAAACGAAAGCAATCAAACAGTTTCTGACCGAACATTTGCAGGAACATGTGACACAGGCGGAACTGGCAAAACGCTTTGATCTGCCAATCACGGCGATGAAACAGTGCTTTAAATCCATTTATGGCATGCCGATCGGAAGCTGGATGCTACAGTATCGTATGAATTATGCTGCAGAGGTTCTGCTTGCAAATCGAGAAATCAGCATCGCAGAGCTGGCAGGTGAGGTGGGATACGACAGTCCCAGTAAGTTTGCAATTGCATTTCGGAAAGTGATGGGGATGTCGCCGACGGAATATCGCAGCAGAAAAATACCGGATCAATTCCATGTCTGATCAGGACAAAACAACCGAATCGGAGCGGAAAACAACAGAAAGAGCAATTATAATCTAGAATGGTTAGTGAAAACTATCCATTCTAATTTTTTTTGAAAGGAGTTTTATCATGAAAGAGAAAAAGCAGAATTTTCTTTCTTGTCTGCTTTCCTATGCAAAGGAGAGTAAGTCAAAAATGGTGCTTTCCGTGATTCTGTCGATCCTAAGCATTATGGCAGGACTGGTACCGTTTTATTGTTTCTATCGAATTATCTGTGAGTTTCTAAACGGGACAGCGGATACGCATTGTATTTTGTTTTGGAGTATATGGGCACTTGTGGCATATGCGGGAAAGATTGTTTGTTTTGCATTATCCACAACTTCGAGTCACTATGCGGCTTATCATATCTTGGAAGGACTGCGAAATCGCGTTGCTGACCGGATGCTGCATGCACCTTTGGGGGAGGTCACAAAGCACAGTATCGGAGAATTGAAAGGAGTAATTGTAGATAAAATTGAGGAAATCGAAGTACCGCTTGCGCATATGATACCGGAAGGGTGCGGACATATTGTTCTGCCTATCGTGAGTATGATCGCACTTGCAATACTTGACTGGCGGTTGTTTTTGGCATCCCTGATCACATTCCCGCTTTCCTTTATTTGCATGGGACTGACTTTCAAAATCAGCGGTAAAAATTTTGACACATATAATGATTCGATTGCACAGATGAATAGCAATATCGTAGAGTATGTGGATGGAATCGAAGTGATCAAAGCGTTTGGCCGGGCAGGGCAGTCATATGAAAAATTTTCGTCCGCGATTTTGAATTATAAGACCTTTGTATTGAAATGGCTTTCGTCCACCTGGGTGACGATGAAATTGGCATTTGCCCTATTCCCATCTACACTGCTCGGTGTTTTACCGGTGGCGCTGCTGCTTGGCGCAAATGGTACGATCACAGCAGCGCAGGCAGCATTGGCAGTGATGCTTTCCATGTCGATGGTTGGTTCTCTGGCAAAACTGGAGATTATGGGAAATGAAATGCAAAAGATTCAGCGGACTGTGGAAGAATTACAGGAATATCTGGAAATGCCGGAATTGCCGGAAAAAAACCAGCCGGTTCGTCTTCCAAATTATGATGTGAAACTGCAGAATGTCCGTTTTGCTTATGAAAAAGCCGAGGTATTGCATGGCATTGATCTGAATCTTGTGCAAGGCAGCTTCACGGCATTGGTTGGTCCGTCCGGAGGAGGAAAATCGACGGTGGCAAAACTGATCTCCAGATTTTATGATGTGACGTGCGGCAGTATTACGATCGGAGGCGTCAACATCAAAGAGTTACCGCTTTCACAGCTTGCCGATACGATCAGTTTTGTGGCACAGGATAACTTTTTGTTCCGGTGCTCTTTAAAAGAAAATATTCGTATGGGAAATCCAAATGCAACGGATGAGCAGGTCTATGCAGCAGCGCGGGCAGCACAGTGTGAGGAGTTTATCCAAAAGCTCCCAAACGGCTATGATACACCGGCAGGAGAGGCAGGAAAACGCTTATCCGGTGGGGAAAAGCAGAGGATTGCGATTGCCAGAATGATGTTAAAAAATGCGCCGATCATCGTACTCGATGAAGCAACGGCGTTTACCGATCCGGAGAATGAGGATAAGATTCAGCGCAGTATATGGGAACTTGCAAAAGGAAAAACCTTGCTTGTGATCGCACACAGACTTTCCACGATAAAAAATGCGGACAATATCGTTGTGCTAAAAGACGGTGCGGTGGCAGCGCAGGGACGACAGGAAGAACTGTTACAGAACTGTCCGCTGTATCAAAAAATGTGGAAAGCACATATCGGAGCAAAAAACTGGTCGGTCAGCGCAGAGAAAAAGGAGGCGAAATAGTATGTTTCAAACAATCAAACGAATCATCAACTGGTGTGGAACATTGAAACGAAAGTTATACATCGGTTTTGTATTTTCATTTTTTACGCACCTGTTCGCTGCGATGCCGGTCATGGTGGCAGCTTATACGATCGGGCTTTTGATTACATCCAACCAAGAAGGAAAGGTATTTGATACAAAGTGGGGATGGTACAGTTTTGGCATAATCGCAGGGCTTGTTATTCTTCGATTTTTCTGTGATTATATGCGCTCCAAATTTCAGGAGGGCATCAGCTATGAGCTTGTGGCAAAAGACAGACTGGCGATCGGAGATGCATTAAAGCGCGTATCCCTTGGATATTTTCAGCAGAACAGCACCGGAAATATCTTAAATTCGATTACAACCGGACTAAATGTGTTGGAAACTATGGGAATCCGCATGATCGATGATTTCGTTGGCGGATATTTGAATTTTCTGGTGGTATTTTTATGCTTGCTGTTCTTTTCACCGGTGACAGCATTGATCGCACTTGCGGGAGCAGCGGCATCGTTTTTGTTTTTGCTTCGGATATCCAAACGCAGTGCGGATCATGCGCCGGTGGAGAAAAAAGCAGGAGAAAATCTGGCAGAATCTGTGCTGGAATATGTACACGGGCTTCCAACGGTAAAATCCTTCGGACAGGGCGGCGCATCGATGCAGGTCATGAAAGCGGCAGCGCGGGAAAACAGGGACATTCGGTTGAAAATTGAGTATAGCTTTACGCCGGCGAACTGTGGACATTTATTGACGTTAAAGATTGCGTCTGTCGCGTTAGCAGCCGCCGCCTGCTATCTCGGGGTGACGGGAGCGATGGAACTGCCGATCATGTTAATGTTTGTCTTCTTTTCATTTTGTATTTTTGCTTCTTTAGAGCCAATCAGTGACAGCGCACATGTCTTAAGTGTGATCAATACAGCAATGGATCAGATCGATGCGTTGAAAGAGGGAAACTTTATTGATGGCGATGGCAGAGAGGTAAAACTATTTCATTATGATATTGCATTTGATCATGTGGATTTTGGTTATGATAAGGATCGTCAGATTTTAAAAGATGTTACCTTTCAGATTCCGGAAAAAACGACAACAGCGATCGTCGGTCCGTCCGGAAGCGGAAAGAGTACGATTTGCAATCTGGTGGCACGTTTTTATGATGTAAACGGTGGAAAAGTTATGGTAGGCGGGTATAATGTACGGGAATTTACTTGTGACAGTCTGCTCTCAAATATATCCATGGTATTCCAGAATGTGTATCTGTTCAACGATACGATCCGCAACAATATCTGTTTCGGGAAACCTGAGGCAACAGAAAAAGAGATGATTACGGCTGCGAAAAAAGCATGCTGCCACGACTTTATCATGGAGCTGCCAAACGGTTATGATACGGTGATTGGAGAAGGCGGCGGTACCCTTTCCGGAGGGCAGAAGCAGCGAATCTCCATTGCGAGAGCGATGTTAAAAAATGCGCCGATCATTATCTTAGATGAAGCAACGGCAAGCGTCGATCCGGAAAACGAACATCTGATTCAGAACGCAATTTCGGAATTGACAAGAGGAAAAACGATCATCACGATTGCACACCGACTGGCTACGATTGAGAACGCAGATCAGATTCTGGTCGTGGATGATGGGCGTATCGTGCAAAAGGGTACGCACCGAGAGTTGATCGGACAGGAAGGAAAGTATTTGGATTTCATTAAAGTCAGAGAGCAGGCAGAAGGCTGGCAGATAAACAAATGAGAAAATAAATCAATAAGCACCTCGCTCATTGACAACGGATTACTGGTATGTTATCACTATATTGACGGGAAATTTTGGAAAAACATAAGAAAATACCGAAAATAAGGTGAAAAAGAGGTGATTTGTTTTGAAACAACATAAGTTTTGGGCGTGGGCAATGGTTTTCTGTATGGGAATGATGTTCTATACGGGAAAGAAACATAAGTAGATTTGAGCGTGTATTCAGAGAAGCATGAATGCACGCTCATTTTTGTTGACAGATGGTTTCGTGTAATATATTTTGCACTCAACTGTCAAACTCCAAAAAATGCAAAACATTTGCAAATCCACTTGACAAGAATCTCTCCTAGTGATACCATTTAAAAATGCAAATTATTTGCAAATTTACTATTATGGAAAACTAGGAGGAAAAACATGTCAAATTCAGCAAGAGTAAAAATTACATTAGCCTGCACAGA
>JBJENW010000282.1:0-1635 GCA_051880395.1 Lachnospiraceae bacterium | reverse complement strand
CAATAAAAACGGCGCAATGGTCCAGGGGCACGCCCCTGGTGCACGTTTGCGTGCACAAAAACGGCATTTCCTCGCTATTTATGGAAGGGGTTCTCGCCCGAACAGGTCAAAGCGCCGTACAATTAGTTTAACTGAATAAAAGTTAAGTTTGACGACAAAAACACAGGCTTGGTTTAAGAATTTATAATTCTATGCTATGTATCCGCCGTCGAACAATGCTTGTTGCTTATGTTGTCAATAAAAACGGCGCAATGGTCCAGGGGCACGCCCCTGGTGTACGTTTGCGTGCACAAAAACGGCATTTCCCCGCTATTTATGGAAGGGGTTCTCACCCGAACAGGTCAAAGCGCCGTACAATTAGTTTAACTGAATAAAAGTTAAGTTTGACGACAAAAACACAGGCTTGGTTTAAGAATTTATAATTCTATGCTATGTATCCGCCGTCGAATAATGCTTGTTGCTTATGCTGTCAATAAAAACGGCGCAATGGTCCAGGGGCACGCCCCTGGTGCACGTTTGCGTGCATAAAAACGGCATTTCCCCGCTATTTATGTAAGGGTCCTAGCGCGGACGGCGCATATCGCCGTATAAAAAAACGCTAAACAATAAGTTGTGGTTCGACGGCGAAAACATAGTACAGGAATTTGTGTATTTGTTATAAACCTCCTGATAGAGGCTGGTGTTGTGTAAAACTATTTCAAAATTAAAGAAAGGAAAATGTGTATTGAAGAAAATCAATTTAAAGGATTTTGTGCTCAGCTTTTGCCTGACAAGAAATGCTGAGGAATCTGCGATAAATGCAGGAGTGCTTCCAAGACTTGCAAAGCTGGAGGGGAATAGACTTTTGTCAAGAAAAGGAGTCAAGGAAAAGATAAAATCCCAGGAAAAAATATTGGAAAGCTCTGAAATGGAGGTTATAGCAGGGCTGGAGCGATTGGCATTCGGCAGAATAAATGATGCAGTAAAGCTGGCATTGTCGGAAGATTTCAATGTGAGCGATCTTACAAAAGCCGAGCTTTTCAATGTTTCGGAGATAAAAAAGGTGAAAGGCGGAGGAGTGGAAATAAAATTCTGCGACCGTCAGAAAGCATTGGAAAAGCTCTGGGAGTATCGTGAGAAGATTGAAACGAGAAAAAATGCAGATGCGTTTGAAGAGGTTTTCAAGACTGATAATAATTCAGATGTTGGTGATGATTGTAATGCCAAAGATTGATATGCATTGTTTTTCACCAAAACAGCGGAAAATTATGACCTGGTGGAAAGATGAAAGAACAATGAAATATGACGGGATAATTTGTGACGGAGCAATACGTTCAGGAAAAACAAGCTGTATGGGTTTGTCATTTGTAATCTGGGCGAGTCTGAATTATAACGGCAAATCATTTGCCCTTTGCGGAAAAACCATAGGTTCGCTGAAACGTAACCTACTTCCTGAACTGATAAGACGGCTGAAATATTACGGATTTTTAATTCGTGAAAATGCTTCTAAAAATTATCTTGATATAACTTTGAAATATCGCACCAATAGATTTTATATATTCGGCGGAAAGGATGAAAGCTCGTCTTCATTGATTCAGGGAATAACTCTGGCAGGGGTTTTGCTTGATGAAGTTGCATTAATGCCAAGAAGTTTTG
>JBJENW010000281.1:0-1636 GCA_051880395.1 Lachnospiraceae bacterium | reverse complement strand
CCTTATCTAGAAAAGTAGTATAATAACTACAGAAAATAATCGGCGACTACTAACCATAGGTGTTCTCGCCCGTTCAATCATAAGGAGTGGTTTTGCTATGGATATTTTAAAACAGTTTGATGGGAAAATCAATGGAGTTCTTGAAACTTTTGACCGGATAATTATCAACGGATATATCCAACCGTTTCACAACTTCCGGCTGTTTTTATATTACCTCATCCAGAAAAATGTTCTTCTAAAAGATTTTGACTCGTTTGCAAAACAGCAGACAGATACACTTTGCTCACATATTGAAGCCTATATCCGAGATAATGACAGCCCCCTTACCTATCTCAATTCCGGACAAATGGATAAGGGTGAGCTTGCCCGGCAGGTTTATCTGGAGAACCCGGACAAGGAAGGACTTATCTGTGCTTTCTCTGCAGTGGAACCATGTAAAACCATTACGGTAAAGCCTAACCGGGAGTCCAAAAAACTGGAAGTTACCTCAAGAGGTACAAAATGCAAACATTACTATCTTTATTATAATGATACAGAGTTTGGGTGGATGTTTTTCAAGATCCAGACATGGTTCCCTTATAATGTCCAGATCTATCTCAATGGACGGGAATACCTCTCCACACTGCTAAAAGGGGAAGGGATCGCTTATTCTATGTATCATAATTCCTTTTCCTATATAGAAGATTTTAACAAAGCCCAGGAACTGGCAGACCGTGTACTGAACAAAAAGCTGTCAGATTCCTTTGATGGGATAGCCAGGAAAGTCAACTGCCTCCTCCCTGATATCCAGGATGTCCTTAGCCATTCCTACTACTGGTGCGTAGACCAATGCGAGTTTGCAACCGACATTAATTTTAAGAGCCGCGAAGAATTGAGCAGCTTTTACAAGACACTGGTTGAAACCGTTTATTTTACCTTCAGCAGCGAGGATATTTACTCTTTTTTCGGACGGAATGTAGAAAAGATCCATACCTTCAGAAAAGGAGAGATTGTTTCCGATTTAAGACACAGGTGCCAGGGGTACCGAATCAAGTTCAAAATCAACCAGAATCAGATCAAAATGTATGACAAAGGAAACAACCTCCGGATTGAAGTGACCATTAACAATCCAAGGGATTTCAAAGTCCTAAAAACTACAGAAAAGCCGCAGGATGGGGAAATGGTCCAGGAGAAAAAATGGGTGCCCATGGGAAAAAGTGTTACAAACCTTTACCGGTACGCGGAGATCAGCAGGGCTATTATAAAAAGATATCTGGCAGCTATGCCGGACATATCCCTGGACAAAATCCCACAAAAAGAGATCATGGAAATTTCCGGGGCAAAGGAAGTCCGTGGGCGAAGATATGCCGGATTCAACCTGCTGTCAGAAGACACCATCAAGGTATTAAAAGTCATATCCTGCGGTGAGTTTCTCCTGAATGGCTTTAATAACAAAAGCATCCGGCAAAGGCTCTATCATGACAGTGAGTGTCAAAAGATTATCGGGAAGACAACCAGGCTGTTAGCCAAGCTGAGAGCGCATGGGATGATAAAAAAAGTGCCGCATAAAAACCGATATTATCTGACTGCTCATGGGAGAGATATTACGAATACGCTTCTGTTATTTATCAACAAGGAATTGCTGAATGCTTCTTAA
>JBJENW010000280.1:0-1651 GCA_051880395.1 Lachnospiraceae bacterium | reverse complement strand
TTGAACCAGCCGCCCCTGTGTTCGCTCCCAGCCGAATGTCGGAAACGTCCGTATAGGAACTCCCCCCCGGTTGAGATATTTTTCGTCAAACTCCCAAAAAGTGGTGGGGTGAATAAAGTAGAGGTTTGCTCGACAAATCAGAAATTTATGCGGTTTCTGTTTCCGCCTTCTTTTCTTTGTGTTTGTCTAAGCTGGCAAAGAAGCCGGCGAGTAAGGTACCGGAAATGGAATGCCATACACAGGAAACGGCGCAAATGATCGCGGATTCCGGAGTGGAGGCAAATTGTGCGGTCGTAGTAGCGAGGTTTGTGGCCAGACCGGCGTTTTGCATACCGACTTCAATGGAAATGGTACGTTTTTTTGCAGTGTTCATGCCGGTGAGTTTTCCGGAAGCATATCCGAGCAGATAGCCAAGACTGTTATGTAATAAGACGGCAACAAAGATGACAGCACCGGAAGTAAAGAACTTCGAACCCTGAGAGGAGATGACACCGCCGACAACACAGGCAAGACCTAATACGGCAAGACCCGGCATTACTTTCTGTAATTCCTGGAAAGTTTTATTTTTTCCAAGCAGATAATTTAATAAAAATCCGATGGCAATCGGTAAAATAACGGTTTCAATAATGGAAACAAACATTGGCATTGCATTGATCGAGATGGTAGCACCGCTGGCAAGGAAAGATACCAGAAGTGGTGTCATGATCGGCGAAAGCAATGTAGAAACCGTTGTCATACCAACAGAAAATGCGACATCTCCACCGCAGAGGTAGGACATGATGTTGGAAGAAACACCACCCGGGCAGCAGCCTACTAAGATCAGACCAAGTGCAATACCATCCGGCAGATTTAAAACTTTTGTCAGACATAAAGCGATGACCGGCATGATCAGATACTGAGCCACGGCACCGATGCAGATATCGAACGGGCGTTGTGCCAGGATTTTAAAATCTTCCGTTGTAAGGGTCAGTCCCATGCTGAACATGATGATACCGATGATGATCGACTGAGTGGTAAACTTATTTGTGGCAAAATCCGTAAACAGTGCAAAATTTACCCAGCCCATCAGACTTGGGATGAAAAATGTGATGACCGCAATGGCGATGACCACGATGGATGTGTAATCCGATAAAAACTTGCTAACTTTTTGTAATGGTTTCATATCTAGTCCTCCTTAAACTTTTCCTGAATACATAAACCAAAAAAGTCCCTTTTAAGACAAAAGCCTTAAAAGGGACGAAATCATTCCGCGTTACCACCCTGATTCTGTGAAATTCACAGCACTCATTTTGTACAAACATACAATATCCCGATAACGGGGGAAACCGGCGCAGCCTACCGTCAGAAACTGATTTCAGCCTGCTTCTTGGAGAGGATATCTGTTTTTGAAACTGTACCTGTTTGCACCGGCCACAGGCTCTCTGAAACATTTGTCAATCACAGCGTTGTTCTCCGCGATGAATTTTGGTGAAATGTATTCTTTTTTAACATGCTTTATTATAGTCTTATAAGAAAAAATGTCAAGGGGAAATTTTTATCGAATCACGGTAAACGCAAGATTTTTTGTATGCATACGCACTTACGCTTTATATGGGTGTAAGTCTTTGCAACCACTACTTTATTGGTCTCCCACTACATTTTCGTAGCCACC
>JBJENW010000279.1:0-1661 GCA_051880395.1 Lachnospiraceae bacterium | reverse complement strand
TTCATGTTATACAAGGATTATATGTCAACTGAGGGAGAACCTGCATTTTCCTTCCCAAGTGTGTAAAAGGAAGGTATGCCCTACAATGAAAAGAAGGAAGGCAAAAGAAATGCAGGTAGTCGGAGACCCGAATAGTACCGGAGAAGGCATGAACAAAATAAATGCCGGAGGGAAGTCGAGAAAGAACTGCGCCTCGCAGTTCTGGTCTGCGAAACTATATCAAAGAGGAAACATTAGCTATACACAGAGGTAGGAGTACTAATGGAAACGAAATTGGCGAGAATATCACAATTATCAAAAGAAAATCCAGATATGGTATTTACATCAGTAGGGCATCTCATAAATAAAGAGATGCTCTTAAGCTGTCATGAAGAAATGGATGGAAGAAAAGCGGTAGGAATCGATGGTATTACCAAAGAAGAGTACGGCAGAAATCTGGAGCAAAACATAGAAGAATTAGTGGAACGACTAAAGAAAAAGTCCTACAAGCCGAAACCGGCAAGATTAGTAGAAATACCAAAGGACAATGGGAAAATGCGCCCATTAAGTATCTACTGCTACGAAGATAAACTGGTGCAAGAAGCATTGCGCAGAATACTGGAGGCAGTATTTGAACCGCTCTTCTATGATGAAATGATGGGATTTAGGCCGAACAGAGGGTGCCACAAAGCAATCCGAAAACTGAATGAAATGATTGAATTCAGGCCAACAAACTATGTGTTGGATGCGGATATCAAAGGTTTCTTTCAACATTTGGACCATGAATGGATTATCCGTTTTATAGAATCAAAGATTAAAGATCCGAACATAACACGACTAGTACGTCGAATGTTGAAAGCAGGAATCATGAATGATTATCAGTATGAAGAAACAGAGGAAGGAAGTGGTCAGGGTTCTGTATGTTCCCCCATTATTTCCTGCATCTATATGCATTATGTACTAATCTGGTGGTTCAGAGAAGTCATTCAGCCTAAACTGCGAGGCTATGGAGGTCTGGTAGCGTACGCCGATGATTTTGTGGTATGCTTCCAATATAAATCGGATGCAGAATGGTTTTATGAACGGCTGAAAAGCAGAATGGGACACTTTGGATTAAGCCTGGAAGAAGAAAAGAGTAGGCTGATAGAATTTGGACGATTTGCAGAGGAACGCTGCAGAAAACGTGGAACAAAGCCGGAAACTTTTACATTCCTTGGTTTTACACACTACTGTTCCCGAAGCAGGGATGGTAGATTCAGGGTGAAGAGGAAAACCAGTAAGAAGAAGTACGCAAAGAAATGTAAAGAGGTACACAAGCTGATAGGCAGCATGCGTACCTCAAAGGTCAAAGACATCATTTCTGAGCTTAATCAGATACTTACAGGTTATTTCCATTATTATGGTATCACTGATAACTCAAAGAGAATCACAGCATTCAGATACAGCGTTATGAAAAGTCTATTCTATTGGCTGAATCGTAGAAGCCAAAAGAAAAGCTACAACTGGTCAGAATTTCTGGATATGTTGGACAACAGTAATCCACTGGTGAGACCTAGAATATATGTCAGTGTATATAATTGACAATTGTGAACGATTCGTTTCGCAAAGAGCCGGATGCGGGAAAGCCGCACGTCCGGATTCTGTGAGGGGCGCACGACCGCAAGGGGTGCGCCTACTCGACC
>JBJENW010000278.1:0-1662 GCA_051880395.1 Lachnospiraceae bacterium | reverse complement strand
TATATACCATGGAAGCAAATTGGAGGTGCTATAATTCTGGCTTTGGCAGCTTCGGCTCTTTGTATTGGTATATTAAGAGGTAAAACCGTTTTTGACGATAAGGTGAAACCAGTGATGGGGATCGGCAATATGGAGAGTGCAGCCAGAATAAAGTTGACAGTCCAGGAACTGACTCTTTTAAATGGAAGTGATGAGTTATTACATTTGAATTCTGAATCAGCAGATTCTGTGACAATTCTTCCTAAAGTAACGGGAATGGATGAGGCTGCGAAAAGTGTACCGGTTAATGTAAAAACCAAAGAAGCTGTACAAGAGAAAGCAGGCAGCAAAGAGGCAAACAGACAAATTGCGGTTACGGATAAAAAACCAGTTTCAGAGGCAAAAGAGTCAGATAAAAGTGTGGAAAATAATGAAGAAAATTTACCATTAGTCAGTGAGATTTCGCTTGAATTATATGGTAATGGCGGAATGCCGGAAATTTTAAGAGAGACTTGCAGTGTAGATGAGTTTGATATAGAAAAGTACGAACAACCAGAAAGACTGGGAAAGTTATTTGATGGATGGTATATAGATAAAAATTGCAGTATACCATTTGAAGCATTGGATGAAAATGTAACAAGTTTAAAATTATATGCGGGATGGAAAGAATTTCCAGGATTTATCTCTAATGATAGCGGACATATCATTGGATATACGGATGATTCAAAGTTTCTGGGAGATAATCTTATGGTTTTGCCTTCTTATAAAACTTGTACAGGAATCGAAAAAGGTGCGATAAATGGCCTGGAAGAGGATATATATGAGATTTATTTTCCGGCTAATATCACATATATTGAAATGGAAATGTTTGATAAACTGCCAAACCTTCTTTATATTCAGGTGCAATCCGGAAATCCTGAGTTTTACAGTAAGAATGGAAAACTTTATTATAAAAGCGGTGAGCTCGCGGCGTCACCGAAAGGGTTGGAATAGAATTCTGACAGGACTGTTTTTATATCAACAAAAAATTTGGCTGTTATTTTTGATAATGGAGTGCTATAATAAGTTGAATTTGTAAAAAAACAGGGAGTTTGAATATGGAAACCGGGCTGAAAACAGAAAAGCAGGATGTGGATGTGAAAAAAATTGTCGATATGGCATTGGAGGCAGGACGTATTCTGTTGAAAAACGGTGGTGAAATTTTTCGTGTTGAAGAGACCATTACGAGAATATGTAACCATTATGGTATTGGAAAAGTAGATATATTTACATTGAGTCACGGTCTCTTTGTAAGTGCAGAGGATGAAAAAGGAGAAGTTTATACAAGAGTTAAGCATATTCCGCTGGCTGGTTCACATCTTGGAATTGTTGCAGATGTGAATGAGCTTTCCCGACAGATCGCAGAAGGAAAAGTTACGGTCGACGAAGCAGTAAAACGGCTTAGGGAAATCGATCAGACACCGCCGCTTGCATGGTATTATCAGATTGTTGGAGCTGGTCTTGGAAGCGGATGTTTTGGGTTCCTTCTGGGAGCGTCTTTTACAGAAAGTATGATGGCATTTTGCATAGGGTGTATTGTATTTGCATGGGTTTTGGGAGCGAAAAAAGTTCACGTATCGAAAATAATTGTAAACATTGTGGGTGGAATAATAATTACTGCATTTGCGCTTGTGGCCAGAGAAG
>JBJENW010000277.1:0-1669 GCA_051880395.1 Lachnospiraceae bacterium | reverse complement strand
TGTCATTTAGTTAAGAAAAACTGGACTTCACAGAAATGTGGAGTCCAGTTTTTTGTAACTGTTTTTGAAATAACACTTGACAAAACGCAAAAAATGTGCGGCCTTTTTGCTAACTGCGGTTAGCAAAAAGGCCCTTGTAATTAGAGGTATCCCGCCGCTAATTACAAGGAGGCCAACCGATGACAGACAATATCAGTGTTATTAAGAGGAAGCTGGACGATGCAATCACTCAGCTATGTGAGGTTTCCTGGATGTTTTCCAAACATCCGGGGCGTGATTTCACCAGAAGCAGAAAATTACCGTTTCGCAAAGTCATATCTTTCCTGTTGTCTATGGAAGGGGGAACTTTAGCGAACGAGATTTTGAAGCATTTCGGCTGCTCCGCAGAAATAGCTTCTTCCTCTGCGCTGGTTCAGCAAAGAGACAAAATCAACGCCGATGCGTTTCCTTCCTTGTTCGACCTGTTTACCCAAAAAACTGATTCAAACAAGTTATACAAGGGACTTCGGTTACTTGCAGCGGATGGCTCTGATATCCAGATCCCCACCAATCCCCACGATCCGGATTCCTACTTTCCTGCATCCAATGGAGGGCCGGCTTATAATTTGCTGCACTTGGATGCCGTGTATGATCTGCTCCAACGGACTTACACAGACGCAAGTCTGGTTGGTGATCATAAATCGAATGAATGTGGGATCCTCTGCTCAATGGTGGATCGATCTCCGATTCAAAGTGCCCTTCTTATTGCCGACAGAGGTTATGAAAGCTACAATCTAATGGCTCATATTCAGGAAAAAGGCTGGTCATATCTGATTCGTGTTAAGGATGTGGCAAGTTCCATAGGAATTGCTTCTGGCCTGGATTTGCCTGAATCAGAGGAGTTTGACCTGTTTGTCGATCTATCTCTGACAACAAAGCAAACAAATGAAGTCAAGCAGCTTCTTGAAAGCAGAAATCAGTACAAGTTTTTCAGCAGCAAGCACAATTTTGACTATCTGCCCAAGAAAAACCGCAAATACGATCCTACGGTTTTCTACAAGCTGCCTTTTCGTATCGTCCGGTTCAGAATTACTGACGAGACTTATGAGACTGTCGTGACCAATCTGGATGCGAATCAATTTCCTCCGTCAGAACTGAAGAAACTCTATAATATGCGCTGGGGTATTGAAACTTCTTTCCGGGAATTGAAATATACAGTCGGCTTGCTTCATTTTCACGCAAAAAAGGTGGAGTACATACACCAGGAAGTCTTTGCCAGACTCATCATGTATAACTTCACCGAGTTGATTACCTCGCCCGTAATCATTCAGAAAACCGACTCAAAGTATGCTTATAAAGCAAACTTCTCTGTCGCGATACATGTGTGCAGACAATTCTTTCTTGGTAATGTATCTCCACCGGAAGTTGAAGCTCTCATTCGCAGACATATCTCTCCCATTCGACCAGGTAGAAGCAGACCTCGAATGATGACCGCCAAGAATGCGGTTAGCTTCCTCTATAGAATAGCATAATTCTTCGTTTTTGAATAGCTTTGGGGGCGGATTTCTTGATCCGCTTTCTTGTCATGCCTTTTTCACACAAAGAGAGCATCCAAAACAGTTTCCTGCCTTGGATGCTCTCTCTTTCTTACTTTGACTCTTGGCTCTGCCTCATTATCTTAATGACATTG
>JBJENW010000276.1:0-9315 GCA_051880395.1 Lachnospiraceae bacterium | reverse complement strand
GCTTCGCAGAACTGCCCGTCGAAAACTTACTTCATTTCTGCCAAGCCACTCTGTCAGATGCCACCCGTGTTCTGTGCCTGCCCGAATCCCGGAAACGTCCGCATAGGAATCCCCCGGCTGAGATCTGTTTCGCACAACCGCCCCCAAAATGTGGTGGAGTCGATACCGTTTCGGGAAGCCAACAAAGTAGTGGCCGCAACACTTACGCTCATATAAAGCGTAAGTGCATGTACCGACAGAAAGCTTGCGTTTACCATGAAGATTTTCTATTTTCAATTATCTTTAAAGGCGTGCATCCAGTTTCCCTTAAAGTAGTAAATGATAAAAGTGATCGAACTAAGGGACCAAGTCAGTGGATATGCCCAGAAGATCACGCGTATGCTTGGAATAAAATGCGTCACGCAGGTAATGTAGATGATGCGGACCACACACCAGTAGGCAAGCATGACAAGCATCGGTATTTTCGTTTTTCCAGCGCCACGAAAAATTCCCGCAAAGCAGTGGGATAAGGCAAGTAAAAAGAAAAACAATGCCTCGGTTC
Organism: Lachnospiraceae bacterium; assembly: GCA_051880395.1. Lineage (GTDB taxonomy): Bacteria > Bacillota > Clostridia > Lachnospirales > Lachnospiraceae > JBJENW01. Next base: position 8,774 of record JBJENW010000276.1, on the reverse strand, counting down.
TGGCCTGCATCACTCCGTATCGGATGACTTGTGGATCTCTGTTGAAAAACCCGACAAAGGTTGGCGCAAAGATAACTAAAACAATGCCGATCAGCTCTGCGAGCGAAATGCCTGCAATGATACCGAATCTCGCTCCTTTTTTTACTCTGTCAAATTTTTTTGCGCCCAGGTTCTGTCCGATAAACGTGGTCAGTGCCATACTAAAACTGGTGATCGGCAAAAATGCGAATCCTTCCAGTTTCGAATACGTACCACATCCCGCCATTGCCACAGAACCAAAGGCATTGATATTCGACTGAACCACCACATTTGCGATCGCGATCACAGAATTCTGAATTCCTGCCGGGATACCGAGGACCAGAATCTGTTTCAACTCCGCCGGCCGGATGCGGATCTTTTTTAAGGAAACTCTGGCCGGGCCGCTGATTTTTGTTAATTTTCTGACACACAGTATGGCACTGACAAACTGTGAGACACAGGTTGCCAGTGCAGCTCCTGCAATTCCGATTTGAAAAACTGCTACAAATAAAATATCCAAAAGCACATTCATGATCGAAGAAGTTACCAGGTAGTATAGCGGATGTCTGCTGTCTCCGATCGCATTAAACACACCGGTCGCTGCATTGTAGACAACCGCACCGACAGCGCCATAGAAATACACGCGAAAATACAGAACAGAACGCGGCATGACATCCACAGGTGTCCCCATCCGTTTTAACATATGCGGTGTAAACGCTACGCCCACAATCATCAGCGCAATTCCAGCCAAAAGCGAGAATGCAAGCGAAGTATGTACCGCTGCCGCAACTCTTTTCTCATCCTTTGCGCCGATCGAACGGGAGATGATCACACTGGCTCCCATGAAAAGTCCCTGTACAAATCCCACCATCATAAAGATCAGACTTCCCGATGATGTAACTGCTGCCAGGTCTTCTTTTCCCAGAACATTTCCCACCACCAGAGAATCCACGATACTGTATAACTGCTGAAACAGGTTTCCGAGGAATAACGGGAATGCAAATTTTACCATTTTTATCCAAATTTTTCCTTCAGTCATTTTTCCACCTTCTCTTATGAAAGGAGTCTTTCTTCTATCTTTTGCGAAATTTCCCGGACACAGCCTTCTTCTAACGGCGATTTCAGACCAACATGATGCAGCATGGTTCCATACGGCTCCTTCGCAGATTCCTTGCAAAATTCTAGATATTTTTTCCATGCATCCGCATAATCTTCATCCATTTTCAGCTTAAATTGGAATGCACTGGTCTGTGCCAGACAATAATCAATATAATAAAACGGGTTACAATAAATGTGTGACTGCTTCTGCCAGAATCCGCCATTTCCGAAGAATGCATCCTCATAGTTCAAATGTGGTTTATACTGCTTCTCTAATTTCTGCCATTCTCTCTTACGCTCGTTCGGCGTCAGATTCGGATTGTCGTATACGATATGCTGGAATTCATCTACCATGCAGCCATACGGAATAAAGGTAAACGCATCCTCAATGTGCAGGGTCCGGTAATCATCCGCCTTGTCACCGAAAAAATATTCCATGTATTTTTCCGTAAAAAATTCCATCGACATGGAGTGTGTTTCTGCCGTTTCCATCGCGATATCATTATATTCGCTGTATGGATAATTTCTCGTGATAAATCCCTGAAATGCATGTCCACACTCATGTGTAATGACATCTACATCTCCGCTTGTTCCATTAAAATTCGCATAGATAAACGGTGCATGATCATAATCCGCAATCGTGGTCATATAACCGCCGGCATTTTTATTTTTGCGTCCGAGCACTTCAAACAGATCATGTTCTAACATATAATCAAAAAATTCTTTTGTCTCCGGTGAAAGTTCGCTATACATTTTCTTTCCCGCTGCAAAAATATCCTCTGCCGTTCCTTTCGGTGCCGGATTTCCATATGGGAAATAGACATTCTCATCAATAAAACTCAGTTTTTCCAGCCCCAGTCTCTGTCGCCTCTTGTCATGCAGCTTTTCGGCCACTGGGACCAGATATTTTTTTACCTCATCCCGAAATGTCTCTACCGCTTTTCGGTCATAGGAAATCCGGTTCATACGGTAATATCCCAGCTCTGTAAAAGTAGAATACCCTAATGCGTTTGCCTGCGCAGTTCTGTTTTTTACCAGTTGATCGTAAATTTCATCCAGTTCATCCGCGATCGATAAAAAGAATTCTGACTGTTTCGCATTTGCCTCTTTACGCACGTTTCTGTCTGCACTTTTTAAATATTTTTGCAATAAAGAAAGATTCAATTCTTCCCCATGGAACTGGATTTTTGCACTTGCGATCAATTCCTGATACCGGGTCACCAGTGCATTTTCCTCCTGCATTAGAGGAACACTGGTTTCGTCCATGGATTTCAACGCAAATTCGATCCGCTGAAACGAAATCTTTCCGAGCACTGCCTCTAATTCCTCCCGAAATGGAGATTCATATACCAGTTTTCGATATGTATTTTCAATGGACTGCACTTGTGGATAAATTTTATCATAATAATCCTGTTCCTCTTTATAAAACGGGTCAACGGTATTCGCATCATGCCGGATTGTTGCCACCGTACATGCGGTCTGAAATTTATCCACTAATGCTTCCATCTCTTTATGCACTGCCAGCTGTTCTTTTCCGGAAGCACAGCTTTTGAATTTTGCGATCAATGCTTCTGCTTCTTTTTGATATTCCTCGATCGTTACTCTCTGATAAGGGATTGTGTTGAATTTAAATTCTGTTTCCATGTTTCTCTCTCCTTTTTCTCTATTTTCCCTTTTTATCCTCTCTTATTTTTATATGTTCTCTCGGAATCTCCCTTGCGCTCGCTTTTGCGGCTGATTTTCCGCCAGATGCACACAAATTTAATCAACATACGCCTCATAAATTTGTACGCATCTGACAAAAAATCATCTCACAAAACCGGGCACAAAGAGCCCCCGAGAAAACATTTACCTGAAATTTTGTTTCATATCACTTGATTATTTTCTCATTTATACAAAAACGCAAGGCATTTTGCATGTTTCTTTATAAATTTAATTTTTTATATAACGCTATTGATGTTTCCCTGCTCTGTCCGTAAATAAAATAATAATCGATCTGTGTATCGCCTTCTGTATACAGATACTGTCCGTATATTTTTATATTACAGAAAAGTACCGTCTCAGATGCAGCTACTGCAATTGCATATCCTTTATTTGACAAAACGAGTGGCATTCGTGGTTTTCCTCCACCAAACGAAATATACCTTGCTTTTGTGGTAAGATCGGTCAGTTCATCATCTAAAATGCCTTTTGCTTTCAGCCGTTCCCCTTTGTCCCAATCAAAAAAATTCCAAGTCTGTTTTTCCTCGATCAAGCGCGGTTGATCTGTTCGCTCACATAGCAGTTTTTCCCGCTTTTCATTCCAGAAAGTAATCGCGCCTGTTCGTTTGTCTACGGTTATGACCACTTTTTTTGTTGCTATTTCAACGATGGTTCGAGATTCTCTGGCACTCCATGCAAACGGTGTTTCGGGTTTTGTTCTCCACCTTGTTTCCTGTACGTTTTCTGTGACACCTTTTACAAAACTGACGCGTATCACTTCCTCTGTGATTGGAGTAAAACGTAACATTCCATACGCACTTGCAAGTTCCACGTATGTCTTTGTCCGTTTGGTCCATTTTACTGCAAAATTATTTCTGGAATGCCCTTTTACTGTCAATACGCTTGTATCCGGGACAGAACCATACGCATACGGAGAATTATTTTTTTCGTTCCCAATTACTTGCTTATACGGATCTTGCTTTACAGCAGCAAGTGACTCTGACTGTGCTTTCTTGTTCGGATTTTGCTTTGATACAGAAACCAACTCTGGTTCCTGTTTCTTCAAATTTGACTTCACAACTATTTTTCTTGGACCGATCGAATCTCGTTCCGATCGATTGCGATCCCCTTCGATTCGACGTTGTTCCTCACATTCTTTCTGCGTCAGAACCGTTTTTTGATACTCTTTCTGCACGGTTTGTGTTTCCACTGCAAATTCTTTCTTTTTCTTTCCCTCTGGCACTTTTTTTGCCAGAATATCCGTCAGCTCTTTCCCGGAAACCACCACAAGTTCATGCAGCGCACGTGTTGCAGCAACATATAAAAGTTTTACATTTCCATCATTCTCGGGATATGCTTCCTTTGAAGGATCATACAGAATCACCGCATCAAATTCCAGGCCTTTTGTATATGCTACGGGAAGTACCATGACACCCTCTCCAAACTCTGCACACTCCGGATTGCAATCTTCGATTTTTACATACTGTTTTAATGCAGCGGCTATCTGTTCTGCTTTTCCCGTATCCCTACAGATTACGGCGATAGTTTCATAGCCTGTCTGCTGCCAGTCTTTGATGACTTTTACCGTCTCTGCCAGCCGGTCTGCTTCTTTTTGCATGTTTCTTACTTCTACTTTTTTGCCATGACGGATGATCGGTTTCACCGGATAAATGGCAAATGAACCATGCCGCAAAATTTCATTGGCAAATTCTGAAATTTCTACTGTATTTCGATAACTTTTCTGCAGCAGACAAAACGAATCATACGGTCCTGTCAAAATCAAACTGCGCAATTCATCCCAGTCATTTAACCCATATCGGTCATTGATATTCTGCGACGTATCTCCCATGATGGTATAGGTGCAGCCACGCATACAATATTTCAGGCTCGCATACGCCATCATTCCAAAATCTTGTGCCTCATCGACCACCACATGACTTGCCTCTCGTATCGGATCTGTCTCTTTTATTCGTTTGTAAATATACGCAAGTGCCGCCAGATCATATACATCAAACACTGTCTCCGGTATCGACACCCGTTTTCCCATCTCTGCCTGCGCCTGCAAAAATCTTCGATAAAAGGAAAAAATCGAATCATTCCATATCCCATTGCCAAAATACCCTGCATATTTTTTATCCAGTATCTTTCGTTCTTTTGGCGGAAAGGTAACCGATTTTCCCGTCACTTCATTTTCATACTTCGCATAGAGTCGTTCATTCAGCATTCCGATTTTACTCTGCATCGAAGCATTTTTTTCTTCGCTCAGATATTGCAAGATCTGCTCACCTGTTAACAAAAGCACACCTGTTTTTTCTAAATAAATATTCTGGTGTGGAATCGTCGTTTCCTCATATATCTGACAGAAACGCTCCAGGTCATGAAACCACTCCCACGTTCCTTTGATACACTCTGCCCCATCTGCTTGATTTAGCACGCAATACGAATAGACATCCGCATCCCAGTCTTCATATAATAAACGTACAAACAACTCTTCCATCGTCATCTGCCGAATGCCATATACATCTAATTCCGGCAAAACACCGGTGATATAATTTAATAAAATCGGATTACTGCCAATGACATAGAAATCCTGCGCTCGAAAGAGGTCCTTGTAATTATACAAAATATAAGAAATCCGATGCATCGCCACCGTTGTTTTTCCAGAACCTGCCGCTCCCTGTACGATCATATTTGTTTTTGGAGAACGACGAATAATCCTGTTTTGTTCTTCTTGAATCGTAGCAATGATCTCACCCAGCACTGCTTTTTTATTTTTTGCCAGATATTTTGTCAAAAGTGCATCATTTGCCACCACATCGGAATCATAAAAATCCTTCAGCGTATCCTGCTCGATCTCATAGGTACGTTTTCGTTTCAGATCAATCTTATAAGTTCCCTCCGAAAGAACCGTATAACTGCACGGGCCCATCTGGCTTTCATAATAAACAGATGCGATCGGCGCTCTCCAGTCCAACACAACCGGCTCAGATGCATGTTTTGTAATTCCAACTCTGCCGATATAGTATGCTTCTTCTGTCTTCATCCTTGGATCTTTAAAATCGATCCGGCCAAAATATGGTTTTTTTCTTGCTTTTTTCAGCCGTACCAGTTCTTGTTCCGTTTCCTGCAGCCGGGTAGTGGCATTATTCCAAAGAGTCAGTCCTTCTTTTTCTTTTGCCTCATACACTTCCAAAAGATCTGCTAAATCTTCATTCACTTTTCGTATTTCTTCCTGGGCATGTTCCAGATTTTCCTGCGCAATTGCAAGAATATATGCCAGCTGCTTTTCTTCCTCTTCTCTTGTCAGACCCGGTAACCTGGGTACCTCTTCTTTTTCTTTTTCTTTTCCTTTTCCTCTTTTTTTCTCCACGATTTCCTCCTCTTTTTATTTAATGTTCTCTCGGAATCTCTCTTGCGCTCGCTTTTGCAGCTGATTTTTTGTCAGATGCACACAAATTTAATCAACGTGCGCTCCCACAGAATCTCATGTGAACCGATGCAAAGAGATTCTGCGCACACTTTTTAACAATTCTCTGTCTGCTCTTTCAAATACTCCTTCAATTTTTCTAAAATGACCTTCTGACTTTCCCTGGTATGCGTCAACGCATAATATACCGTTCCATATCTGGAAGTCCGCTTTTCTTCTTTGATTCCGATAGCAAATCCTTCTTCTGTGACACGCTTATCCGTTCGTGTTTCCTGTTCTTCCTCCCGCAGATACCCCTCCTCGATGAGCAATTGATTTAAAAATGTGCCGGATATTTTTTTGCGATCTTTGTCATCTGTTAAGGCATTGATCGCCGCTGCCAGATCCGAAATATTGCGTTCCTCTGTCAATTCTACCTCATCCAGCCGCCCCGGTTCGACATAAAACGGCAGTTTCTTTTTCCTGGATGTTTCGGCCGCCTCTCCCTGTTTATAGAATTCATGTACACCATTTTCATTTACAAATGCTGTGATAACTTCTATAAAACGTGCGCCATAGCTTTCCACTTTCATTTCGCCCATGCCATAAACGTTCCCCATCTGCGCTGCATCCTGTGGGCATTTTGCGCACATATCTTTCAGTGTTTTATCCGAACAGATAATAAAAGGCGGCACCTGTTGTTCCGCTGCAAGTTCTCTGCGGCATTCCCGCAAACGTTCAAACAAAATCTGCCCTTCTTCTGTCAGATCTGCAATTTCCGCTGCTTTTTTCTTCTCCTTTTTCGTCTGAAGATAATTCTCTTCTTCTTCCTCTTCGACAACCACGCAATTGCTGCATTTTTCACACTGACAAGGACTCGTATCCCCGAAATAATTAAGCATATACGCACGCAGACACTGGTCCGTCTCGCAGTAGTGAATCATCTGATTTAACTTTCGATGCTCGTTGGCGCGATACGCAGGATCATCTTCTCCGTTTTGCGCCTTTACCTCTAACAGGCGTTTGTTGATCATGATATCCTGCCTGGAAAAATATAATACACACTCTGCCTCTTCTCCATCTCGTCCGGCGCGCCCTGCTTCCTGGTAATAATATTCCAAACTCTGCGGCATATTATAGTGCAGAACATAACGCACGTTCGATTTGTCGATTCCCATTCCAAATGCATTTGTCGCCACCATAACGCGAGTGCGGTCGTATGTAAAATCTTCCTGATTTTCTTTGCGTTCTTCGAGTGTTAATCCGGCATGATAATGTCCGGCTGAGATTCCCTGCTGCAAGAGCAGTTCATAGACATGATCCACATTTTTTCTGGTGGCACAATAAATGATTCCACTTTCGTCCTCGTGTTTTTTTACATAGTTTAAAATGCTGTTGTCCGTCTCTCTTCCGCCTTTTCGATTGATCACGCGAAAAAACAGATTCGGTCTGTCAAATCCAGTTACTACAACCTCTGGCTGTTTCAAATGCAGGCTTTTTATAATATCCTGTTTCACACGCTCGGTAGCTGTCGCTGTAAATGCGCTTACAACCGGGCGGTTTGGAAGCTGCGCCAGAAAATCTGCGATTTCCAGATAACTCGGTCGAAAATCCTGTCCCCACTGAGAAATACAGTGTGCTTCATCAATCGTCACCATAGACAGATCTACCTGCGAAGCAAATGCCAGAAAACGCGGTGTTTGCAACCTTTCCGGTGCCACATATACAATTTTGTATCTGCCCTGCGCGGCATAGGAAAGTGCCAGTGTGATCTGATTTTCTGTCAATGAGCTATTAATATAAGCGGCATGAACGCCCGCCTGATTTAATGCTTTTACCTGATCTGCCATCAATGAGATCAATGGAGATACCACAATCGTAATCCCTGGCAGCATCAATGCCGATGCCTGGTAACAGAGTGATTTTCCTGCTCCGGTCGGCATGATGCCAAGCACATCTTTTCCTGCTAAAATTCCATCGATCAGCTCTTGCTGTCCTTGTCTTAAACTGTCATAACCAAAATATTTTTTTAATACTTCTTGTAAATTCAAAGTTTGTACTCCTATCTTTTTTCGAATAGTCGTTCCGTATTTGCTGCATTTTCATTTGTCTCTGTTATTATAGTTGTTTTCCTTTTATCCGTCAACGGAAGGAATTCTTTTTCCTATGCGGACTTTTCCACCCAGTTACTGTTCACTCACAATCTTTACGCTTTATATGGGTGTAAGTGTGCAGGTTCTACTTTATTGACCACCCGAAACTGTATCGGCTCCACCACTCTTAGGGGGTGGTTGGGCGAAACAGATCTCAGCCGGGGGATCCATAGACGGACGTTTCCGGGATTCGGGCAGGCACAGAACACGGGTGGCATCGGACAGAGTGGCTTGACAGAAATGAAGTAAGTTCACGACGGGCAGTTCTGCGAAGCTTTATTTTTGCTGTTTTTTGGAGGTTGGACAACCGGCACATCCTGTTCGCCCGGCTAAGAATCAAAAACGGATTCTTTTCCGGGCGGACAGGATGCACCGGTTGTCCAACGATCAAAAAACAG
>JBJENW010000275.1:0-1691 GCA_051880395.1 Lachnospiraceae bacterium | reverse complement strand
TTCGGCGAACTCTTGAATAAAAATGCCCGCACAAAGGCGGGCATGAAAAACAGACATTTTGACTTAGAAGATGAAAAAACCTTCGCCTTCTCTGAAAATGTCATCGAGATCCTCATTCAGAAAATAATCCATATCCAGAAGCTCCTCATCGCTCATGCGACGAATGTCCTTCGGAGTCATACCTTCTGGGGGATTATTGATATATTTTTGGCGTAACTCTTTTATGTTTTCTTTCATGGGATATATCCTCCTTTTAAAGAGGATTGTAACATAGATGAGCCGGTTCGCATAGCTAGCCAGGGACTCTTTTCTTACGGGATCGGGACATGACTTTCTCGTAAAGGTCTTCAAGAGAAACGCGTTTGTGATTATACTTTAATTCCAAAAACACCATAATGGTTCCGCATTTTGGACATTTAAGAGGGTCGTAGCCAAAGGAAGAAAGAATGGCATTTCTCCATTTGGTGAAACTTTTATAAAAAGCTGCTTTTTCACGTGAGACAGCCCTGTTTAGGTGTTTGTCTATGCCTCGGTGGCGTGCGTATAGACCGCCATAGCGAATCATTTTAAAGTTTTTTTCAGGGATGTGCCGGATGAGCCTTTGTATAAATTCCATAGCAGGTATGGTTTCTTCAACATATTGTTCGTCTTCATGCCGGTTATAGTGAAATGTGACGAATTCACCATCATAGTTATCAATACGGGAAGTAGCGATAACAGGACGTCCAAGATAACGGCCAATGTATTTGATGGCAGATCGGGAGTCGCATTTTTGCGGTTTGGCATAGACATAGAACCCATGAGGATGATCTTTGTAACAGGAAGATTTAATCTTTTTGAAAGAAGAATCAAGATGCTGTTCCATTTCATTAAGGAGAGCTGTACGGAAAGCATTGCGAAGGAATGTATAATTGAAATGTTTAATATTGCGCCAGAAACCGTCATCACTATAGCTGCCTTCAGAAATGAGACAGTGGATGTGAGGGTTCCATTTTAGGTCTCTGCCAAAGGTGTGCAGAACCATGATATATCCAGGAGTAAAGTTTTTGGACATATTCATTTTATAAAACAGACGTGAAAAGACGCTTGAGACGGAGTGGAAAAGACAATTAAGCAGATCACGGTCTTTAAGAAAGAAATGACGAAGATTTTCGTCAATAGTAAAAACACAATGGCGATGAGGAACAGAAACAAGTTTAGAAGCCATTGCATGAGTACGAGCCATAGCATATTTATTGCCGCAGGAAGGACAGAAGCGGCTGTGGCATCTGAAAGGTGAAAACTTAAGCTCACCACAACAAGGACATCCATACATGGCGCCGCCAAAAGAAGGATCTCCGCAATTGATCATTTTATCTACGTTTTCTATAACAGAAGAACGGGGATGTAATGTATAAATCATTTCTTCATAATGGTCAATGAAAATATCTTTTAAAATACTCATGAGACTATTATGAGGGAAAAGATAACAAAAAGGAACCCTTCCCCTCAAGATTGAGGGGCAGGGGAGTTGAATAGGCGAAGCCTATTTTTTATGCGAAGAATTCATGATATTTCTTAATGGGGGAATTTAATTTGTCAAAAAATAATTAGTCATTCAATAACTTCTCGGAATCTCAATGAATGAGATTCCAAGCGAAAATTGACAACTGAATATCGTGTAGGAAAAGAAATTTACGAGAAATGGACAT
>JBJENW010000274.1:0-1694 GCA_051880395.1 Lachnospiraceae bacterium | reverse complement strand
GAGATCGACAGTGATATTGTAACTGACCTGCGGAAAACCAGCGAAGAATACGCGGGCATTCAACAGCAGATCTCTGATCTGAAAAAGCGGTTCCCGTGTATTATAAAAGTGATGGAGGACAAAGGTGAGATTCGCCTGACCGCAGAAGAACACGCTGCATTTATCCAATGCCTTCGGTTATCCCGGAAGCTGGATGATATGGAGCGCCTGCAGCTTTACTTCCGAGGACATACGGACGCGGTGGCTTACCTCAAGAAAATTAAAGCGATCTGACATGGACGGCACGGAAAATCCCGTGCCGTTTTGCTTTTATGAAAAGATCCCAGAGGCTTTGAAGCTGTATGCTCCTTCTTATGGAATCAATGCTATATGCATATTCGCTCTGTTTTCTGCACATAATCTGTTATCACAATATGCAGAAAGACGCCCCTACGATATTGACTTTCTGCATATAAAAAGATAAAATATATGCAGAAAGGAAGGTGTGATATGAGAAAATTTGATTACTCTTTTTTGAATAACGGTTTGCTGCCTGCAAATCTTGTGAACTTGACTTCTAATATTGCATCGCTAAAGACAATGGCCGGTGTTCGCAAAGAGGAGCATCAGGCGGTTTTCACGGAATTGGAGGCTGTGGCAAAGATTCAGTCCATTAAAAGCTCCAATGCCATTGAGGGAATCGTAACAAGTGATGAGCGTATTGCAGCGATTGTCAATCAAAATAGTGCACCGCTCAATCATAATGAGGCCGAGATTGCAGGATATAGAGATGCTCTGAACGCGATCCATTTGGGATATGACAACATTGATTTTCGGGAAGCGGACATTCTGCGCCTACACGAGATGATGATGTCAATTGCCGGATACGAATACGGCGGGCAATACAAAACAGACGACAATGTAATTTTGGAAGTTGACGCAGATGGAAGTCGGCGAGTTCGGTTTCGTCCTACACCGGCTGCTGAAACGAAGCAAGCCATGGAGCAGTTGGAACTTGCATATATGGAGGCAAGAAATGACGCAGGCATCAATCAGCTTCTTTTAATTCCATGCGTTATTCTGGACTTCCTCTGTATTCATCCGTTCCGGGACGGCAACGGAAGAATGTCCCGTCTGCTTTCGCTGCTTTTGCTGTATAAGAATGGCTATGATGCAGGAAAGTATGTTTCTTTTGAGGAGCAGATCAACAATTATAAGGCATGGTATTATGAAGCCTTGCGGCAGTCATCTGCGGGTTGGGAGACAAATGAAAATACCTACTTCCCATTCATTGAAAACTTCCTGTCAACTCTGTATATGTGTTATAAGGAGCTAGACAAACGGTTCGCAGTAGTACATGGAAAGAAGATTACCAAGAAGGCACGGATAGAGGCAACTGTTTTGAACAGCCTTACGCCGCTTTCCAAAGCAGAGATCTGCAAGATTCTGCCGGATGTCAGCCCTACCACCGTGGAAGCCGTACTGGGTGCGATGGTGAAAAGTGGTTCAATTAAGCGTATCGGAGCATCAAGATCAGCACGGTATATAAAGATATAATACCTTATAGAATCAGGTATGTTTAGCAAAGATAAAGAGGTGATATTTTTGAATTACTTATTGGCCGCAAAATTACGCTATTATGCAGAGAACAATTCCAACAATATATTAAAAAAATAGCACTTTACAAGTTTTTTCGTTTTTTTAGCAATAAAAAA
>JBJENW010000273.1:0-1694 GCA_051880395.1 Lachnospiraceae bacterium | reverse complement strand
TACCAATATCGGTTTTTGATTGGCGATACCAGTACCAAGCATCTCCAAAGGAGAGATTTTTATGAATTTATTCGCTGTCAGTTTCTTTGGACACAGAGAAGTTGATGAACCGTTTGTTATTGAACGACAGTTGGAATCCATCATCCGTGAGTTGCTTCTTACCAAAGAATATGTCGAGTTCCTTGTTGGGCGAGACGGAGAATTTGATCAGCTTGTTTCATCAATGGTTCGCAGAAGCAAGCGAACCATCCGTGATGACAACAGTTCTCTCGTTCTTGTACTGCCATATATGACAGCAGAATACCGGAACAATGAACAGTCATTTCATGAGTATTATGATGAAATTGAAATCTGTCTCGAATCCGCAGAAAAGCACTTCAAGTCCGCCCATCAAGTCAGAAACCGGTCCATGGTTGACCGGTCGGATTTGGTTATTTTCTGCGTAGAACACAATTCTGGCGGAGCTTATCAGACCATGCAATATGCAAAAAAGGCAGGTGCAAAAATCATGAATCTGCCAGATGTACCTCGTTGACTTTCGTATTATTTTTCTCGGAAAGGAAGAACATGAATAAAAAGAAACGAATAGCCATTCTATTTGCCGTCATTATTGTTGTGGCAGTTGGAATCATAATTGCGGTGGCTTCACATCAGAAAAAGGAAATGGACTTCGATGAATTTGCTGACCGTTTTGAAAAGAGCGCAGAAGAAGTTCTTGGAGAAGATGTAAAGAAGGTCTCCAAAACAGAACTCGCAGCCACACTGACCTATGGAGATCAAAATGACAAGGATAATAACATCTACTACCGTATCCTTAAAACCACATTTTACGAAGGAGACCCGGAAGAAATCACCGGATTACATACGGAAGCCCTGGGTGTGCTTTTCCCGGTTGACAGTATGGACAGTTGTGAGGAAATGATGATTCAGGACTGGCCGGGCGCTCTTTACAAGAAAGATGACACGGCATTTCTCTGTTGGACTTATTCTCCGGAAGTCACTTATGTTCTGGAATACACTCCAAGCAAAATTGATGATTCTGAGATTATCAAAATGGCAGAAAGTGCCGAACTTGTAGAATAAAAAACCGCCACGATCTACACTCCATACCGGAGCATAGACCGTGGCATTTTTGATTAGCGAAGGGGCTTCTTTTCTTCTTTTTTCTGTTCTTTCTTCCTGTCAATATTCAGGATCGTCTCAACCGTCTGCTTCGCAATCAGGTATTCCTGCATCTCTTTCTTCACCTGACGATACTCTGCGTAGGCTTGTTTCTTCTCAACCAGGAGCCGATTAAATTCCTCATGCAGAGCTTGACGGGAAGGAATCTTTTTCCTCTCCAGCTGGTCAAAGGCTTGCTTTGCCGCCTTGTGGAGCATCAGCTCATCACGATGTTCTTCAAAGAACTTTTTGCTGTAACCGGACTTGCGGTATGCTTCGTAGGTCTTTCTGGTTTTGGAGTAATTATTGATGTGCGTCTGCAATGCTCCAATCTCAACCATCCGTTTCTCAGCCGCCTTAATGGAATCGGAAAGTTCAGAAAAACGAGAGGTCAGCTTATCCGTGAGGGCAACCAAATCCTCATAACTGTCCACGCCTTTTTCTTTCAAAAGGCATACTGTCCTGGCAGCTTCTTTGCGGTTGTATTTCTTTGCCCACTTCTCATAGCCAACCGATTTTCCTTCCGCCATCTT
>JBJENW010000272.1:4349-9370 GCA_051880395.1 Lachnospiraceae bacterium | reverse complement strand
GGTGGCCAACAAAGTTCCGTCCGCAACACTTACGCACATATAAAGCGTAAGTGTGCAAATAAAAAAACTTGCGTTTACCGTGTCTTAAAAGCAGAAACAATTGCGCAAGCCATCCGTCATGCGAACAACGGAAATGTAAACCGTTCCGCCGTCATAAAATTCTGTTAAAAATTTTATAAAACAGTTAAAGTATTGACCTCCTATATGGTATACTGGTTTTAGAACGATTTGATTTAAAGATTATCAAAGAAAGAGAGGAACAATCATGAACATTAACAGTATTTGTGTACAGGGCGGCTATACACCGGGAAACGGAGAACCACGTCAGATTCCGATCGTACAGAGTACCACATTTAAGTACGATACCAGTGAGGATATGGGAAAACTGTTTGATTTAGAGGCAGAAGGCTACTTCTATACGAGACTCCAGAACCCGACGAACGACTCTGTCGCTGCAAAAATCGCGCAGCTTGAAGGCGGCAGTGCTGCCATGCTTACCAGCAGTGGACAGGCTGCAAACTTTTTTGCACTGTTTAATATCTGCGGATGTGGCGATCATATCGTCGCGAGCAGCAGCATTTACGGCGGAACATTTAATCTTCTTTCTGTGACAATGAAACGAATGGGCATCGATGTGACCTTTGTCAGCCCGACTGCCACAGAAGAAGAATTAAATGCTGCCTTCCAGGAAAATACAAAAGCCATGTTTGGAGAAACCATCGCAAACCCGGCACTTACCGTTTTGGATATCGAAAAATTTGCAAACGCCGCACATGCGCACGGTGTTCCATTGATCGTGGACAATACGTTTGCCACACCGATCAACTGCCGCCCATTTGAGTGGGGTGCCGATATCGTCACACATTCTACTACCAAATACATGGACGGACACGGCGCTGCTGTAGGCGGAGCGATCGTAGACAGTGGAAAATTTGACTGGATGGCGCATGCTGAGAAATATCCGGGACTGACGACACCGGATGAAAGCTACCACGGTGTTACCTATGCAGAAAAATTTGGAAACGAAGGCGCATTTATCACCAAATGTACCGCGCAGCTCATGCGTGATCTCGGCTCTATTCAAAGCCCGCAGAATGCATTTATCTTAAACCTCGGTCTGGAGAGCCTGCATGTCCGCATGAAACGCCATTGTGAAAACGGTCTCGCTGTCGCAGAATATCTGTCCAAACATGAGAAAGTCGCATACGTCAATTATTGCAGCCTTCCAGGGGATGCTTATTATGAACTGGCTCAAAAATATCTGCCAAATGGCAGCTGCGGTGTTGTCTCTTTCGGATTAAAAGGCGGACGGGAAGCAGCCAGCATCTTTATGAAAAATCTG
The DNA here is from genome assembly GCA_051880395.1 of Lachnospiraceae bacterium. GTDB lineage: Bacteria > Bacillota > Clostridia > Lachnospirales > Lachnospiraceae > JBJENW01. The sequence continues at coordinate 8,028 of JBJENW010000272.1, read as the reverse complement.
AAGATGGGTGCCATTGAAACACACGTTGCAGATGCAAGAACCTGCTGCTTAAATCCTGCTTCTTCTACCCATCGCCAAATGACCGATGAACAGTTAAAAGAAGCCGGCGTTCCGGCAGAACTGATCCGCATCAGCGTTGGACTCGAAGATAAAGAGGATTTGATCGCGGATATTGAACAGGCTTTAGCGAAGTGCTAGATGTTTCATCCAAGTCCTATATTTTAAGAGGGCTGTCGCACTACGTGCGCAGCCCTCTAATTGTTTCTATTCATTTACACCATCATACATCCAAGTCAATACATCCGCTGCACTCATCTGGGACACGCCCGCCTCATCCGAAAGTGTCTCGCTGTGAAACCGAAACCGACCGGACTTCTGCAAATAAGACGCATCCACTCCGCTGTCCGGAAAACGGTTATACCACTGCGGATAATAGTCCTGCATATACTGCTCTGCCAACATCTCTGCCTGACTCATGCTCCCACCAGAGAGTTTTGTCCCGCAAATGCGAACCCCCGGCGGGGATGCATGCAGCAAAACCACGCTTCCATCCTCGCACATGCCAAGCGACATCCAGACATGCCCCGGCATACTCATAATATCGCCCGGCTTCCAGTCTGTCACGGAACCGGCCGGTGTAAATTCGCCCCATCCATAACTTGCAAATGTCTCTGCCATTGAACCTGCTTTCATCACATAACCGTCTGCCTCCGTGCCATCCGTATCGTGAAACACATTGTAGACGAGCCAGCCGATATAGCCCGAACAATCCAGCCCGTCATGAATCTGATAACGGGTTGTATTGTAATCATAAGATGCATCCTGTTTCTCGGCAAATGCTGCCCAGTTCGGGCTGACACCGATGTGCACTGCCTCCTCACCGGCTCCGGTATCTGCTTCATTCCAGCCGCCGCCCCAGATATACATCGTCTGTCCGACCGGCTCCATCGCCGTCTTTAGCAGATTTTCAAATGAGCGCACCCCTGCCTGCGGCAGAGTCGTCATCTGCGTCTGCGGCTGTGGCTGTGATTGCGCGGTTTCCACAGTATCGGATAACTCATCAGCTTCCTCCTTTGAAACCGATTCCGAAACCTGCTCTTTTGCTTGTTTTTCCTCTTTCTGTTTTCCACATCCGGAAATACAAAGTATCGCGACTAAAATAACCGCCAGCCATTGCTTTTTTCGTCTGAACATACATCCGGTCCCTTCTTCCATTGTTTTATTTTATGCCCACTCCTGTTGGTTTCATGTATCATATTCTTTCGGTCGTATTTTCCCGCGCCATACACTTCCTGACGCAAACGTCCGCTTCTCTGCTAAATATATTGCATTCTTCCTGCAAAGACACCGCAGAACTGCCCGTCAAAACTTACTATCATTTCTGTCAAAGTCACTCTGTAAGATGCAACCCCGTGTTCTGCGCCTGTCCGAATCCCGGAAACTGTGTATTGGAAACGGTAGGCTGAGATCTGTTTCTTGGGTGAAAAAGTGTTGCTTTTTCTGATTATTCGTCCGACTCATGCTCCCAATAAAATTCATCTGATTTTGAAACGCACCAGTAAGAATTGCTTCCACTGACATCTCGCGCGATCTTCTTCGCCTCTTCTCCGGTGTATACATACAATTCATTGTCCTGCAGATAAACAATCCGCTGATCGTTAATATATTCATAATCTTCGGCCGTCAAAGCAATCCTTGTTCCTTTTCCTTTGCTATCAAATTGATACAATTCTCCATCCGATTTCATTGCTGTATAATTGCCGTCCTCATACTTTCGAACATCATTTACCAAAATATTTTCTAACAGTTTTGTTTCTTTTCCGTCACAATAGACGCTAAAATCACCATATCCGTCTTTTCCTTTTTCCACAAAGTAGAATTTTTCGTCCTTCCACACGCCGTTTACTTCTTGATCTGATAATTTTCCGATCTGTTTCAAGCCGCTTCCATCCACTTTGTAACAATAGGACTTTTCTTTCTCTGCGTCATACAAAACCACACTTTTTTCGTCCGGAGAAACCAAAATCCAAGCCGGAGACGCATCCAGCTTTTTCTCTTTTCCGTCGATTACACTATAATAAACCCCTTGCGACTCTACTTGCTGATCATACAACATGGACGAAACATCATAATAACTGTCAATGGAACTAAATTTTATATTTGCCACTTTATCTCCGGTTGCTGGCTTTTGATAGGTAACGAGATTCATTGCCAGATCATAGCCCTCGTCCGCACTGACATTGCTGACATTTTCTGCAAGCTTTTCTTCTTTTCCGTCTTTGATCCGATAAAGATCATATACGGTATATTCTGTTTTCTCTTCTTTTAATTCTTTACGCAACTGATTTCGTTCATCGACAGATTCATATGCCTCATACGCACGCTCATATGCGTCCTCATCAAAGAGGTACCAGCCCGTTGCATCATGATAATATCTTTGATCGTTATCATAGTTATAATAGTAGTCTATATTCAGCTCATAATCCGTGCTCATATCATAATTCTCATCCAGATAATCATAAATCCCTTGTCCCGGTTCTGCGTATTCCTGATAGTATTCCTGATCATCTCTCGTCATAACGGAAGATTCCTTTACGGATTCAAAGTAATCCTTCGGTGACGGTTCTTTTCCGGCTTTTTTGTCCTCTTTTTCCATATCATCCTCTACAAAATCGTACAGGCTGTGTTTTTCTGTTCTCTCCCGTAAAAAATAAACGGTACCACTTTTTGCATCTGCCGTGACCACGCTGAATACTTTATCAGCCAACTCTTTTTCATCGCCCTCACGATTATTCTGACATAAAACATCATCATCTAAATATAACACTTTATCGTCTTTCCACTCAGAATCACAAAACGCCACATTTTTTGCATAGGAATCGCCGTTTTTCTTCTTTAGATCGTAATAGCAGCGCACATTATTTTTACCAACAGTTTTGGTATAATAAATGATATTGTCTTCGAAATGTATATGCTCTACGCTATCCACATGACTGTCAATCTCATTTGTCTCCCCGTCTTCATAATAGCAGAGCACTTCCGAATCTGTCACATACAGAATTTTTCCATCCTCATACAGATCATAATCGGATTTTACATTTCCGGCTATTTCTTCTACATACTTACTATTTTTTTTGCTGTTATTAGACAGCTTTCCCAATTCTGCGCGATAAAGCGCATTTGTTACGCCCTCTTTGATATAATAAAAATATTTTCCGTCTTCACTGATCTGTCCGTGCGTAAATCCTACCATGGATGTATCAAATTCAATCGGTTTTTTCTCTTTATCCATATTTGAGACATAATACATGGAACCTTCGCTCTCGTAAACGAGCATTTTATCGGTATCTTTTGGAATCAGTCCTCCCACCAGTTTCACTGCTCCTGCAACGATCAAAACGGCTGCAACAACCCCGGCAATTCCAATGATTCTGTATTTGTTCGTACCCTTCTTTTTCGGCTGCACCGTTGATCCCTGTGTTCCTGGAATCGGTCCCGGCTGTCCTTGTGGATTCTGCCACTGCCCCGGATTCGGTTCCATCTGTCCCTGTGGATTTTGCCACTGACCTGCATTCGGCCCCGGCTGTCCCTGTGGTGGATTTTGCCACTGACCCGGATTCGGTCCCATCTGTCCCTGTGGATTTTGCCACTGACCTGCATTCGGCCCCGGCTGTCCCTG
>JBJENW010000272.1:0-4249 GCA_051880395.1 Lachnospiraceae bacterium | reverse complement strand
TGGCTGGTTTTGCCACTGACCTGGATTTTGTTCCATCTGTCCCTGCGGTTGGTTTCTGTTTTCTCCCATCTGCTCTTGTGGCTGTGCAGGAATCGAATCTACCTGCGCTTGTTCCTGTTCTCTTGTTTCCCCAATTCTCGTTCCGCACTCTGGACAGAACACAGAATCGTCCGGTATCTCTGCATTACAGTTCTGACATTTCATATGTATTCCTCTCTTTCTCCTAAAAACTCTCCATTGTATTTATCTACTCATTTTCTTCATAAGAATGAATAAATTCTAAATTATCTTTTTCTATCTGTGATAACAGATCATCCGAAAAATCCTCCGGCTCGATCGTCGGGCTATACCAAGGTTTAGTCATAAAGTATGCCTGCAATGTTTCGTCTGCAAACTTTCTTCCATGTCTTGCATAGATTTCGTTTCGCGCATAACGAAGCATCGTCGGGTTATCCTTGATTTTTTCTAAATCTGCTGCTGTCAGCCGTCGTGTACTACTGTCTGGTAAAATATCCACTCCTGTAACGGAATCGGAACTGCCCGGTGTTACTGTCGTATTTTCTGTTCCGCTCTCACCAGCTTGATCCTGACTCTTCTTTGCCGATTTTAAAAATTTTTCTGCGGCATCCCGGTCTAATTTTCCCCGATCCGTTGTAAGTTCTTCCACATTGATCTGTCCATATTTTTTTCCAGTCGTATTTGCATATTTTTCATATGTAACATCCTGAATATCATTCCAGATACCGGCGATCAGAACAACATCCTGATCCTGCAATATAAACGGCGTACCAATTGCCTCTGTCACATTTTGTAGTCCGGCTTTTTTTGCCTCATTCAATCCATGCGTGATGTCTTCCGGCATACTATCGCTTCCCGCATACTCATATTCTGCCGCTTTGGTATACACATGTTCGTCACAGACGTATGCGTATAACTTCTGGCCGACACCGTCTCCGAGACGGTGAACGCCTGACCAGCCATTTGAGACAAGATTCCAACCGGCTTTTGTCTCTTTCAAATAAACAGAAAAAATTTCGTCTTCCATACAATAGGCTGTTCCTAAGTCCAGTTCTTTTGCTTTTTGAACCACTTCTTTGTCTTCTACCGTATAAATATCCGCATAAACCGATTCAAACCCGTCCTCAGCTTCCACAACTACAAGATCTTCCACTCCATCTCCACTGATATCATGAATGATCGCACCGATCACACCACTATCCTCGTAAGATGCTTTCGAACCATGACATGTTTTCATGTCGCAGGATTTCCCTTTTAAACTTCCCTGCTCTTTCAAAATCTCTTGTAATTTTTCTTCCAAAAGTGCTTCGCTGTCATCGGATTTATCTTGCGCCTTCGTCTCAACTGTATCCGACAATGCCTGTTCCTCACTGTTGCTTACAACTGCATTTTTTTCTTCGTCAGGCAACTCTTTTTTCCCATCTTTCTGCTTTAACACAAAAACTGCCACAGCTGCCGCAATCGCTGCAAGCGCGATCACAACTGCTACTATGATCCCGACTTTTTTTCCTGTTTTTTTCTTCCGCATTGGCTGATTCATTGGATTTTGCGCCATCTGCGGCTGTATCGGCTGATTCATCGGATTTTGCATCATCTGCGGCTGATTCGACTGATTTACCGGATTTTGCGTCATCTGCGGCTGATTCGGTATATTCTGCCGCGGCGCCTGAGAATTTTGACCTGTTCGAAGATCTGCTCCACAATAAGGACAGAATTTTTGTCCCTCTTTTATCTCTTTTCCACATTTTCTACAAAACACAACTTCCCCTCCCTTTCTTATCCGAACGATATGATTTGCAACTTTCATTATACGTTCTGCTTTCTTTTTCTGTCAACGTCTGAGGGCAAACTTGCGCATCTTGTACCGTTTTGTCACTTTTTGTCAAAATTTAGCATCTCTTTTTATCAAAATTGCCAAATACATTTTACTGCTCCTCACAAGCCACTAACGGAGCAGCCTTCGTCTTCTTCCACCTCCCGGATTAATCGTACCACTGCAATTACCAACCCGATAAAATAAACAACGACCTGAAACTAAACGACGGAACCAAAAAAATCTTTTTAAATCCGGACAGTAACCGCAAAAACCTTTCACCGGATCTGAACGCTTTTTTAAATTATCTGCAAGGGCAGCTTACAAAAAATTCATTCGTAGAAACACTTGATGCATCCGTAAAAGATGCCCGCAAGCATGAGAAATGGAGGTTGGAATATATGACTTTGGAAATGAAATTTCGAGAAACTCAACGGGAAGCACAACGGGAAACTGCAATTGAAATGGTAACTGCCATGTTTTTCGCATAACTTTTGGCGTTCGTTTTTGGGGAATAATTACATGTTGTCATTGTATTTTGTGTATGCTATAATAGCCGTAGGCAAGTATTGAAATTCATTTTAACACAAGAAAACCCCAAGAGGTGCGAGCTCTTGGGGTTTTCTATTCCGTTTTTGCATGGTAGCTTAATCCATAGGCTGACTACCGTCGGTTCTTGTCATCGTCCAGCCATTTGCAGATATAGCAGGCAACCATACCCGCCACGACAGACAAGATAAAAGTATTGAAATCCACATTTAACACCTCCCTTCCCTACCGGTATAGGGAGAGGTAGCTTTTCCATTTTATCATCATTGTCTGAGTATAGCAATCTTAAAATTTAAAAGATTCATTTAAAGATTTTTATGCAACAAAAAAACTTTCACCTGACCATCGCAAACGGTTTTATGTTCTGCAAAATTATGACCACACACCCGCAGCTTTGCAAACATCTTTTGGAGATGATCCTCAATGTACCAATTAGAGAGATTCGCTTTTCAGAATCACAGAAAACCATCGATTTGACCGCTGATTCCAAAAGTGTATGGCTCGATGTGTATGTAGATGATGAAAACGGAACCGTCTATGACAGCGAAATGCAGACCTCATCGAATGTCAACCTTCCAAAACGGTCACGCTATTATCAGGGCATGATTGACCTAAACCTGTTGGAAAAAGGTGTGGATTACCGCTATCTTCCAAAGTCGTTCGTAATCTTTATCTGTACCTTCGACCCGTTTGGAAAAGAACTTATCTCTCTGGTCTGTCAAAACATGCAAAAAGGTAGAACTGTTTCGGATATTGCTGATTTTCTTGGTGCGGAAGAATCCTTAATCACTCAGATCTATAACATTGCATCTGTGCAAATGCCGGAATATAATGTCGAAGATATCTATCAGAAATTGCGCACTTGTAAGCTTTAAAAATGCTTGCAAGTCATACATAGATATGTTATGATTGGAATAGAATAAGACTGTAATATATTACAGTTTTGGTCTGGGCGAAAGCTCTTTGGACCACCGTAGGCGGGAAGAATTTCCCGCCATTTTCTATGTATAGGAGAAATATAAATGAAAGAGCTAAGTGTTTTTATTGATGAATCCGGAGACTTTGGCGACGTAAAAGAACGTCCAGCGTACTATTTGGTAACGTTTGTTTTTCACAATCAAGATAATGATATAAAACAGCAGGTAAGAAAATTAGAAGAGAGTATAAAAAATGCCGGATTCAATGTGGAATATATACATACTGGACCTGTAATTCGCAGAGAGGAGATTTTTGCAAGATATTCTATTGATGAAAGAAGAAAGTTGCTGTATAAAATGCTAAATTTTGTCAATGCATGTCCAATTTCTTACCTGAATGTTGTTGTAGATAGAAAAGAAGCTGTAGACAAAGTTTCTTTATCAGGGAAATTGGCTAAGGCGATCAATACAACCATGCGTGCTCATCAAGATTTTTTTTCGAGTTTTGACAAAATAATTGTGTATTATGACAACGGGCAAAATGAGCTTAGTGCAATTCTAAATGCAGTGTTTTCGATACAATTTTCAAATGTTGAGTTCAGGAAAGCTGAGCCACAAAAATATCGATTGTTGCAGGCCGCAGATTTTATTTGTTCTATGGAATTACTGAGGATAAAAGGAAATGAGAAACGTTTGAGTAAATCAGAGGAGAAATTTTTTTATAAACCACAAGAGCTTAAAAAGGCATTTCTTAAGAGTATAGACAAAAAGAAATTGTAAACAAACATTTATGGATTATCTTATTAGACAACCCGTGTTCAAAACGGAAGTCCAAACAGCCTCCGTTTTTCAATTCTGATCCGGGCAAACGCGGGGATGCCTCCGATTCAGTCTCAGTTCCAATTTTGCATTTTCGTTTTATTCGCAAAAAAATCCTTGCCAAACTCCCGAA
>JBJENW010000271.1:0-1697 GCA_051880395.1 Lachnospiraceae bacterium | reverse complement strand
AATCAAAATATAAAAAATATATTGAAAATAAGAATGAAAAAAGATAGAATGGGATTAGGAAAATGGTACTAAATTAGCACAACATCAAGGAGTGGTGTCGATGTACAAAAGCGAAAGAGAACGGAAGAAAGCCGCTGAACTATTCGCAGAAGAATGGAAAGAGCGCGGAAAAGAAAGAGGAGAGTGCCAGCTCTTCTGGATCGAGCTTTTGCAAAATGTGTATGGAGTTGACGAGCCAAAAAAGTTCATAAAATTTGAAGATGCGGTGAAAGTGGACAAAAGAACAAAATTTATAGATGCAAGAATCCCGGAAACACATACACTGATTGAACAGAAAAGCAGAGATATTGATATGTCAAAAAAGAGAAGACAGTCGAATAAAAAAGATATGACACCGATCGAGCAGGCACGACAGTACGACAATAATCTTCCATACTCACAGAAATCAAGGTATATTTTGACATGCAATTTCATGGAATTCGACATTTACGACATGGAGCAGCCGAACAAAGATCCTGAGATTGTACTTCTGAAAGACCTTGGGGAAGAATTCGAGCGCCTTGATTTCCTGGTAGACTGCACGTCGCAGAAAGAAAAGAAACAGTTAGAAGTGTCAAAAAAAGCCGCTGATCTGGTATCGGAATTATACGATGCATTATTGCAGCAGTATAAAGAAAGGGAAAGTGTGCAGACACAAACCAGCATTAACATGCTCTGTGTTCGTTTGGTGTTTTGCCTGTATGCAGAGGATGCGGGAATTTTTCCGAAGAAAAAACAATTCCGGGAATATCTGAAATCGTTTCGCGTGGAGAATGCAAGGATTGCATTAAAGGAATTATTTCGGGTTCTCGATACGAAAGAAGAAGAGCGGGATCCGTACTTGAACGAAGCGCTTGCAGATTTTCCATACGTAAATGGAAGACTGTTTTACGATGACGGAAAGATGCTGATTCCGAATCTGAATGAAAAAATAATATCACTGCTTACGGATACAGAGCCGCTTGATTTCCGATGGAAGGATATCAGTCCGGCTGTATTTGGTGCGGCATTTGAATCCACACTGAATCCGGAAACCAGAAGAAAAGGTGGTATGCATTACACATCAATAGAAAATATACATAAAGTGATTGATCCTCTCTTCTTGGACGATTTGAAAGAGGAACTGGACGGAATACTTGAACTGAAAACGGCAAAGGTAAGAATACGAAGATTAGAAGAATTTCAAGATAAACTTGCAAATCTTCGCTTTTTGGATCCGGCGTGCGGATCAGGCAACTTCCTGACCGAAACATACATCTGCCTGCGCCGTCTGGAAAATGAGGCGCTAAAAGCCATGATTGCGAGCAAGAAAGGACACATCGAAGGTCAGATTATATTCGGAACCGGAGGAATTGAACCGATCAAAGTACAGATCCACCAGTTTTACGGAATCGAGATCAACGATTTTGCCGTGGCGGTTGCAAAGACAGCGCTATGGATTGCAGAAAGCCAGATGATGCTGGAAACAGAGGACATCGTGATGCAGGATTTGGATTTTCTTCCACTGAAAACGTATGCGAATATTGTGGAGGGGAATGCACTGCGGATGGATTGGAATGATGTGGTTCCGGCTGGAGAATTGAATTATATTATGGGAAATCCGCCGTTTATTGGATATTCGTATCAGTCTGCTAATCAAAAAGAGGACTTGAAAAGAA
>JBJENW010000270.1:0-1699 GCA_051880395.1 Lachnospiraceae bacterium | reverse complement strand
AAAATTTCTCCAGAAGAAAAAATACAATGGATGGAGAAGATTATTCAAAACAAAGAATCCATTAGTTCCGTTGCAGCCAAAACTGGAGTTCATTACATGACGGTTGATAAATGGCTTAGGAATTACAAATCAATCGGCCAGGACGTTTTTTTTAGAAAAGGCTGGACAAAAAGAACTACCGAAGAAAAAGAATCGGCAGTTTTAGATTACCTTTCTGGCAAAGGCTCTCTCAGAAATATCTGTGATAAACACAAAATCGCAGATACACGTCAGCTCAGAAAGTGGATTATGAAGTATAATGGTCATGAGGAGTTAAAGGACTCTGGAACAGGAGGAACACCGATCATGACCAAAGGAAGAAAAACTACGTTTGAGGAGCGAGTCGAAATCGTTCAGTACTGCATTAACCATGCACATAACTATGCGGAAACAGCCGAAAATTTCAGCATCTCATACCAGCAGGCCAGAAGCTACACTATGAAATACGAAGAAAAAGGTGTGAAAGGTCTTCAAGACCGGCGTGGTAAAAGAAAATCCCTGGATGAAATGGACGAATTAGAAAAACTGCGTGCGGAAGTGAAGATTCTGCGTGCGGAAAAAGAACGTGCAGAAATGGAGGTATCTTTTTTAAAAAAATTAGAAGAAATCGAGAGGAGGCGAAGCTGAGCCTGATACGGCATGAACATATCTATCAGGCAATCAAAGAAGAACATGAGGAACATAATTATCCGATTCATGCATTGTGTAAGCTGGGAGAAATCTCCAGAGCATCTTATTACAAATGGCTTAATCGCAAAGAAACAACAAATGACAAATTAAATCAACACCTGGCAGATAAACTGGAGCAATTACACGAAAAACATCCGGATATGGGATATCGAAGACTGAACGATAAACTGCGTCATGATGAAAATATCATTGTAAATGATAAACGGATTCTTCGTATCTGCAGAAAAAAACAAATCAGATCGAACTTAAAGTATCGCTATGACGGATGCACCAGGCCGTCAAAAAATCCTGCATTTATCGCAGAAAACGTTCTTGATAGAGATTTTACGGCAGAACATCCAAACGAGAAATGGGTTACAGATGTAACTGAATTTAAGTATGGAACTACGTTTGATAATGTACACAAGCTATATTTAAGTGCTATCTTAGATTTATGCGATCGCCGTCCTGTTGCATATGTTATCGGAGATAGTAATAATAATGCACTTGTTTTTGAAACATTTGACATAGCAGTTGCTGCGAATCCGGATGCACATCCAATTTTTCACAGTGACAGAGGATACCAATACACATCCAGAACATTCCATCAGAAATTAGAAGCAGCTGGAATGACACAAAGCATGTCACGAGTAGCTCACTGCACAGATAATGGACCAATGGAGGGATTCTGGGGAATCTTAAAGCGAGAAATGTATTATAAACGAAAGTTTCATACCAGAGAAGAATTGATTCAGGCGATTACCGAATATATGGATTATTATACAAACGATCGTCCGCAACGGGGACTTGGTGTATTGACACCGATGGAGTTTCATGAAAAACAGCTATTGGCTGCATAAAAATGTTGCCCGGCTCATACCGGGCAACACAAAAATTTTATATTTTTTCGATTGTCTACTTGACGGGACGCACACCAAATTTCTTTTATCAGAAACAAGGGTTATTTTTATTATCATCTATACATTTTCTC
>JBJENW010000269.1:0-9423 GCA_051880395.1 Lachnospiraceae bacterium | reverse complement strand
CTAAAAAATAGGCACTACACTAATTCAAAATGTCCTTGACAAAGGGTACAGTTTAAACAACACGACTCGTCACAATTCCGTCAATCTTTGCATTCTTTAACTCCAAAAACAAATCTGCAATCTTGGAAAGTGAATTCATCTTTGCATCCGCGATTTCTGTCTGTACAACCTGCTCCGATGAACTTCCTTTTTCCACTCCGACTGCCTTTCCTTTAAAATCATCCACCGTCTTATACTGACCGGCATCTTCTTTTCTGATGATCATACACTGCTCGTCTGTAATATACACATCTGAAAAATCAATCGTCTTTGCCCGTTCTTCGGTCTGCGTCATACCTGCGATCGCAATATCACATTTTCCCTGAGCCAAAGCTGTGATCAGCTCTCCAAATGCCATGTCCTGGACTTCCAGTTTTACCCCAAGTTTATCCGCGATTGCCTTTGCAAACGCGACATCGATTCCAATGACTTCCCCATTGTTCTCCATGCTGACAAACTCATATGGCGGATAACCAGAGGCCGTTCCAACCACCAGTTTACCAGCTGCTTTTATAGCATCGACTTTGCCTCCCTCTCCCGCAGCGGACGAGACCGCACTTTCCTGTTTTTCCGTGGAAGATCCACATCCCATTGCCAAATTTGCAAAACATACCAAGAACAAAAGAACCGATACCAATTTTTTCATTTTTTTCTTCATAAATATAACCTCCTATTTTCTTTCTCTTCTTTTATCGCTTACTGCTGACTGCCAATCGCGTCTCTAACAATCGGACAAAGAAGGAAATAATTGTCGTAAGAATAAAGTAAATTACGGATACGATCACAAGTGGCTCAAACGGCCGGAAACTGATGCTTCGAATCGTATCGGATACATAAATTAACTCTGCGATTCCAATGACAGACACCTGGGATGAATTCTTAATAAGACTAACAAATTCATTTCCTAATGCTGGTAATATATTTTTTATTGCCTGCGGCAGTATGATCAATCGCATAGACTGCCACTTTGAAAATCCAATGGAGCGTGCTGCCTCATCCTGTCCGATATCAATCGACAAGATACCACCTCGCACAATCTCACACACATACGCCACACTGTTGATCGTCAATGCGATAATACCAGAAACCAATCGTTCACATTCCATTCCCGCAATTGTAACAGAAGGAAGTTGTATCCCCAGTACCGGTAAGCCGTAAAACACCAGATAAATCTGCACCAAAAGCGGTGTTCCACGGAAAAAGGCTACATAAAAGTCTGCAAACCAACGAATCGGTTTCACCTTTGACAATTTCATCAATGCCATCAGACTTCCAAAAATCATACTAAAGAAAATCGAGATGAGAGATAAGACTAACGTCGTTACAGTTGCCTGTAAAAACAACGGTGCATATTTCACACACATATCTAAAATAACTGCCATCAATATCCCTCCTTATAACACTTTTTCCAAAAATGAACGAACCCGTTCATTTTTACTGCACTCAAACACTTCCTTTGGGGTTCCGCTTTCCGCAATGTAGCCGCCATCTAAGAAAAGCACTTTATTTGCGACCTCACGAGCAAATCCCATTTCATGTGTAACAATCAACATCGTCATTCCTGTCTCTGCTAATTCCTGCATCACCCGTAATACCTCTTCTACCATTTCCGGGTCCAAAGCAGACGTCGGTTCATCAAAGAGAATGACATCCGGTTCCATAGCCAGTGTTCGCGCAATTGCAATTCTCTGTTTCTGTCCGCCTGACAACATAGAAGGATAGGCATTTTTTTTGTTTAATAAGCCGACTTTCTCCAATAAGCTTTCCGCTAACTGCACCGCTTCTTCTTTTGGCATTTTTTTCAACTTCGTCGGTCCAAGAATGATATTCTCTAAAATTGTCAGATGCGGAAACAAATTAAAATGTTGAAACACCATTCCAATATGCTGACGAATCTGATTGATATTACGCTTTGCGTTTACAATACTTTGTCCTTCAAATAGAATATCGCCTCGGCTGACCGTTTCCAAGCCATTCATGCAACGCAAAAAGGTGCTTTTTCCAGACCCCGAAGGACCAATGATCGCAATGACATCCCCACGATTCACATTCAGACTGATTTCTTTCAACACACTCAATTCTTTAAAATTTTTTCCAATTCCTTTTACTTCCAGGATACATTCTCCACTCTGTGCCATATTACTCACTTCTTTCTTCCATCGAAATTTTTGCAAATAAAAAACGCAGTCAACCAGTTGTTTCTGCGCCTTTGCATTGCTCCTTTATTCTGTTTCATCTGAAAATTTCCTCTTCACCAGATCAACAAGATATTCTGCGGTTCCTTCTACTCCTAAGATACTGCTGTCAATCAAAAGCTGTTTGGAATGAATATCCTGCGGCAGATACCCGGCATAATGTTTATGGTAAGAATCTCTTGCCTTATCCACCTCTTCGATCATCTTTTTTGCTTCACTTTCTGTAAGATGTAAATCTTCCACACAATTCTTTAATCGCTGCTCATACGGTGCATAGATAAAAATATGAATACAATTTTCCATATTTTTTAAGATATAATCAGAACACCGCCCTACTACGATGCAAGATTTGTGTTTGACAAACTCTGAGATAATTCTCTGCTGTGCAAGAAAAATGCTGTCTTGTACTTGGGTCGTGCCACTGCCAAACGGATATCGCATCTTAAAAAATGCTGTTTTTACTGATTCCTCCTGATCACTCACTTCCGAAACCGGAAGATTTAGTTTCTTCGCTGTCATATCCACGATTTCCCTGTCATAGTATTCCACACCCAGCAACTCGCTCATGCGTTTTGCGATCGGCCGTCCCAGACTTCCAAATTGCCTTGTAATTGTCACTGCATATTTTTTCATAATCTTTCACCTCATCTTCTTTGTTTCTTTCCCTGACTACAACTCTTCTAAATAATGCAGACCTTCTATTTTTTGAAATTCTTCGAGTATCTCCTGATGTGGATGTCGGCCGCCTGTATGGATTGCAACCGTAATCGCAACATCTTCATCCATCAATGTTTTTCGCTTGATTCTTTGCATACTTCGAATCTGGAATTCATTTTCCGTAATAAAATTTAAGATATTGTGGATTCCATCTTTTGCTTCCGCTTCCATGTAAATTTCCATAACCGGATTGTATAAATCCTCATGTTTACTGGCTTTATCTAAAATCGTAACCACAAGCATAATCAGCAGAAACGCAATCACTGCTGCATACAGAAACCCTGCTCCCACAGCAATGCCTAAAATGGCAACCGTCCATAAACTGGCCGCCGTAGTCAGTCCTTTCACCTGACTCTTTCCATTACTTCTCTCTGTTACAATAATGGTTCCGACACCGAGAAATCCGATTCCACTCACCACCTGTGCCGCCATTCGAGACGGATCTACCACATTTCCGGATCGTATAGAAATATACTCATTAACAATCATGGATAAGGCTGCTCCCAGGCACACAATCGCAAATGTCCGAATTCCTGCTGTCTGGCGTTTTGTCGCGCGTTCTGCACCGATAAAACTGCCAAATACGGTTGCTAAAACCAATCGCAATGTAATGGATACTGTGTTAAAATCCTGTAAATACTGATTGATCTCTTCCAAAAGAATGAACATTTCTCTCCTTTCTTTACGAGCAGTTTAAACCTTAACATTACTTTAAAGTCAAGTTTATTTTTTTACGTATTTTCTTACCGGAACTTGCAATTCGATAACCGTCTCTGCACGATCACTTGTCAGTGTTACATCTATTTTATAGATTTGCAGAATATTTCCCGCAATTTCATATCCATTCTCCTTTATATATTGTTTCATTTTTTCAAACGAGGGATGATACTGTTCTAATCTTCCGTTTTGATAATACATGCAGGCGTACTCCCCCTCCGGTATGGTCTGCGTATACTTTCCCTTACTTTCTTTTTGATCCACTAAAATCATCGGAATTGCTGGAATCGATTGTTCATCGCCCCTTAAAATGGCCTCGTCTGCAAAAACGCCGACGCGATCCGTTGCCAAAATCGGTGCCATTTCGTTTAAATACCACTCCAGTTTCGTGTAAGCATAGGCATGATTCTCCGGTGTACCGGAAGGCTGTCCGAATGTGATCATATTGCGCTCTTCGTATGTCTCCAAAAAAACCGTTTCCATCGGACCTAAATCTTTCAGAGATTCTGCATATTCTAGCTTTTCTTTTAAGATTCGATTCGTCTCTTCTTGCTCCTTTATCTTTTTTTCCAGACGTTGCTGATACTCCCGCAAGATGTCGATCGACTGATTGAAATTTCTTTCATGAAAATATTCCAGTATTTGGTCAATGGGCATTCCAAGACTTCGCAATTCCAAAATAGTTCCTAATTTTTCATATTGAAAGATCGTATAATAGCGATACCCCGTTTCCGGCGATACATAATCCGGCTTTAACAGACCGATCTGGTCATAATAACGCAGAGTTGCCGTCGTTGTTTTTCTCAATTTCGCAAGTTCTGAAATTGTCATATAGTTTTGATTCATCTCTTCTCCTCCAGTTCCTCTAACTTTTTCCACGCCTCTTGTGCAAAAGCAGCCCGTTTTTCACCATATGCTGCATAAAATGTTTCCTCTTTTCCATACGCGATTTGAACCAAGGACCAAATACTCCAGTAAAAAGACGCGACAAATTTATTTTCATAAAAACGCTGCCATTCCGTTTCTTTTGGCTCTCTCTTCTGATAACAAGTTAGGAAATATCGTTCTTTTTGTTCGTCTAACTCATTTTCCATAGCGAAACAAGCCAGATCATAATATGGATCATTTTTTCCACTGTACTCCCAGTCAATCAGGCGAAGTCCGCTCTCATCCCCCAAAAAATTTCCCGCCAGTGTATCGTTGTGGCATGGAACAAGTGTGCATGTTTCCCGCCTCCAATGTTCTTCTATTTTCTGTAACTGCTCCAGCATCTCCCCCCAGTTTTCATAGCGTTTCTGATACCCTTCTTCTTCTAAAATCTGAAGATTCTTTCTTATATTTTCCAAAGGGGAAAATACATTTTGAAAATTTGCTTTGCTCTCATGACAGTTTCTCAGAACTTCCGCTGCACGTTGCAGCAGGCAATCGTTTGTCTGAAATCGCTCTTTTTCCATGGTCTCACCCTCTATAAATTCACTGACCTGAAAACCGGTATCCGGTTCACTGAAATAAATTTTCGGTCCGATCCCCACTCTTGACATTTCCAGAGCATTTTGATTTTCTTGCGACCGATCGATATAGTTTTGTGTTCCTTGTCCTGCCACGCGGATCACCAGTTTCACATCTTTTGCTTTTAAAATGTAATTATGATTTGTGACGCCTCCCGGAAGCGCCTGTACTGTAATAGAATCTTTTTTCATCACCATCACTCCTTTTCTTTTATGTTAAAATAACTATAAACCTTACTGTAACATGAAAGAAAAGTAAAATCTATATTTCAAAAAACAGAAGTCTACACCCACACTTCTCACGCAGAATCAGAATCTTTCCCAAAAAGTTTGTTATTTTTTGTTGATTTTATTCGCCATTTATGTATAATTTTAATTATAAGGTAGATGTTCTACTTCTGAAACCCGAAACTCCTGCATACGCAGTCAGTTTGTATGTTATCATTTAAAGAAACGAGGTAAATGTTAGATGGAAGAAATCAATTTAAGCAAGTATGGGATCACCGGAGCTACAGAAATCATTCACAACCCTTCTTATGATTTATTATTTGAAGAAGAGACAAAAGAAGGTCTCGAAGGTTATGAAATCGGACAGGTCAGCGAACTTGGCGCTGTCAATGTAAAAACCGGTATCTATACTGGCCGTTCCCCAAAAGACAAATTCATCGTTATGGATGAAAATTCCAAAGACACAGTATGGTGGACCTCAGACGAATACCCAAACGACAACCATCCTGCAAGCCCGGAAACATGGGATGCCGTGAAGAAAATCGCTTTAGACGAACTTTCTAATAAGAAATTATATGTCGTAGATGCTTTCTGCGGTGCGAACAAAGATACCCGTATGGCGATCCGTTTCATCGTAGAAGTTGCATGGCAGGCACACTTTGTTACAAATATGTTCATCAAACCTTCTGCAGAAGAGCTTGAAAATTTCGAACCAGATTTCGTTGTTTACAATGCTTCCAAAGCAAAAGTAGAAAATTACAAAGAACTCGGCTTAAATTCTGAAACAGCCGTTGTATTCAATATCACAAGCCGTGAGCAGGTCATCATCAACACCTGGTACGGCGGTGAAATGAAAAAAGGTATGTTCTCTATGATGAACTACTACCTGCCGTTAAAGGGCATCGCTTCTATGCACTGCTCCGCAAACACCGACTTAAACGGCGAAAATACCGCTATTTTCTTCGGTCTTTCCGGTACAGGTAAAACAACCCTTTCCACAGACCCGAAACGTCTTTTGATCGGTGATGACGAGCACGGCTGGGATGACAATGGTGTGTTCAACTTCGAAGGCGGATGCTACGCAAAAGTTATCAACCTGGATAAAGAATCCGAACCGGATATCTACAATGCGATCAAACGTGACGCACTTCTTGAAAACGTTACTTTGGATGCTGACGGTAAGATCGACTTTGCGGATAAGAGCGTAACCGAAAATACCCGTGTATCTTATCCGATCAACCACATTCAGAACATTGTTCGCCCGGTATCTTCCGCACCGGCAGCAAAGAATGTCATCTTCTTATCCGCTGATGCATTCGGTGTACTGCCTCCAGTATCGATCCTGACACCGGAGCAGACACAGTACTACTTCCTGTCCGGATTTACTGCAAAATTAGCCGGTACAGAACGTGGTATCACAGAGCCGACTCCAACCTTCTCTGCTTGCTTCGGACAGGCATTCTTAGAGCTGCATCCGACCAAATACGCTGAAGAACTTGTGAAGAAGATGGAAAAGAGCGGAGCAAAAGCTTACCTTGTAAACACTGGATGGAACGGAACCGGAAAACGTATCTCCATTAAAGACACCCGTGGTATCATTGACGCAATCTTAAATGGTGATATCAAAAACGCACCGACCAAGAAGATCCCGTACTTCAACTTCGAAGTACCGACCGAACTGAATGGTGTAGATACTGGAATCCTTGATCCACGTGATACCTATGCAGATGCTTCCGAATGGGAAACAAAAGCAAAGGATCTGGCTGGAAGATTTATCAAAAACTTTGCAAAATACGAAGGAAACGACGCAGGAAAAGCACTTGTTTCTGCAGGTCCTCAGTTATAAGATTCGATTCCGAATATTGAAAAAAATGAAAGAGCATCGCGTTTGCGATGCTCTTTTTTTGGCGGATATCCATTTCATATCCGCTCATTTTTTCTCTATGCTTTCTACTATTTCTATTTTTTTATATGAAATGCCTGCATACCTGGAAAAACTGCTGATTCTTTTAGCTCTTCTTCGATTCTTAAAAGCTGATTATACTTAGCAACACGCTCACTCCGGCTCGGTGCACCCGTTTTGATCTGACAGGTATTTAATGCTACTGCCAGATCTGCAATTGTGGTATCCTCTGTCTCACCGGAACGATGCGATGCAATTGCAGTATAGCCTGCATTGTGTGCCATTTTGATCGCCTCTAATGTCTCTGATACAGAACCAATCTGATTTAATTTAATCAAAATTGAATTTCCAAACCCCAACTCGATTCCTTTTTTCAGACGTTCCGTATTTGTTACAAATAAATCATCACCAACCAACTGCACCTGACCTCCGATTTCCTGTGTCATCTTTTTCCAGCCTTCCCAGTCTTCCTCATCGAGTCCGTCTTCAATCGAATAAATCGGATATTTTTCAATCAGTTCTTTCCAGTGTGCAATTAATTCTTCTGAAGTAAATTTTTTTCCTGATTTCGGTAAAACATACTCACCTTTTTGGCTGCCTTTCCACTCACTGGCTGCGGCATCCATTGCCAACACAAAATCTTTTCCCGGCTCATAGCCAGCCTTTTGAATTGCCTGTAAAATATATTCGATTGCCTCCTCATCACTAGCAAGATCCGGCGCAAAACCACCCTCATCACCAACAGATGTGGCAAGTCCTTTTTCTTTTAATAACGCTGCTAATGCATGGAAGACCTCAGCACACCAACGCAGACCTTCCTTGAAACAGCAGGCGCCTGCCGGCATGATCATAAACTCCTGCACATCTACGGTATTTGCTGCATGCGCGCCACCATTTAAGATATTCATCATCGGAACAGGCAGTCGATTTCCGTTCACGCCGCCTAAAAAGCGATACAACGGAATCTCTAATGCATTCGCTGCTGCTCTTGCGCTTGCAATGGAAACAGCCAGAATTGCGTTTGCACCCAAATTCGATTTATCTTTGGTTCCATCTGCTTTGATCATCGCTGCATCTACCCCATACAGATCTGATGCATCCAGTCCTTTTACTGCATCATTGATCACTGTATTTATATTTTCAACTGCACGCGTCACACCTTTTCCAAGGTATCTGTTTTTATCCCCATCCCGCAGTTCCAATGCCTCAAACTCACCAGTCGATGCACCGCTCGGTGCTGCCGCACGTCCCACAGAGCCATCCTTTAAATAAACTTCTGCCTCCACTGTCGGATTTCCACGCGAATCCAAAATCTCTCTTCCGATCACTTTTTCAATTTCCAGACATTTCATGTCAAAAATGCTCCTTTCCTGTTCCCCAGAAACGCATTGCCGGTTATTTTTTGGTATGTGACATCTCCGACAACGCATCTGGAGTCTTATAAAATGATTTCATAGTTAGTATATCCTAACTTCCTTGTTATCATACAGGAAAATTTATCAAATTACAACTCTTTCGAATGAGAAGGTTTCTCATTTTAAACAACATTGAACCAATACTGATTTGTCGAGCAAACCCCTATGTTACTGACTCCACTACTTTTTTGGGGAGTTTGACGAAAAATATCTCAACCGGGGGAGGTCCTATGCGGACGTTTCCGACATTCGGCAGGGAGAGAAGACAGGGGGCGGCTGGTTCAAAAGTGGCTAGGCAGAAATGAAGTCGAGTTCGGACGGCTGGGATTGGGATGCTTTATTTTTGCTGTTTTTCGAATGTCGGACAGTCTGCACAAAATTGTATGCGCAAGTAAGAATCAAAAACGGATTCTTTCTTGCGCATACAATTTTGCACAGCCAGTCCGCCGAACGAAAAACAACAAAGGCATTACAATCCCAGCCGTCCGAGCTCACTATCATTTCTGCCAAAGCCACTTTTGAACCAGCCGCCCCCTGTCTTCTCTCCCTGCCGAATGCCGGAAACTGTGTATTGGAACCGATTGGTTGAGACGTTTTTCGTCAAGACTTAAAAAAATGGAAGTCCGTAAAGTAGTGGTCTGCCCGGCCATATTTCTACTATGATTTTCATTTCGAGTAGATAATTTTACAGTTTAAATATG
>JBJENW010000268.1:0-1712 GCA_051880395.1 Lachnospiraceae bacterium | reverse complement strand
TGAACCAATGTCATTTAGTTAGAATCAGAAAAAATATATTCTCTTTTCCGCAAAAGGGAATATACTGGTAAAAGACGATACATAAAAGGAACTCAAAGACTTTTTTTGTGCGATATCATGTTGGAGAAATTATGACTGCATGACAAATAAGCAGGTTTACATCTGCTTCTAAAATAGGTATTATGAATATTGATGAAACTACTTTATGCTGCGCGGTATATAAAGTATCGTGGTTTTCGAAAGTGTGCCGTTTGGAGTCGTGGATACTGGCGATCATTCCGAACCGGAATCAGTTGTTTTTGAAGTAGTGATATCACATCTATGGAGTCTTTCTCTGTGGTCAGACGGAGAAAGACTCTGCAAATATGGGCAGCCATGCTGAAATTTACTTTATATTCATGTTTTGTATTTCCATGTTTTATAACGGTATGGTTGACAAGGTTTTCTGTTATGTTGTATGCAATCAGTTTTGCCCATATTTCCTGTTTAATATATTCCGGTTTGTATGCATGAAAATTACTTAACCCGATGGTGTATTTCAGCTTTCGGAATGACCCTTCTATAGCCCACCTGCTATAATAAAGAAGTTTAATCCGTTCAGGTGGGAATTCATCTGACGGCAGATTGGTTACAATGCATTCATAAGAACCGTCAGATATGGGAAACCTTACAACCCGAAACGTTAGATCGTAAGTATCCAGGGAACCGTATGTAACATAATCAAAGGAAGCATTTACATCCACATAGCGTTTATAAAATCCTTCTTTGATTGGTATATTCTTTTTATGGCTGCGGACAAGGGTAACATTTACCTGAATGTCAAAGGAATCTGTATCCGGGAAATCAAAGTTTCCAATGAGTCCTTTAGAATGAATGTCTTTTGTGCGGAAGAGGAAATACTGACCTTTTTCCATGACATGTGCCATGTTGTTATAGGAGCAGTACCCTCTGTCGCCAATAAAAACATCTTTTGTACCAGGCAGTATCTGGTGACGGTCAACCATATCACAGAAAGCCCGGAATTCATCTTTTTGATGGACTGGCTGGATCAGGGCTTCAGAATAAGTATGCTTCTGCAGGTCATAAAAAGCATTGAGGTGCATACTGTAGAAGCCTTTTGCAGAATGCCCCTCGGAAACAAAATATTCTGAAGTGGAAAAGGAAGGTTTACTGAAAAAAGTAAACGTGGAGCCATCTGCAGCAAGGAAACGGTAGTCAGAAGTTTTTTCAAAGGACAGGACAGAGGAGTTGAACCGATGAAAAACCGCTTCAAGAGCTTCCGGTTTAAGCTTGGCACGTTGTTGGTTGAAGGCGGAAGCAGATGGGGAATCGGGACTAAGTCCAAAAAAATCAAGCAGTTCTATTTTGGTACTTGAGGAACCACAGGATACAAGGAAAGACAGAAGTTTATCTGGTCCCAGCTTTCTGGTGCGTGTTAAATCCTTATCAGAATTGACAGTGTACTTTGAGATATTGGATGCGACATAATTGACGGCATCAGAGAAAGAATCTTTGATTTTATTGTGTAACATAAGATGTACCTCCTTGAATTGAAAAACTATACTTTCAATTCAAGGGCCGCTTTCGCTACCTTAAAAAATCAGTAGCGAAAGCGGCCGCACATTTGAGGTTGTTTGTCAACCTCTATTTTAATTTTTTTTGGTTAGACCACTTCATGGGAAAGTGACTAATGGCCTAACTAAATGACATTG
>JBJENW010000267.1:0-1713 GCA_051880395.1 Lachnospiraceae bacterium | reverse complement strand
AGAACGGATGAATCTGCCAAATATCCGAAGCAAACTTGGCAAGATGTTTCACGCAACGTTCTACAGACAAGCCCTCATAAGAAAACTGTTTCTCCGTTGCAAAATCATAATCAAGGGTGTCTTTGATACTGTTCCATGCTGCGTAGGTGACAGTATCGCCTTTCAGCACCCATTCTTTTTTCGTAATATTATACTGGCGAATCTGACCGGCATGGGTAAATACACCCTCAAATAATCTGCGGTGAATTGTTAACCATTCAGCCGGTGAAAACTGAAATGCTTTCTCGCCTAACAGCTTCGCAATTCTTGCGGATACAATATCTGCTTCCTTAGTGTCATTCTCAATCTCCGTACGATCAGCACGCTGCTCATAGTAGTTCTGAATGCGTTTCTGCGCTTCATCAATACTGATTTTTCCTTCGATATGTTCCTTGGCAGTATCTAACAGATAAGCAGAGGTTTTCAAGCCATCTACTGCCTGCAAGCCGATTGCAGTCTGCCATGCTTCGCTTTTTTCAATTTGACCAGGCTCTCCCTGCTTAATATATTCTTCAAGCTCAAATTGCCAGTTCTTTTCAGCTGACATCACCGCACCTCGTTTCCTGCTTAATACGCAATCCTAAAATAATCCAAATATGTTTTATATTTATCCTGTGCTGTCAGGCAAGTATCTGTCAGGTAGCCATTTTCATTATTCCACTCTTTCAAACCTCGATAGTAGAACATCTTCAGATTGTCCTCGATGATAAACGGAACAATATTATATTTCAGGCATTCTTTGAACATAATCAATCTGCCTACACGACCGTTGCCGTCTTGGAACGGATGGATTCGCTCAAACTTCACATGGAAGTCCAGAATATCTTCAAAGGTCTTTTCTTCCTTGGCATTGTATTCTGCCAGCAACGCTTTCATCTTATCGGCAACTTCTTCCGGAAGGGCGGTATCCATGCCGCCAACCTCATTCGGAAGCTTCTTATAGTCGCCAACTGCAAACCAATCTTTTCTGGAATCACTTGTTCCATTCTTCAGGATTAGATGAAGTTCCTTAATGAACTTCTCAGTTAAAGCCGTTTTTGCGTTCTCAATAATCATGTCAATACAGCGAAAATGATTTGCTGTTTCAATAACATCGTCAACATTGAGAACTTCATTTTCCACGCCGATAGTATTGGTTTCAAAAATATATCTGGTCTGATCGTGAGTCAGACGACTGCCCTCAATATGGTTTGAATTGTATGTTAAATCAATCTGTGTCTTATGGTAAATGCCTCCGGAATATTTACTTGCTTTTTGCTCTTTCAGAATATCCAACAGAGTAATCGGTTCCTCTTTTCTCTTGTTGGCACGCTCTGGTTTTTCTGCATTTTCGGGAATATTCCAAGTCTTGCCGGTAAGAAACGCTCCATTCACACGCCCTTGGGCGCAATAGTTTCTAACACTACGCTCCGACACATCCCATTTTTTTGCCATCTCAGTAACCGAAAGGTATCGCATCTGCTATCCTCCGTCATAAATCGAATCAAAATACTATACTAATCTATTGTATAGTATATCACATTATCGGCAAAAATATCAACTGTTTTCGGATATAATGCCGTATTTTTGCCGACACAGGAAATCTTGTTTCACTCAATATAACTCGCAGTCACACTAAATCATAGCACTTTACAAGTTTTTTCGTTTTTTTAGCAATAAAAAACATACAATCTA
>JBJENW010000266.1:0-1714 GCA_051880395.1 Lachnospiraceae bacterium | reverse complement strand
TAGCGTCTGCTCTAAAGTCACCTGGAATTCTTTGACAGTACGGTTCTTTTTTAGCAGCAGGCTGGCCGGATATCGAAAGAATAAATAGCTTCCTGCAAGCAGAAACAATGCGATGCCCGCGACGAATGCGGTTTGGAATATATGATGCAGGGAATCGGTGGATTTGTTTTTGGAAAAAAGCAGCTGTGTACGTTCCCATTCTCCGCTGTTTAAAAGCAGAATGCCGACAAATAATAATGCGAAGCTTTTTAAATGTGGCACTTGATCGATCATCATCGATAACAAAAGCATTGTTGCGGGAAATAGTAATAACAGAACTTTTTTTCTGCACACATACGTGAAAACAAGTACGAGCAAGAAAAAGAATGTCGCTAAAAGCAGGAACATCTGCGCTTCTTTTCCGGCTTTTGTTCCTGTCATATGATAATTGGTCTTCATGCATTTATTGAAACGAATCAGATATTCCTCTACGAGATTTTGCAATTGGCCGTTCATTTTTTTCTGCTGTTTCCAGACATAGTGTCCGCCTGCAGAGACAAATAGCAGTGCAGTGATCATGCGCCAACAGGCCGGTTTTAAAAATTGTGGCTGGATGATTTCAAAATAAAGGATGATGATGACCGCGAATACCACGGTTTTTCCCCACTGGGCAGGACCGGGAATCCAGTTCGGGAATACATCTTTGCATATGTTGATGCCTGCCAATGCAAAAAAAACGGCGCAGATCATGGTCTGTAGGGCACCGTTTAATTGCTGCTTTTTACTTTTTTTTTCGTTCAGAATAAAATTTTTTGGATTTTGTCTGTTCATGTTTTCTCCTAAACAACTAGTTCTAATTCTTGCATCTGTTGCCTCCAATGCTGTTTTTCCAATGTAAGGTTTAATTCTTTTTTGTCTGTAAGACAAAGTGTTTCGTTCAAAAAATATGCGTGCAGATAGACTTCTCCAACATATTTTTCGTGATAGCGCGCTTCCATTGCAGGTATGCGCGTTGTATGTGTGTCCTCTAAATAGTAATTGAAAAAGAAATACAGACTTTCTTCGTCATCTACGCGTACCCGTACAAGATCCTGCTGTGCCTCGCAATACCATACGATATAATGCGGACAATTTTTTGCCATAAGTGACATGGAAAGGCTGGCAGCTGCTGATAAAAATACATCCGCTGTCAGGGTATGCCCTTTTTTTACTGCTACATAATCCAGAAACAGTACGACCGGACAGGCTTTTGGAAAACTGTCCTCCCGCACGATCAGTTCATCTACTTTTGCGCTTAATTTCCAATGAATCTGCTGCAGACGATCCCCGTCTTGAAATGGGCGGATCTGAAAAATTTCGCTGCGGTCATTACCGGGACGTTTTTCGTCGTATTGGTCCGAATCCCCATAAAAGTTTCGCACGGGTTCGGTTAAAAATACCTGCACTTCTTCTAATTCTGGAAGAATCTTCAAATTTTGCTGGGTGTGTATGTGCTTTTTCAGGGAAAATAATCCCGTTAGATCATAGATACGTACGGTATCCAGTGAAAAACAATAATCGCCCGCGCCGGAAAAATGTACATAAGTTTCAAAACGATTTTCTCCCGGATGGACGGTTGCGAGATTTAGCCATAGTTTCTGCTTGCCGGCAGTCATACTGTTGGTATATGTGATCCGGCAGCGGGTTCGCGTCCAGGGAATGCGAGAGCGGTTTTCTATCACGATACAAATTTTGG
>JBJENW010000265.1:0-9489 GCA_051880395.1 Lachnospiraceae bacterium | reverse complement strand
GTAGTGGGAGGCCAATAAAGTAGAGCTCGCAAAGACTTACGCTCATATAAAGCGTAAAAAATGAATAGAAACAGAAAAGCTTGCGTTTACCGTGATACCATGGTATCATTAAATTTGCTTGTATCAAAAAAACCGCTATACATATTCGCATAGCGGTTTTTTTAGAAAATAAAATCTTTCTATTTCATTATTTTTTTGCTTACAGTTACTTTTCCAAACTTACTGTAAAGTTTCTGCTGTTTTCCATTCACAGTCGCCGTTTTATACGTGCGTATTCTGACATAATATTTTTTCCCCACTTTTAGACCACTGATTGTACGGCTCACTTTGGTATTCGAAGTATTTGTCAGTTTCTTTACATCTTTCTTAAACTTAGAGTCTGTGCTGTACTGAATCTCATAGCCGGTTACACTGGCATCTCTTGCCCATGCGACTGTCATCTTTTTCCCCTTTACACATTTTACCGTCTTTATGTTCTGTGCTTTTGGATGAACGGCTATTGTAATCTGCGCATAACTCTTTTTGTAATTTGTTGTTTCTGCCGCTGTAACCGTAATAACCGCACATCCTGGCCCTTTCAATGTTACCGCGCCATTTTTATTTACTGTTGCTATCTTTGTGTTTGAGCTTTTATATGAAAGTTTTCCGTCCTCTGCCTTGGCATCTAATCGAAATGATTTGTCCCCGTACGCTTTTTCATAAAACTCGGTACAATCAATCGATTGTGACTGCTTTGTAATACGGAATGTAATTGTCTTGTCTCCCGTATAGTTTCCTTGACCACTGATCATCAGCTGTGCGGTTCCTGCATCTACATTATCCGAATACTCCACTGTGTAATCGATATCTTCAAGCAATGGATTTTCCCCATCTGTTACTGTTTCATCCGGCATACATTCTTCCCCTGTATATTCAAAAACAGTCTGAGATAATTCTACTCGGCAATCCGAGATTTCTTTTTCATGAATCGTAAAGCTGATTTCCGTACTTCCTTCATACTCACCCATTCCATCAATAAAAATCGTTGCCCTTCCAGCATTTACGTTGTCTTCATAGGTTAATTTATAATCCACATTTTCTCTTAATGGCACCGTTTTGTATGAAAGATTCACTTCCGGTGTCTGTGGTTTTCCATTGTATGTAAGATCTGTTTCGGAAAATGATATCATGGTGTCTGTAATCTGTTTCATCTCCGGTTCTGAAACCTCCGATGGTTTTTCCTCTTTTGATGGTTCTGATTCCTCCGACGGTTTCTCTTCTTTTGATGGTTCTGTAACCTTTGACGGCTCTGATTCTTTTGACGGCTCTGTAACCTTTGACGGTTCTGACACTTTCGATGGTTCTGTAACCTTTGACGGTTCTGATTCCTTCGATGGTTCCTCTTCCTTCGATGGCTCCGCTTTCTTTGATGGTTCTGTAACCTTTGACGGCTCTGATTCCTTCGATGGTTCTGTAACCTCCGACGGTTCCTCTTCTTTTGATGGCTCTGTTTCCCTCGATGTTTCCTCTTCTTTTGACGGTTCTGTAACTTTCGATGGTTCTGTAACCTTTGACGGTTCCTCTTCCTTCGATGGTTCTGTAACCTCCGACGGTTCCTCTTCTTTTGATGGTTCTGTTTCCCTCGATGTTTCCTCTTCTTTTGACGGTTCTGTAACTTTCGACGGCTCCAATTCTTTCGACGGCTCCGATTCTTTCGATGGCTCTGTTCCCTTTGATCCTTCTGAAACCTTTGATGGCTCTTCTACTTTTGATGGTTCCGTTTCCTGCGATGGTTCTTCAGCTTTTGATGGTTCTGGCTCTTTCGACGGTTTGTCTACTTGCGATGGTTCTGATACCTCCGACGATTCTGATGGAAGATCTGCTTTTTCAACATTTACAATAAACTGAGCAGATGAAGTCGTATAATTTGCAGACTCCTGCGCTTTCACAGTGATCGTTGCTGTTCCTTCTGCCAGTGCCGTGACATTCCCACTTGCATCCACCTTTACAATTTCTGGGTGATCACTGCTATATACCAATGTCTTACATGTTGATTTTGCATCACTTTTAAATTTATCTCCCACTTTTACATTATAGGACTGCGTACAAGTAATCGGCTGCTCTGCTTTATTTATTGTAAAAGTTTTTGTTACGGTACCAGTATACTGTCCTTTTCCAGTAATTGTCACGCTTGCTGTTCCGGCATTTATATTTTGAGCATAAGATACTGTATAGGCCATATTTTCAAATAGTGTTGTATCTGTTTCGTCCGTAACTGTTACAGATGGTTTCTTTGCTTTTCCATCATAAACAAATTCTTCTGGAGAAATTGTAATTTCGGTTTCCGCAATATCTTTCAATTTTTCAAATTCCGCATTGATCGTAACCACTTCATTTGGCATCGTAAATTGATAGGTTCCATTTGTCAATGTCGGTGTGATTGTCTGTGATTCAGTTGTTACAGTAACAGTATCTAACCGATAATTTTCATCTGGTTTTAAGGTGAATTTTACGAGTTGTCCCGCACCTGCGCTGCGTTTATCTACACTTGCACTTCCGTTTTCCAAATTTCCAAAACTGATATCATGTTTTTTTACGACAACCGGATAGGGCGAATCTTCGCGGAATTCCCATGGCAGCCATTGTGTAAATGTCGAATCATTGTTTTTTGCAGATGCATTCCAATTTTTTAAGAAAGTGTTTGTTTTCATTTCTTCTAACGAAACTTCCGTATTAAAAGTTTTCTGATCCGTTCCAAATCCCACAAACGAATCAGAAGGTGCGGCACAGCGTAATACCCGGCCATTTTCAGAGCATCTTCCTACAATTTGCCCTTTTTCAGTATTTCCACCTCCTGAAATTTTTCCAATATTGTAACAGTGATAAATCTTTCCCGATGATTTACCTGCAATTCCTCCAATATAATCCATTGCAGCAGCATAAACTTCTCCCAAATTACTACAATTGCTGATAACTCCTTCATTTTCTGATGCAATTCCCCCATAATTACGATAATCCAAAGCTGCACGATTGACAATTGGAGCACGATTACAACAATTTAAAATTATACCAGATTCCTCGTTAAAACATGTGATACCACCAGAGTAATATGTATCACTTCCAAAAGTAACATCATCCATTATTTCACAGTTTTCTATCAAACCTTGATTTTTAAATGCCATTCCTCCAAAACTAACACACCAATAATTCATGACAGAATTATTTAAAATTACATTTTGAATAACGCCTTTATTTAAGTAGAATAAACTTCCAGACGAATGTTCTGCTGTAAACATCATTCCCCAGATACTATGTCCTGCACCATCAAATGTTCCTTCAAATGTTCCTTGCCATCTTTCGGTTGAATCATCATATTCGATATCATCCGTCAGACGAATATACTTTCCAGCGTATGTCTCACCATTTTCAACGCTATCCAAAAAAGAATCCAGCTCATTACTGGTTGAAATCTCCAGATCCGCTTTCTGTAAAGATTCCGATGAAATCATAGAAGTATCTTCGGCATGTACATAAGTAGGACTTCCGGCCAGCATGGCAGCAGACAAAGTAAGCGCGAGCAGTTTTTTTATTTGTTGTTTCATATAATCTCCTCCATTTCCACAAAATTGAGTTCATTAAACGATTTGAGACAAATATGCCAAAATCATTTCTTGATAAACCAGATTGTGTATCATCTACATGCATATCAGATGAGACACAGTATACTCCTACCTTGAAAAAATTTTTTTTACAATTGTTGCTAAACTGCATGATGGTACTCCGAATAATTCGGATAGTCAAGGTAACTGCCGGTTAGTAACTAAACCATTCAGCCCATGCATCATGATCGCTTTTTGAAATTCCATTTGCCGTATCGTAATAATGAAAATCATATTCTCCATTATAAGTTCCGTCTAAAGCGATTCCGTATTCATTATAGGGACCACCGGAATTATATCCGGCAGGACGATCGAATCTGGATAGAATAGCACCAATCGCTTCTTCATTGGTTAATCCGTCAGTACTTAGCGCATATCCCTCTCTAAGTGGAAAATAGACATTAGCAGCAGCAAGCCAAACAGATAATTTATTATCATTATTGACCTGAAAGGAAGTACCACTGAGAAGATCTCCATTGATTACTGAGGAATTTGCACTTGCGGAAGTTGTTCCGATATGCATTGCCATATCTACATGGTTGCTTTCGTTGTCAGGTGGATCGCCCTCCCAAGGGGTAAATTGTCCCATTCGTGAAATATCACCGGAATAAATGGGAATCAATACCCCGTCCACAGAGCCGATTCCATTATTTAAAGCATCTTGTGTCATAGATGCATATGCTTCTGCTCGTTCTGCCTCGTTCGGCTGCGGTATATCAGCATTTTCTGTTTTAGAAGCAGTGGTTCCATCTGCAAGGGAGGCAATTAATTGAATGTTATCTTTTTCAATTTCGTTTAGTAAATCCTCCGAAAATGCATCCGGTTCAATTGTTCCGTTGTACCAGCTTTTCTCTGAGAAATACGCCTGCAATGCACTGTCCGAAAATTTGCGACCATGGCGAGCGTAGATTTCATTTTTGGCAATCCGAAGTTTATCTTGATCTAATCCCTTAAGTTCTTCCTCTGTCAAACGTTGTGTGTCACTATGTGGAAAAATATATTCCGCCTCTGCCTGTTTTTTTGCTTCCTCTTTCGCTTCTTCTTTCTTTTTCTCTTCCTCTTTCTTTTTCGCCTCTTCTTTCTTTTTCGTTTCCTTCTTCTCTTCTGTTTCTTTTTGAGTTTCTTCCTGTTTCTTCTCTTCGTCCGCTTCCTCCCCAACTTCCTCCGTTTTTTCTTCTTGAGAAGAAATCTGTTTTCCTTCATTTGACAGCCCTTGCCTTTCACAAGCAGCGACACCAATTGTCAACGTTGCAACTGTAAAACAAATAACCGCTTTCTTTTTCATACCATTCTCCTCCAATTTCAAACCACATTTTTAATTCTTATCTACTATTTCAAGTCTATATTTTTTGATACTTTTTTCCTATTTGTTTTATCGACAGTGTCACCCTAAAACTTTAGCTATAACTAATGTTATTTTGTAATAACTTCTTATCCTAAAACAAATAGTACATTAAAATTAGAGCATAATAACTAACAGCGGGGTGAACGCATGACAGATCTGGATTTTAAGACAATTGGTTTGAAGATAAAAGAACGAAGACAAGCTGTAGGTATCACACAGGAGCATATTGCAAATATTTTAGGTGTAAATCCCTCACATATCAGCAATATCGAATGCGGTCGTGCACATCCATCACTTTCCGCACTAATAAAAATCGCAAACATCCTCCAGTGTAGCGTAGATTATTTTATCAGTGGAGAATATTTCTATCAAATTGATAAAGAAAAAGAAAAAACATTAGACGATCAAATTTTAAACAAATTAAAATATTGTGATATAGAAACAAAAACTAAAATTTTAAAAATGATTGATATCCTTTCATAAAAAAAGAACAGCAAATCTGTCCTCTTGCTGTTCTTTCTCCGCATGATTCCGG
The DNA here is from genome assembly GCA_051880395.1 of Lachnospiraceae bacterium. GTDB lineage: Bacteria > Bacillota > Clostridia > Lachnospirales > Lachnospiraceae > JBJENW01. The sequence continues at coordinate 3,971 of JBJENW010000265.1, read as the reverse complement.
CACTTTGATTTTCCTAAAGCGTTGCAACATAAATATTGTTCCGGTCATCCACACATTCCCTGTGCCGCAGCCGCATGTTTTATTTGAAGATCCTTCCACATTTTTACGTTCACATCCTGTGACATCACAGGTGTTACAGACAACAGGACTGCCATCTTGTTTTTCTTACATGCAATCTTTCCGTAAAAGATACACCCGAAACTCAGAACCTTCTTTCGGTTTCGATTTCACCATAATATACCCACCCTCTTTTTTTAATATTTCTCTCGTCAGATACAGCCCGATTCCAACACCTTCCTCCTGCTGTACTTCCCCTGCACGATAAAAACGTCCAAAAATATTCGCCTGCTCCTCTGGTCGAATTCCAATGCCCCAATCCCGCACAGAGATTGCCGTATAGATTTCATATTCTGTCACAGAAATCTGCACTTTTCCACCAACCGGAGAATATTTGATGGCATTATCCACGACATTTCCAAGCGCTTCCTTTGTCCACTTTCTGTCGAAGTATGCGCTTGCCATCTCCCCCTCCGGAGCCAGAAGTTCGATCTGTTTTTTCTGCGCTTTTGGCCACATATCCTGCATGACATCCTCAATTAAAAAATGAAGACTCTGACATATTGGCTCCACCTTCACGATATTACTTTCCAGTCTCGACATCTTCGTTAGCATTTGAATTAGAAATTCCAGCTTTTCCGTCTGTCTGCTGATCTCGTTTATCAGCTTCAAATTTCTTTCAAAATTTGCCGCATCCGGCTCCTTTTCCAGACTTTCCTGTAAAAGAGCTGCATACAGCTTGATATTCGCCATCGGTGTCTTTGTCTGATGTGAAATATCCGAAACGAGCTGCTTTACATTTTCTTTTTCTTTTTCCAGATTTTCTTTTGATAAAACCGATGTTCCCAAAAACTGTTTCCACTTTGATTCCACCTTCGAAAGTTTTGTCTCATCATAATCCGACTCCCGAAACGTCCCATTCATCGCCTCATCCAACATCTGGTCCAGTCGGTCGATTGCATTTTTCCTAAACATCTGCTCCTGCTTTCTTCTTCCACATGTAACCTTGCCCGTATACAGTCTGAATATAAGAAACGTGCTCTGTTTTCTCCTCCAGTTTACCGCGGAGCCGATTGACCGTCACTGACAGTGCATTTTCATCTACAAACGCACCGCCATCACTCCACAACCGATCCACCAGAACCGTCCGTGTCAGCACTCTTCCTCTGTTTTCCACCAAAAGTCTCAGCAGCCGCTGCTCATTCACACTCAGCACGATTTCCTTTCCATTCTTCCAAAAGATGACACGTTCAAAATCAAACTGAAACCCATCTTCTTCATACACATTTGCTTTTTTTGCACCTGCCCTGCGCATCAGTGCCTGTATGTGGGCGCGTAAAACCGCCAGACTAAATGGTTTCGTCATATAATCATCGGCTCCCAGATTCAGTCCGGTCACCTCATCCATTTCCATGTCATTTGCAGTGAGAATCAGTACCGGTACCTGGGCACGCGCACGCACCCAGGTTAAAAATTCATATCCGGTCCCGTCCGGCAGGTTGACATCTAGTATGATCAGATCCGGCTGCTCTGCTTCAAACACTTCTTTTGCCTGTTTCACCGTCATACTCTGCACAAAATCAATCTCCTGCTCCTGCAACGCAAACGTAATTCCTTCTCGTAATGCTCTGTCATCCTCTACAATCTGAATTTTTGTCACTGTACGTTTATCCTTTTATTTTTCTTTCTGAATTTGCTCATAGCATTTCTCTGCCTCATCGAGGATCCGTTCAAATTTCTGCAGCGCAGCCTGGGCAGGTTTCGGGGTACTCCAATCGACTCCGGCATGTTTTAACTCATCCAACGGATACTTCGAACCGCCCATAGACAAGAATTCCAGATACGGTTTCACCGCTTTTTCCCCTTCGTTTAAAATCTTTTCCGACAATGCAACGGCTGAGGAATATCCGGTCGCATATTTATAGACATAAAATGCGCGGTAAAAATGCGGGATTCTCGCCCACTCATACTGCACTTCGTCATCCATGACCAGCTCGTCTCCGAAATATTCCTGCACCAGTCCCTGATACAACTGGCAGAGTGCTTTCGTGCTGAGTGCCTCGCCATTCTCTTCCATCTCATGGGCTTTCTGCTCAAATTCCGCAAACATCGTCTGGCGATAGACGGTTCCCTTGAAATTCTCCAGATACTGATTTAACAGATACAAACGTACTTTCGGATCCGTCTCGTCTTTTAATAACTGCTCGATCAGCAGATTTTCATTCACGGTAGATGCCACTTCCGCAACAAACAATTCATAGCCTGCATACTGATACGGTTGTTCCTGAATTGCAAAATACGAATGCATAGAATGTCCGCTCTCGTGTGCAAGTGTGGAAACGCTGTCCAATGTTCCTGTAAAATTCATTGAAATATATGGTTTTGTCATATATGCATCCATAGAAAACGCGCCCGCAGGTTTTCCTTCATTTGGATAAGCATCCACCCATCTCTCCTCATATCCTTGCTTTAAAATTTTCACATAATCTTCTCCCAATGGTTCTACTGCTTTTAAAACCATTTTTTTCGCCTGTTCATACGTATAAGAGAGCGTGCATTCCGGCATCAGCGGCGCATAGACATCATAATAATGCAATTCGTCCACGCCGAGCACTTTTTTTCGAAATGCCACATAGCGATACATCGCTGGCATATATTCATGTACAGCAGAAACAATATTGTCATAGACATACTCCGGGATATGCTCTTTTCCCATAGACATCGCTCTGGCACTTTCATAGTTTCTGGTGCGCGCCACAAACACATCTTTTTTCACACTGGCACTGTACGTCGCTGTTAACGTATTGATGTGACTGCGAAATCCTTCATAATATTTTTGAAAGGATTCTTTTCGCACATCACGGTTGTTTGACATCTGCATCTGAATATAATTCGCCTGTGTAAGTGCAATGCTCTGTCCGTTTTCATCTGTAATCGGCTGAAATTTCATATCTGCGTCTGTCAGATACTCGCTGATCGTCTTTGGTGCTTCCTCCAATTCGGCCATTCCTGCCAGAATTTTTTCTTCTTTTTCACTTAATGTATGCTCTTTTTCCGACAAGATTTTTTCCAGCATAAATTTATATTCTTTCAATTCTTCACTGTTTACATACGCCTTTATCGTTTCTTCATCTAAGGAGAGCAATTCCGGTTCAAAAAATGATTCCAACGCCATAAATTCTGCCGCTTTTGCGGTAATCCGATTCACCATGGACTGCGCCTTTTCTTGTCTGCTATCCTCCGTCTTTCTTAAGAATGCATACTGCATTAAGCGTTCGAACCTGCACTCTTCTTGAAAAGATGCATCCAGATACTTCTTTACCTGTGCGACTCCCTCTTTTAACGTTCCCGGATATGCTGCAAACTGTCCCAAGGTGCCAGAAAACTCCTCGAACTCTTTTTCCCATGCCGCATCATCCGCAAATGCGGCACTCAGATCCCATTTATATTGTTCTTCAATCTCTTCTCTCTTTTTCTCTACTGCTGCCAATTTTATTTTCTCCTTTCAAGCGCAAGACTAAAATCTTCCCTCGTTTTCTATTATAGCATATCTTTCGTATTTCTTAAGATTTCTTTAGAAATATTTTCGTTTTCAAACAAATAATGTTCACAAATATTCGGTATAGTAGAATCATCAAAAGGAGCTGCCAAGTCGCGCAGGACCGACATCAAAGCAAACGTCATTTTACCTGTACGGTTTGTCCAGTTCCGTCTAACAACTATCCCTTATTCGGGTTTTACATAAATAAAATTCATACAAATCCTCCTTTGCAGACCGTCTTGATCAGACGGTCTGCTATTTTTCACTTTCCTATTTCTACATAAGCTTTGCGCCTTATATGAGCGTAAGTCTTTGCGGGCTCTACTTTATTGGCCTCCCACTACGTTATCTTTTCCACTACTTTTTGGGCATT
>JBJENW010000264.1:0-9512 GCA_051880395.1 Lachnospiraceae bacterium | reverse complement strand
CGGCAAATCCTGTCGATCCTTCCCGAAAAACCGATCCATTTACCATAACTCCCGTATTGTACGCACCGCTGAAACGCTCTCAGACGCTTTCTGACGTAAAAACCGTAAAAAGGGATGTTTTCCCCAGGGTAAACCGGAAAAATGCGTCAGAAACGTTTTCAGGGCGTTGCATGACTATGCATGAAACTGAATGGTGATCGGTTTCGACCGTACAGAACGGCGAACGGGTCAAAACGATAAACTTTCTCATCAGAGAACGGTGAACGGGACGCGGAATTTTTTCACGCCTCGTGAATCGTTAGTTAAGTTCAAAATGCTACTTATAGTCTGTCGATCTAAAGACATCAATAGATAATTATAAATATTATGACAGAATCCACCTTATATACGCAAAGAAAGCCAAAACATCTGCAAAAAATATTGGCAGAAAATGTTTTATTTTATCGAAAAAAATTTTGTTTTTCTCAAGAGGAATTAGCTGAATTGTGCGGATATCACCGGACTTATATAGGTTCCGTTGAGCGTGGAGAACGTAATGTAACAATTGCCACTATAGAAGCATTTGCTTCTGTTTTTGGTATTGAACCCTATGAACTTTTGGTACAAAAAAACAATGAATGATTTCCCTCCCCGTCCAAGTGATCTACCTGAATATATTTATGACGCATGTCTAAAAGTAACATCCAAGCGTCCAAAGACTGTTATTATTCACATTCTAAAATATGGTTTAGTCACAACAGAAGAGTTAGAAGAAATTTATGGATACGCTCATCCTCCAAGAGCAGCTAGGGATGTGAGAGAAAATGGCATTCCATTAAAAACATTAACAGTTCCAAGCAAAAAAACAGGAAGAATGATTGGAGCTTACTCATTCGATACTGATAAACCAGTTGCCGATCGAATTGGTGGTAGAAAATCGTTCCCTTTAAAATTTAAAAGAGAATTAATAGAACACTATGGCTCCCGTTCTATGCTGACAGGGGAGATTATTGACCCTAGATATTTACAGATTGATCATAGAATTCCATACGAGATCGCAGGAAATGATGCAGAGCTGATAGTTGACAACTATATGTTATTAGACGCATCTGCTCAAAGACGTAAAAGTTGGTCTTGTGAAAACTGTCAAAACTTTCATACAGATAAAAGTGTTGATATTTGTAGTGGATGTTTTTGGGCTTTTCCAGAAAACTACACTCACGTTGCTATGGTTGAAGAACGAAGAGTTTGTATTTCTTGGAATGGTGAGGATGTGAAAGATTTCGACTTTATAAAAAACGAGGCTGACAAGCGCCAGATCTCAGTGCAAGACTTAATGAAAAAACTAATCAGTACGATGAAATGAAGCACACGGTTACACAGATCTGCGAAATAATGGGAATTTCAAAATCTACCCTGTATAAATATATTTCAGCAGCCAAAGCCGGATAAACCCACATTCAAGAAATTACGGTTTCATCCTTTGTTCAACAGTTGAAACCGTAAGTTTCTCTTCAAATGCCCCCGCTGGTCCAATCATTGGAAATAATTAAGCAGCCGCAAACATCCTTTCAATGAAAAAGCTACTATCACTCCACTCTTGTTCAATCCTGTGCGTTATATTTTTTGATACATACAGGCTTTCGAATGTAGTAGCTTTATTTCCGTTCAAGGTTGCTTGAGATGAACGACCTGCATCAATAAGAAGTCTTCTCATTTCAAGATTATTAGGTAATGGTTCACCATGCACAGTATCACCTGTCATGCCATCATATGACAACAAGAATGGAACATCCTTAGAGTTAAGGTATGAAATCCCATCAATTAAATTCTCTCGTTCCAGTTGTGTAAAATATCGCTTGTCTTTTCCATATGTTGTCCCATGATACGGAGGATCCATATAAACAAAATCACCAATGGCAGCATCTTCTATCGTCTTTTTAAAGTCCCCACAGACAACCCTTGTCCTCCCTTTTAATAATTGACTAACAGAGTGAATTGAGGCACTCATTTTTTTTGGGTTTGTTCCCAATCTTCTTTTATCAGATGATTGTGTAAAAGCCCCATTCTTGTTAAATCTAACAGCATTTTTTACGCATCTGACAATGAGGTAAAGTAGATCTACAGGATCTCTTCTCAAATTAAACCTATCCCTCACATCATTAAAGTAAGATTGAGACTTCTCAATGTTCCCATTCCATATATCTTCATATTTTCTGGATGTTTCTGTCGGGTTTTCAATAATAGCCTTCCACAGTTCAACAAGCTCCGGTAAGTTATCAGCGATTACAAATTCTTTCGCCATATTATGATATGCGGCATATATTGTTATTGCAGCAGAACCAGCAAATGGTTCATAAAAAGTATTAATTCCTTCAGGAAGAAGTGAACATATTTTTTCAGCTAAGTTTCGTTTACTTCCTTGATAAGGGATCGGGTGTGGAATTTTGTTTTTCATATAAATAATTCCTCAAATGATATTTAAAGTCATCATATTTTTTTTATGATGGAAATGCAAGCCTGAGATAAGATTGTAATCGTACTAGGGGTTGTACGCCGGAAACGCCGAAATTTCCGATACAGCGAATTTGTTGATTTTTGAAGCATGTTTGGCGGTTGTTGACGAGTACGTTTATGGTGCAGTAAGTGAGAATTTATCCGTACCAGCTATGTGATACGTTACGAGCAGTGAGCTTTCGCTCTAAACAGCTATTTCTTTGCTGTCCGGTTAACGGCGGTCTTGCGTACGGGTTGCCGAGCGCAAAATTTATGCATTCCGGAAATTTCGGCGGTTGCGGCCCGGAGCCCCTGAGACTTATTTTCGGATGTTTTCGGCCCTGAAAGTCGCCACTCTGCACGGGGATTTTTAATCCCCTGCCCCGTTGAGCCACTCCACGGCGAAAAGGGGAAAGTAAAGTTAGCTAACTTTACATGTCCTGCCCGGCGTTCACTGGTGTTTACGGCGGGGAACTGAACCACCGGACGGGTGGAAACATGTGTATTTCTGTGTGCCCCTGTGTAATCCGGTGGATTTGTGTGTGAAGGGCTGATTCGGTCCGCTGTTCCCCTGCAATTCGTCAGAGGTGTCGGGGCTGTGCCCTGACCAGGCGTTTTGCTGAACGGCCATCACCGATGGCGGTTCAACAAAACATATCCTGTCCCGCCTTTGCGTTCGCCGTTCGCGCATTGATGGCCAACTCTGGCCAGTACACTGGCCATCACGCCGGGTCACTTTGTCAGATGTTAAAAAATCACGCGGTAAACGCCGTTATGCGCGGGTTTGCACATGCAGCTTCCGTGCGTCACTTTGTCAAAACGTCAAAGTGACGCACATCAGGAACCGCCGGAACGTTCATGTTTATGACGGCAACATGCACACAACGCAGACAGAAAATCGCGCACATATTCAGCAAAAAATAAGCGTCACGGGGTGTTAATTTCGCGCAGACCACGCACGACGGGGCTTGTGTGATAATTTTCAGTGACGTCACCTGGTGTGATGACCAGGTGACGCACATCAGAGCGTAAAGAAAACACCTGGAGCAGAGAGAAAAAACGCGAATCGCAAAGAAGCTGCCGGAGGCACTCGCGGTTTATCCGTGAGTGCCTCCGGCAGCAGTAAGGCCGACAGAGCGTACCGATAATATCAACGTTGTATCGATGACTCTGATTTATTATCTGAATTTAAATTCCGGTCCCATGAATCACTATATTTAATCATCCCAGGAAGATAAAACCACTCTATTTCTGAATAACGTAATGCCACTATTTCTTGCATATTATTATTTCTGGAACCTCCAGTATACGAATGGGAAAAATCAATTGAAGCAATCACTACATTATTCATAGTTACTCGATATATTTCTTTTTCAGCGCCAGCTTCTGTTATCTCATAATATTTAATTACAGCTTGTTGAAACTTTTTTCCTGTACATAAGGCATCATTTAAAAGAGGTGAAACCTTGTCAACTTGCTTATATATCGTATACGCACCATGCTGCCGGCAACCTGTTAAACTACCGGTTGAAGTATCCACATGTACATACATTTTATGCGAGCTATTCATAACCTCTATAGCTCCCTGGCGACCTTCTAATAACTCACTTAAAACACCATCCGAAGAACCGCTAATAAGACGTCCATTAACATCATACAAAAATAAATGTGCTGGTAGTGACATATAATATTCCTTATTTATTTAAAGGTGAAATGGTGCCATTTGACAGATAATCAAAATCATATCTATATTTATGTCCATTAAGTATATAAGCGATATGGTAATGAATATTATCTCCAGAAATTAAATTAACATTAACACAGGTATCGGGGTATGTTATCGATACAGGCTCATACCCTGACGAAACAAGAACGCCGTCATGCTTACTCCCCAAGCCTTCACCAAATCTCTCAATTATATAATAACTTAAGACATCAGTTCTTTCCTTAGTTCCTATACACAGCTTACCATTTTCTATAAATGCCGAACCAATGTCATAAAATTGAAGGCGATCACCGGCACCACACCCCACTAAAAAAAGAGGAAAGAATACACTCAATATGTTTTGAGTTTTCATGCGGGAAAGTCTCGTAATATATGCTGATAACGTTGAATTAATGCATCTTCTGAAGAAGATGGCTTATAGTTACGTAATCGATATAAATGATCATATCTATAAAAGCCATGATTAATTAACAACCAGTAATCACTGACAATACATGCTTGCTGTTCCATTGAATAATCAGAAAGTTGATCCTTATCTAAGGTATAATCATATTCAGCCGCCCATGAAAAAAGTCCACGCGTACGAACCCACATACCCCGTTGATGCTGATAGACATGCATCATCTCATGTAAAAAGAGGTGTTGACTCTCAACAGGAGACATAAAAAAATCATTTTTATAAGTGCCCTCTTGAAAATACAATTCACCATTTGGTGTCATAGCAACATTATTAAGTTGCATATTAAATGGCAAATAACTAGCCCGGTGTATCCATACACGATGATATTGTATGCTGTAGCCATATAATGATGATGCAAGATGAACCTCACCTGCGGTCAAGCGACGAATACCGCCACGTTCAATAGGAGGAAACGAAACAGGATCGTGAAACACAAAAAAATCTCCCTAAAAAATATCCGATAAAATTTCAGCACAGGAGAAAACACAGCACAAATGAAAAATAAAAACGGAACCACATTAAACGAACATAACGGGGTTTCGGGGCGTAGCCCTGAACCAGTTCACGAAGCGCTAGCGGAGTGTATACTGGCTTAAGTGCGTATGGAGATCACAAGAGAACCGATCACTATTGCGCCTCCTCGCTCATTCGCTCGCTAACGCTCGGTCATGAGACTGCGGCGGGCGCTGCAACCACACACGCGGCAAGAACACAAAGAATCGCACCAAACGGAATCAATAACAGCAATTCCAAAGCGAACAAAAAAACGGCAAAAAGCCGCTGTTATCTGATATAGGCTATTTTCCGCTTTTCCAGTTCCGAATTGTTCGATCGGAAACACCTAACATTTCAGCTATAGCCTTCTGAGAACATCCATTCGCCAGCATTTCCAGCGCCGTTCTGCGCTTATCCTCATAGCCAGCACCTTTGGCTATACCACCTTTCCGACCTCGAGCGGCCTGAATTTCCGGGGTATGCGTTGCTGCCACGTACTGTGCGAACGTTTCCGGTGTAAAGTTCCTGTGCGTGTATTTCGCGATGCTCCTGCCAATCGCCCGACATTCAGCCGGTGAAAGCGGAACCGGAAGCTGCGCATTGTACATTTCGACACGCTGGATCACTGCGATCCGCCACTGCGAAAGATCGGGCCAGCCCTGACGAATCGCTCTGTAAGCCCATTTACGCGTCTTTTCGAACAACAGGCAGTTTCTCCCCAGCCCGTAATTCACATCGACACGGCGACGCGCTGAGGCCGTCAGTTCGAGGTAATCAGCCAGTTCATCGAGGGGATAAAGTTCCTCCCGCCACTCCATCACCTGCCATTCCAGGTGAAAGGGGTTTTTACAGATCAACCCGCTGTAGTTCACATCTGCTCCCAGCTTCTCACACAACGCACGTTCAATCGCCGCAGCGTATTTTAACGGCCTGACAGACGCGTCCGGCGCCGTTCGCACCGGAATATCGAGCGCGTAAAGCAGATGGGCGTGCCCGTTCACAGGATTTTTTACGGTGACGTTCGGTGCGGGTGCGTTCCGGTCGCTCCAGTCGATCGCTGCCCCCACGCGGTCAACGTCAAAGACCAGCCAGAATTGCGCATGCGGCTGGTTCTGCTGAATGTAGCGCGCAAGCAGGGCGCGCCCTTTGCCGGAAATGCGAAGGCCACAGGCAAGATCGTCCGTGTGATACGGTCTGTGAGGTAAATTTTCTTCGAAGTATTGAAGCGCGGCGCTCATGTGTTACGATTCCTTCCAGGTTATCGACCAACCTCGCCCCTGTTTATTCGTGATAAATCTGGCCGGATCTCACGCGAATTTCAGGGGCGTTTGTTTTTCAGTCGCTTACACTACACCCAACGGCAAATCCTGTCGATCCTTCCCGAAAAACCGATCCATTTACCATAACTCCCGTATTGTACGCACCGCTGAAACGCTCTCAGACGCTTTCTGACGTAAAAACCGTAAAAAGGGATGTTTTCCCCAGGGTAAACCGGAAAAATGCGTCAGAAACGTTTTCAGGGCGTTGCATGACTATGCATGAAACTGAATGGTGATCGGTTTCGACCGTACAGAACGGCGAACGGGTCAAAACGATAAACTTTCTCATCAGAGAACGGTGAACGGGACGCGGAATTTTTTCACGCCTCGTGAATCGTTAGTTAAGTTCAAAATGCTACTTATAGTCTGTCGATCTAAAGACATCAATAGATAATTATAAATATTATGACAGAATCCACCTTATATACGCAAAGAAAGCCAAAACATCTGCAAAAAATATTGGCAGAAAATGTTTTATTTTATCGAAAAAAATTTTGTTTTTCTCAAGAGGAATTAGCTGAATTGTGCGGATATCACCGGACTTATATAGGTTCCGTTGAGCGTGGAGAACGTAATGTAACAATTGCCACTATAGAAGCATTTGCTTCTGTTTTTGGTATTGAACCCTATGAACTTTTGGTACAAAAAAACAATGAATGATTTCCCTCCCCGTCCAAGTGATCTACCTGAATATATTTATGACGCATGTCTAAAAGTAACATCCAAGCGTCCAAAGACTGTTATTATTCACATTCTAAAATATGGTTTAGTCACAACAGAAGAGTTAGAAGAAATTTATGGATACGCTCATCCTCCAAGAGCAGCTAGGGATGTGAGAGAAAATGGCATTCCATTAAAAACATTAACAGTTCCAAGCAAAAAAACAGGAAGAATGATTGGAGCTTACTCATTCGATACTGATAAACCAGTTGCCGATCGAATTGGTGGTAGAAAATCGTTCCCTTTAAAATTTAAAAGAGAATTAATAGAACACTATGGCTCCCGTTCTATGCTGACAGGGGAGATTATTGACCCTAGATATTTACAGATTGATCATAGAATTCCATACGAGATCGCAGGAAATGATGCAGAGCTGATAGTTGACAACTATATGTTATTAGACGCATCTGCTCAAAGACGTAAAAGTTGGTCTTGTGAAAACTGTCAAAACTTTCATACAGATAAAAGTGTTGATATTTGTAGTGGATGTTTTTGGGCTTTTCCAGAAAACTACACTCACGTTGCTATGGTTGAAGAACGAAGAGTTTGTATTTCTTGGAATGGTGAGGATGTGAAAGATTTCGACTTTATAAAAAACGAGGCTGACAAGCGCCAGATCTCAGTGCAAGACTTAATGAAAAAACTAATCAGTACGATGAAATGAAGCACACGGTTACACAGATCTGCGAAATAATGGGAATTTCAAAATCTACCCTGTATAAATATATTTCAGCAGCCAAAGCCGGATAAACCCACATTCAAGAAATTACGGTTTCATCCTTTGTTCAACAGTTGAAACCGTAAGTTTCTCTTCAAATGCCCCCGCTGGTCCAATCATTGGAAATAATTAAGCAGCCGCAAACATCCTTTCAATGAAAAAGCTACTATCACTCCACTCTTGTTCAATCCTGTGCGTTATATTTTTTGATACATACAGGCTTTCGAATGTAGTAGCTTTATTTCCGTTCAAGGTTGCTTGAGATGAACGACCTGCATCAATAAGAAGTCTTCTCATTTCAAGATTATTAGGTAATGGTTCACCATGCACAGTATCACCTGTCATGCCATCATATGACAACAAGAATGGAACATCCTTAGAGTTAAGGTATGAAATCCCATCAATTAAATTCTCTCGTTCCAGTTGTGTAAAATATCGCTTGTCTTTTCCATATGTTGTCCCATGATACGGAGGATCCATATAAACAAAATCACCAATGGCAGCATCTTCTATCGTCTTTTTAAAGTCCCCACAGACAACCCTTGTCCTCCCTTTTAATAATTGACTAACAGAGTGAATTGAGGCACTCATTTTTTTTGGGTTTGTTCCCAATCTTCTTTTATCAGATGATTGTGTAAAAGCCCCATTCTTGTTAAATCTAACAGCATTTTTTACGCATCTGACAATGAGGTAAAGTAGATCTACAGGATCTCTTCTCAAATTAAACCTATCCCTCACATCATTAAAGTAAGATTGAGACTTCTCAATGTTCCCATTCCATATATCTTCATATTTTCTGGATGTTTCTGTCGGGTTTTCAATAATAGCCTTCCACAGTTCAACAAGCTCCGGTAAGTTATCAGCGATTACAAATTCTTTCGCCATATTATGATATGCGGCATATATTGTTATTGCAGCAGAACCAGCAAATGGTTCATAAAAAGTATTAATTCCTTCAGGAAGAAGTGAACATATTTTTTCAGCTAAGTTTCGTTTACTTCCTTGATAAGGGATCGGGTGTGGAATTTTGTTTTTCATATAAATAATTCCTCAAATGATATTTAAAGTCATCATATTTTTTTTATGATGGAAATGCAAGCCTGAGATAAGATTGTAATCGTACTAGGGGTTGTACGCCGGAAACGCCGAAATTTCCGATACAGCGAATTTGTTGATTTTTGAAGCATGTTTGGCGGTTGTTGACGAGTACGTTTATGGTGCAGTAAGTGAGAATTTATCCGTACCAGCTATGTGATACGTTACGAGCAGTGAGCTTTCGCTCTAAACAGCTATTTCTTTGCTGTCCGGTTAACGGCGGTCTTGCGTACGGGTTGCCGAGCGCAAAATTTATGCATTCCGGAAATTTCGGCGGTTGCGGCCCGGAGCCCCTGAGACTTATTTTCGGATGTTTTCGGCCCTGAAAGTCGCCACTCTGCACGGGGATTTTTAATCCCCTGCCCCGTTGAGCCACTCCACGGCGAAAAGGGGAAAGTAAAGTTAGCTAACTTTACATGTCCTGCCCGGCGTTCACTGGTGTTTACGGCGGGGAACTGAACCACCGGACGGGTGGAAACATGTGTATTTCTGTGTGCCCCTGTG
>JBJENW010000263.1:0-1723 GCA_051880395.1 Lachnospiraceae bacterium | reverse complement strand
CAATGTCAGTTAGTTAAAATTAAGTGAAGGGAGACGTTTTCATGTAAACAGAAATCTGACGGTCAAAATGGAGATGTTTTGGGGGAAGGATATATGATTTAGTCAACAGGAATTGTTTTGGAGTTTTTTGTTGCATGACAAACAAGCAGATTTACATCTGCTTCAAAAAAGGGTAAAATAGTTGCTGATGAAACTGTTTATGCTGCGCGGTATATGAAATATCGTGGTTTTCGGAAATGTGCCGTTTTGAGTCGTGGATATTGGCGTTCATTCCGGAATGGAATCAATTCTTTGCACAGCAGGGACATCACATCTATGGAGTCTTTCTCTGTGGTCGGACGGAGAAAGACTCTGCAAATATGAGCAGCCATGCTAAAATTCACTTTGTATTCGTACTTTGTGTCCCCCTTTTTTATTATCGTATGATTGATAAGGGTTTCTGTCATGTTGTATTCGATCAGTTTTGCCCATATTTCCTGTTTGATGTATTCAGGTCTGCAAGCATGGAAATTACTTAGCCCGATCGTATATTTTAGTTTACGAAAGGATCCCTCGATAGCCCATCTGGTATAGTATAGAAGTTTTATACGTTCCGGAGGGAATTCATCTGGCGGCAGATTGGTTACGATGCATTCATAAGAACCGTCAGATATCGGAAACCTTACGATTCGGAACGACAAGTCATAAGTATCCGTAGAACCGTATGCAACGTAATCGAAAGAGGTGGCAGCATCCACAAATCGTTTATAAAAGCCATCTTTAATGGGCATCCCCTTTTTATGACTACGGACTAGAGTGACATTTACCTGGATATCAAAGGAATCTGTATCAGGGAAATCAAAGTTTCCAACAAGTCCTTTCGAATGAATATCTTTTGTGCGGAAAAGGAAATACTGACCTTTTTCGAGGACATGTGCCATGTTGTTATAAGAACAGTAGCCTCTGTCACCAATAAAGACATCTTTCGTACCAGGCATCAGGTCGTGGCGGTCAACCATGTCACAGAAAGCCCGAAATTCATCCTTATGATGAACCGGCTGAATCAGGGCATCCGTATAAGTATGCTTCTGAAGGTCATAAAGAGCATTCAGGTGCATGCTAAAGAATCCTTTTGCAGAATGTCCTTCTGAGACGAAGTATTCAGGAGGGGAAAGGGAAAGCTTGCTGAAATAAGTAAAGGTGGAGCCATCAGCGGCAAGGAAACGATAGTCAGATTTTTTTTCCATGGACCAGACAGAAGAATTGAACTGATGGAAAACAGCTTCCAGAGCCTCCGGTTTTAGTTTTGCACGCTGCTGGTTAAAAGCAGAAGCAGATGGAGCGTTTGAATCCAGGCCAAAGAAATCGAGAAGTTCCAGTCTGGTGCTGGAAGAACCACAGGAGACCATGAAAGAAATGAGTTTAGTAGCGCCCATCTTTCTGTTGCGGGTCAGATCCTTGCCTGGATTTACTGCATAAAGCGAAATATTGGATGCAACATGACTGACGGCATCTGAGAAAGCAGTTTTAATTGATTCGTGCAACATAAATGTGTACCTCCTTGAATTGAAAAGACTATACTTTCAATTCAAGGGCCGCTTTCGCTACGACTAAAAACCAATCAGTAGCGAAAGCGGCCACACATTTTGCGCTGTTTGTCAATCCCTTTTTTGGGAAAATTTTGAAAAATAACGTTAGACCCCCAACAGGGGATTTAACCTTGTAATTTAACTAACTGACATTG